>CALHXW010000075.1 GCA_938040325.1 uncultured bacterium | reverse complement strand
ACCCACAGCCCGAGAGTTGTCCACCCAACCTCGAAGAGTTGGTGGATGCGACGATGACGGGGCGTGATTGTGGTTGAGGCGTGGTGCTGAGCCGCGTCTCGGAGCCGAGCGAAGCGAGGGTTAGCCGAGGCGTGACGGAGTCACGTTGACGCTGACGAAACGGGCTTCAGCGCCGCGCATCGGCCTCAAGCGCGACCCGACAGCGTCGTTTCCGCCATCACCTCAAGCGCGACCCGCCACGGTCGCATCGGCCATCACCAAGGTGCCAACGACGTTGCCGCGCACGGCCTTCTCGATGTTGCCTGGAGTGGTCATGTCGAACACGAGGATCGGCATGTCGTTGTCTTGGCAGAGGCTGATGGCCGTGCTGTCCATGACCTTGAGGCCTTGGGCCAGGACGTCGCGGTAGCAGATGGTGTCGTAGCGGACAGCATCGGCGTGTTTGACGGGGTCCTTGTCGTAGACGCCGTCGACCTTGGTCGCCTTCATGACAATCTCGGCACGCAGCTCGTTGGCGCGAAGCGCCGCGGTCGTGTCGGTCGTGAAGTATGGGTTGCCTGTACCGGCTGCGCAGATGATGACGCGCCCCTTCTCGAGGTGACGCTCCGCGCGGCGCCGGATGTAGGTCTCGGCGACCGAGTGCATCTCAATGGCGCTCATGACGCGGGTCTGAACGCCCGCCTTCTCAAGCGCATCCTGCATGGCAAGCGCATTCATGACGGTGGCAAGCATGCCCATGTAGTCGGCGGTCGCGCGGTCCATGCCGGCCGCGGCACCCTTCATTCCGCGAAAGATGTTGCCGCCGCCAATGACAAGCGCGAGCTCGATCCCGAGTGCGTGCACATCTCGGACCTGGGCCGCGATCGACTTGAGCGTGGGCACGTGCGTCCCGAACGGTTGGTCGCCCAGCAGCGCCTCACCTGAGAGCTTGAGCAGCACTCGCTTGTACTTTAGTTCAGACATGGTCCATCTCCCATCAGCTCGTCGCTCGGTATCGGCGCAAAAAAAGGGGCGCGGTCAGTTCGACCGAGCCCCTCTCTTCGATTGCTCAACGCGGCTACACGCCCGCTTGGGCGGCAACTTCGGCGGCGAAGTCGTCTTCCTTCTTCTCGATGCCGTCGCCGACCTCAAAGCGGACAAAGCGGCGGATCGAGATCTTCTCACCGATCTTGGTCGTCAGGTCGTTTTGAACCTCGAGCACCGAGCGGTCGGGGTCTTTCACGAAGGGCTGGTCGAGGAGGCAGACGCTCTTCTTCCACTTCTTGACGCGGCCGACGATGATCTTCTCGGCGATGTGCTCGGGCTTGCCCTCTTCCATCGCTTGGCCCTTGAAGATCTTGGACTGGCTCGCGATGAGCGCAGGGTCCAGCTCGTCCTCGCTGACGACTGCCGGGTTCGCGGCGGCGATGTGCATGGCGACGTCACGGACGAAGCCTTGGAAGTCCTCGTTACGTCCAACGAAGTCCGTCTCGCAGTTCACCTCGACGAGCACGCCAATGCGGCCGCCCATGTGGATGTAGCTTCCGACGAGTCCCTCGGCTGCGATGCGCGAAGCCTTCTTGCTGACGCTGGCGAGCTGCTTCTTCTGCAGCTCTTCGAGCGCCTTCTCCAAGTCGCCATCGGTGGCGGCGAGAGCCTTCTTGCAGTCCATGAAGCCGGCACCGGTCCGGTCACGGAGCTCTTTGACGAGTTTTGCGCTGATGCTCATGGGCAAAAACCCCTGCTCAATTGAGCGGTTTAGTTGAGTGCGAGCAGAGACAGCCTCCGCTCGCTCGTTCTAGGTGGTTCAGACTTAGCTGGCGGCCGGTGCGGCAGGATCGGCGGCAGCAGCTGGAGCCGCAGGTGCAGCAGCAGCAGGCTCGGCAGCAGCTGGCGCAGCGGCAGCGGCAGGCGCAGCGGCGGCAGGCGCAGCGGCAGCAGCGGGCGCAGCGGCGGCAGGCGCAGCGGCAGCAGCAGGCGCGGCCTCATCGCCCTTACGAACGATGACGTCGACCGGTGCGGTCTGCTGGCTGGTCGGCGCGAACTCACGCTGGAACGTCTCCTTGTGGAGCATTGCACCCGACAGGTAGGCGTCGGTCAGCGCTGTCGTGAACAGCTTGATGGCGCGGATCGCGTCGTCGTTGGACGGGATCGGGTAGTCGACATCCTCGGGATTCGAGTTGGAGTCGACGAGCGCGATGATTGGGATCTTGAGCTTCTTGGCCTCGTTGACGGCCAGGTGCTCTTTGACGGTGTCGATGATGAAGACCGCTCCGGGGAGCTTCTTCATGTCACGGATACCGCCGAGGTTGCGGGTGAGCTTCGCGTGCTCGCGCTCGAGGCGGGTCACTTCCTTCTTCACGAGGCGCTCGACGTTTCCAACGCCAAGCTGCTTCTCGATGGTCTCCATGCGCTCGATGGACGTGCGGATGGTTCGGAAGTTGGTGAGCATGCCGCCGAGCCAGCGATGGCCGATGTACGGCAGCTTGCCGCGGGCCGACTCAGAAACGACGATCTCTTGGGCTTGGCGCTTGGTGCCGACCAAGAGGATCTTGTCGCCGTGCTGACCGAGCTTCGACGCGAAGTCGAGGGCGTGGCGCAGAAGGCGAACCGTCTTCTGGAGGTTGATGATGTGGATGCCGTTCTTGGCGCCCCAGATGTAGTCCCGCATCTTCGGGTTCCAGCGGTGCACCTGATGGCCGAAGTGAACACCGGCCTCCAACATCTCACGCATCGTGACAGAGTTACTCATGTTGTCCTCTCTTTCGTTTGCCTCCACCCCCTACGACACGTTGCCGCGCCACGAAAGACCAGGGGGTGTGTGAATTTTCGCCCGACTCTCGTCGAGCGCGCGGGTCCATAGCATGCTGGTTCGGGCCTCACAACCCTCTGTCGAAAAGCCTCGGCGGATAGGGGCTCGGCCCAGCAGACGACGGTGTCGGACGGAGCCACCGAGCAACAGGCGCGATGCGAGCGACCGTCCACCGCGCTGCGTGTGGGATCGCGACACACCAGGTTGATGAGCGGTCCTCTGTTAATGAAAGCGACAACTCTGGACGGTGGGCCCAGGTTGCCCTCGGCTTCGTGCGCCGATCAGAAAACGCGACGCAGGAACCGCCGAGACGGTCGTAGTGATGCCTACGCCGTCGCGCCGTGGTGACTTCATCCTTGGCGCCGAACACCGATCGGTGATACTTGGGGCGGCCCGACTCTGAGGGTCGGCAGAACATGGACACGATCGGAGGCCCGCGATGGCTGGTGGTAAGAAAAAGGCAAAACTGGCACATGAGAAGCGCAAGGGTGGACAATCCGAAGGCGCTTCATTTGCGGTCGTGAAGGTCATCGAGCTGATCGGTGAGAAGGGCGCCGACGGCGTCGTCGTCGAGATCGACGACAAGGGTACCCTCGGCATCGTTGACGCGCAGTACGTCCGTCGCGACCGCGAGGGCAACCTGACCCCGCGCGGCCTCGCGTGCCCCGCAACCTACGATCCGGTCTCGCGCGACAAGGCGATCGCTCGCTACGCGAGCCACTCGGCCTAGGCAGTCGCCGACACCAACAGACTCTCGTTTGCGGAGTTCATCGAAACCCTCGGTGAGGGCGTAGAGCGCTTCGACGAGGCGTTCGCGCGCACAGTGAGTGCGGCGCTCAGCAGTCGTGCGCCCTTTGTCAGCCTGCCACTGGTAGAGCGTCTGGGCATCGAGGACGTTGTCGTCACGCTGCAGATGGACGGCCGCCTCAAGCTTGTGGTCACCGGTACGCTGCCCGACAGCCCTGCTGAGATCACCGCGATCGTGCGCGACCGCGACCTCACCGATGTCTACTTGGACATGGCCGACGTCGCCCACGATGCCCCGTATACGTTTGCGACGCTCGACCTGAGCGTCCGCGACGACACCGCGACACTGCTAGAAGCCTCAGGCCCGCTGCCAGCGGGCCAGCAAGTCACGATCCGTGCGCTCACGACACTCGGTGAAGACGTCACGTACCGAATCCACGCGCTCGGCGTGAACCGATCGGTGGCGCCCGAAGCGCTAGAGCTTCATCCCCGCAGCGACGACTGAGGCAGGTCTCGTCGAGACGGACCGGCGATAGCCGCCGTGGTGCGAGCGAGGGCCTCGCGAGCGAGGGCCTCGCGAGCGACGCCGATCGGTGTGTTGTGTCCGGAATCTTCGAGCGAACTCGCCGGACGGGACACTAGACCCAAACAAGCGCTCTTTCCGGCTGCGCCTTCCGCGATGCACTCGCCAGCAGCGTCGGTCCGCTCGATCCGCTCACCCGAACTCGACGATGCTCGCAGGGCCTTCATTCGGCCGACGCCGCTGGCAAGCACCGGAGCGTTCGCCTTGCTCGAAAATGGCGCTTGTTCTGGGACTAGAGGATCGTCGTGTCGATCTGGAAGGTCGTGACCATCTCAAGCCGGGTGGTCTCGCTGGGGCGCTTTGCGCCAACGATCGTCGCCGAGACGCTCACGCGGCTGCCGGTCATGTAGGGCTTGAGGTTGGCCGTCGTGGTGTCAAACGAGACCTTCGAGACGCCGACAGGAAAGCTGTCGCGCCGCGCGAACTCGATGGACGGCATGCCGTCGGCATGAATGAAGAGGGTCATTCGACCCAAGAACTCCATGTCCTGCCCGGTCGGCCGCAGCGCCTGCATGGTGAGGCTCTCGAGGTAGATCTCCTCGACCTGCTCAGAGGCCGATGTGTGCTTGGACAAGTCGATAGCGATCAAGTCATCGAGCGGCGGCAGCTCGCTGAGCTCAGGAATGTTGGGGGCGGCAGCGCCAATCTGAATCTGGGTGCGCACCTCGGCACTCACATCGTCGAGGCTGTCGCAACCAACGAGCAGGGCACCGACGGCCCAGAGAGCGAGCGTGAGCTTGAGGGATGACATGAGTCGTTGCATGAGAGCACCTCCGTCTATCTGTCGCCGGTCCGCCCGACTCTGATCAATCTGTCGCAGTCTTCACTATAGACACTTCATCGACAGACTCAGGTTCGGTCTTTAGGACGCACATCACCCAGACCGCGCGCAGCGGCACCGCGCGCACAAGCCCTGCAACCACATGCTGGGGGCTCGTCACCTGCGTTGCGGTGCGCGCCAGCCGCGTCGTTATTGCTCGTCATCGCTTGAGCGCTTGGCGTGCAGGCCGGGCGAGCAGCGTTGCCGGGAAATGCAACAACTAGACCCAAAACAAGCGCTCTGTCCGGCTGCGGCTTTGGCGATGCCCTCGCCAGCGACGTCCATACGCTCGCTTCGCTCACCTGAACTCGACGATGCACGCATCGCCTTCGTCCAGCGGACGTCGCCGGCAAGCACATCGCCTTCGCCTCGCTCGAAAACAGCGCTTGATTTGGGACTAGACTAGAAGAAAGAAATACCCGCGTTGAGCGAGGGCACGAACTCGGCCTCTGTCGAGCTCGAGTGTTGCGGTCCAGGCAAATCCAGCCGGCGCTCGTCGAACTCCTCAACGAAGTCCGCACCTGCGGAGGCCCCTACGAAGAGCGCCATCCCACTCGTGAGCCGGTAGCCGAGCTTTGCTTGCAGCCGCGCGAACGCCAGACGATCGGACGCCACGTTGTTTTCGTCACGCCGGCACTCGTCAGCGAGGTAGGTGCCGCCGACCAGCTCGATGTCCAAGAAGAGCTGTGAGCCGAGCCCTGCATGCGTCCCGATGCCGCCGCCGACGCGAATGCCACACTCGGGATCGCTCGGGTTCATCATGCCGGCCATGCCGAGAATGTAGAGAGACGGCGTGCCGAGCGTGTAGCCGACGTGAAGCGATGAGCTCGACTCGTACCAGACCTGGAGGTGGTTGTAGCCGTCGGCGATGATCGGTAGCAGGCCGAGCGACACGCCATCGACACTGTCGGCGTAGTTGATGAGGCCGATCTGGGCGCCCTTCACATGGCCACCGATGTTGATGAGGCCGACCTGGACGCCATGAACGTCGCCTGCCGTGTTGACGAGCCCGGCAACCTGCACACCGTCGACCATGCCGCCAGAGACATTGAAGAGCCCCGACACCTGGACGCCATCGACACTGTCCGAGGCGATGTTGAACAGCGATGAGACCTGTGTGCCGTCGAGCCTTCCGACGTGGTCACCAAGGACACCGATCGACACGCCCTTCACGTCGTTGCTTCGACCGCCAAACAGCGTCACGCCTGGGACGATCGACAACCGCACGACACTCGCGGAGCCGTCGTCGTGCTCGTGGGTCGCCGTCGTCGCAGCCACAGCCTTGCCACCGCGCTCGCGATGGGCCGACGCGACGCGCTGAGCCTGGAAGTCGGACTGCGCCAAGGCCACACGGCCACCGGTAGCGAGCACGACGTCGTGCGTGAACACAGTGCCTGAGTTGACGTACGAGACCGAGTAGCGCCCCGCCTCCAGACCGAGCGCAATCTCGCGGCTCGTGTCCTTGTCGACCTCTGCGACGAGCTGCTCGCTGGTGTCGCGGACGAAGAACACGCCTGCAAGTTCGGTATCGAACACCAGGATGGAGTCGAGCTGTGCGAGGTCGGTGATGACGACGTCGCCACTGCCCGACAGGCCGATGTCGTAGTTGGCGTGTTGCGGTCCGCTCTTGGTGTTCTCGGTTCGCTTGAGGGTCTCACGGAAGGCGAACTGGTAGGCCTCATTGAGGGTCACGCGGCCGTCTGCTGAGACATCTGCCGCGCCGCGGAGCCCGCTGACGAGGTGGTGAGTAAAGAACGATGCGCCGAGTCGATCCGACTCTTGAGCGACCTCGTCTGCGGAGCTCGACGTGAGGTACGCGTGACCTGACACGTCGGAGCTGCCGTCGATCAGGAAGGGCGCAACCCGCTTGCCACCCTTGCTGCGAAGCAACGCGCCCGATGAGCAGCTGTCGACGATGGCGATTCGGACGTCGGCGCCGACCTCTTTGATGAGCTGCTTGAGCTGCTTGTAGCTGAAGCGCTCTGAGCCAAGGAGGAGGCCGTACTCATCGGAGTGGCCGGAGTAGTAGAGGACGAACTCGGTGCGGCGGTGCGCGTCGTGAGCCGCGCCAATCCGCTGCTTGAGCTGCGCCACCGAGTCCATGATCTGGGCCCCAGTGGGCTCCTTGAGGATCACGCGGTCGCTCCCGTGGACACCGCCGAGCTGGCCCAGGACCTTGGCGAATGCGTCGGCGTCGGTCCCGGCGAAGCGCAAGTGCACCCGGTCAGGCCCGCCATCGTTGCTGCCAATCACGAGCATGAAGCGACGCACCGTACCGTCGCCGTCGGCGGCATGAACGGCGGCCGAGGGCATGCCGATCCCCGCGAAGACAACGGCGACGACCACGCCAAACCGGGCGAGCCGGCCACACTGGGCCGACGTCGAGCTTGGGACTGCAGGTTGGATTGTCTCGCTCATGGTGCCTCCCCAGACTTCTCTAACAACATCGTCGTCACATCGTGGTTTGCAGGCAACACCAGCGCCCCTCGCTCGCCACCATCGGCGCTCGCCGCCAACAGACGCGCCGCATCTAAGATGGCACGAACGCTCACAGTCTCCGAGGACGTGACGAAGAAGAAGCGTTCGAAATTCGGAGCGTCGTCGAGTTGGTAAGCGAATGGCAGCGCCACCTCACCCTCTCCGCTCAGCGCAGTGTCGCCGGTTGGCGTCGCAGGTGAGTGCAACGTGACGGCGCCGCGGCCGTCGATCGACAGGAGCACGCCGTGCTTCTTGCCGGCGGCAACGTAGCCAACCTGGAGCGTGTCATTGGTGGCAACCTGCTCGCCTGGCTCGAGCAGCTCGCTCGCGGAGGCCTGCGGGTCGGTCGCGCCGACGTTCTTGCGGTAGATGTGCAGGCTGGCGCGCTTCTCGCCCGGGCCCTTCTCTCGCGTCACATCGCCCGGGCCGTAAGGATCGACGTAGCTTCCACCTCGCGGGGTGTCAGAACGGTCTGCCCAAGGCTGAGCGACCAGCAACGCAATCGCCGCCACTGCCGCAGCGCCTAGCATCGGTGACCAGCGCCTTAGCCAACCACCGCGCGCTCCGGTTCTCGCGCGCTCGTTCACCCTCGCGCGGACCGACGCAAGCGTCCGCTCGGCCGGGTATCGGTCAAGGATCGACTGGTTGTCCGCTTCGATCGCTCTCAGCCGCTCGTGCCCACCTGGCTCCTCAGCCAAGCGGTCACGGACCGATGCCGCATCCGAAGCAGTGAGTTCGCCAAGCGCCAGTCGCTCGAGCAAGAGCTCGGGAACTCGCTGACCCGCGACCGCTGTCTCTGTCTGTGTGGGCTTCATACGCCCTCCAGTTCGTGTAGGTTCGCTCTAAGGTTCCGCAGACGCTTGCGGACGCCGGACACACTCATGCCAACCTCCGTTGCCACCTCTTGCAGAGTCATCCCGTCGAGCAGGTGCAGGACCGCAATGGTCTGGGTGCTCTCTTTTTCCCGGGCGAAGAGCCGCCCCAGAATCCCGCCAGCCGACGCACGACTCTCTTGGTCGTCGCCAGTGGCCGCAATGCGTTCGAGAAGGTCACCGTTGCGCGCATCGGGCTTGCGCTTGCTGCTCCGTATCGTGTTGAGGCAGACGTTCGTCGCCATCCGGTAGAGCAGGCTCGAAGGAGCGCTGTCATCGAGGCGGTCTTGATAGGTGAGAAGCTTCACGAACGTGTCCTGCATCGCATCCACCGCACGCGCTTCGTCGCCGAGCATGCGCCGGCACCGACGGAGAACCATCGGAGCGTAGCGGCGGTAGTAAGCATCAGCGTCGATTGCCAAGCGGCGAGTCTCCTCTACGGAGTGGGTTGTCGGTAGGTGAAACACCAGGACCTGAGGCTTGTGTCACTCGCCGACGAAAAAAAAGTTGCGACCCGAGGTGACACCCTTTCGTCGCGCCAGTGTTTCGAATGCCAGAAACCATCTAGCTCGTACTTCTCACAAGAATTCGAGCGAGGACGAGGAGGTGCAGCACAGGTACGGCTGGCGCGGACTGAAGGAAAACGACGATGTGTCGGGACCCCTTGAGATTTCCGCAAGGAGCACGGCCGTACAGGTGCTGCAGATCCGACGTTCGCAGCCGAATTCTTGTGAGACGTGCGGGCTAGCCCAACCCGGAGTATCCACATGCGCACAACACTACTGTCCCTCCTGAGCTGCCTACTGATCGGCGCCCTACCGGCCTGCGGCAACGACTTCTTCGACGACGAGTGGGACTGCGACCGCGACGGTCACTGCGACCGCGATCACGACAAACAGCCCTGGGACGATGACGACCACGGCTGGGACGACGATGACGATGACGACGACGACCAACGGCCGGCTCCCGTTCCCGATGACCTCGACGGCGACGGCCTCACCAACGACGAAGAAGCGACCACCAACACCAATCCGCTGCTGCCCGACAGCGACGGCGACGGTATCGGTGATGCCGACGAAGACGGCGACGGCGACGGCGCGACCAACGCTGAGGAGATCGCTGCTGGTACCGACCCTGCGGACGGCGCCGACGTTCCTGGCGACGCGACACCTCCGCCCACCGGCTGCGGCGCCGACAGCGCGTGCGACGAAGGCGAGCAGTGTGTGGATGGGGAGTGCGCTGCCTGCGGACCTGACGGCTGCCCATGTACGTCCGATCTCGAGTGCGAGCTCGACCACTACTGCGGCGACGATGGCGCCTGCGTCGCCCTGACCTGCGCCGACATGTCGACGGAGGAGGCGTGCGTCGCGCGTGAAGGCTGCACGCCCGTGTACGGCGGCATGGACTGCGTTGACGACGCAGGTGGCGAGTGCACGCCTGGCGACACGGACTGCACGTGCGCGTCGTTCCAGTTCGCGGTCTGCACCGACAGCGCGGCCGAGTAGTCGAGCGCCTCTCGGCGAGCCTCTGGCCGGAGCGCTTGGCGCTCCGGCCTTTTCTTTGTCCGGCAACACGCCCGTTAAATAAGCATCGCCTTATGTTTTTGATTGACACATAAGCATATGCTTATTATTTATCTGAGTCATGGCTGACACAGACTTGTTCAGAGCGGTCTCAGACCCGACCCGGCGCGCGATACTCGACCGGTTGATCGATGGCGACGCATCTGCCAGCGACCTCGCGACGCCTTTCGCAATGAGCCAACCAGCGTTCTCGCAGCACCTGCGTGTGCTTCGTCAGGCAGGTCTCGTCGCCGTGCGACGTGATGGCCGCAGGCGGATGTACGCGCTACGGCCCGCATCGCTACGGCGCATTTATGACTGGGTCGGGCGGTACGAGCGCTTCTGGGACACCGCCTTCGATCGCCTCGGCGCCTACCTCGACGCAGAGGAAGCCGACGGGAGCCCCGATGGATCGACCAGCCGGACAGAGGCTAGCCCTAGGCCATCCGATCACCCAACTTACGATGACAACCCGGAGCACGACCATGAAGCGTAGTATCGACCGCGAAGTGACCTACCCCCACCCGCCCGAGCGCGTCTGGCGCGCCCTGACCGACGCCAAGGCGCTCGGTCAGTGGCTGATGCCCAACGACTTCGAACCCACGGTCGGCCACGCCTTTCAGTTCCGCACCAAACCGGGACCTGGATTCGACGGCATCGTCGACTGCAAGGTGCTTGAGGTGTCGCCCCATGAGCGCCTCAGCTACTCGTGGCGCGGTGGACCGATCGACACCGTCGTGACGTTTGAGCTCACGGCGACCGCGGATGGCGGCACGAAGCTACGGTTCCACCAAACCGGCTTCCGCGGGCTGCGCGCTTCAATGGTGCGGCTCATCCTCGGCGCCGGCTTTAAGCGCATGTTCAAGGGCTACCTGCCAACGGTCCTCGGTCAGCTCGCCGACGGCTCGTTCGATCCGGAAGCGACGCCGGAGTTCGTTGACTGCCGCAAGAAGGCCAGCTGAAGCCCCCCGGCGCGCCGTCAGCCCTCCGTGTGACGCTTGAGCCCCTGCCAGCACTCGGCGTAGTCGCTCTGGAGCGTCCCGCCCCGCTGACCAAACTCGGTCACATGAAACGCGAGGCGCGTCTCAAACATGAACGCCAGCGTGCCGTCGATCTTGTGCGGTGCAAGCTCGCCAGCACTTGCGCGCTCGAACGTCGCCGCGTCGGGCCCGTGCGGTGACATACAGTTGTGGAGGCTCGCACCACCAGGATCTCACTGACAAAAACAAAACATCCAAAACGAGAGAAAGAATTTCGTTTGCTCAAGGAATTACGGTAGTTTTTCACGCAAGTAAAGGTCTTGGAATTTTCTGAAAGCGTGGGCTGTTTGGTATCGATTTTAA
>CALHXW010000074.1 GCA_938040325.1 uncultured bacterium | reverse complement strand
CGATGGGCGAGCACGAGGTTGGCGAGCATGCGTTGCTCATCGCGCGAGAACCCCGACATCGCCGAGTTCGCGATGAGGTACGCGCCGTGCTTGTGGTAGCTGTGAAACGAGACCGCGAGGCCTACTTCATGCAGGCGCGCTGCCCACTGCAAGTAGCGCCTGGCCGCCGGCCGCGTGGACGTGTCGAACCACGCGCTCATGTCGAGGAGTCCCATGGCGGTGCGCGAGACCCGCTCGGCCTGGTCTTCGTCGACCAAAAAGCGCGCCATCATCTGGCGAATCGTGTGCTCGCGGACATCCTGCTGGGAGAAGCGACCGAGGAGGTCGTACATCACGCCCTCGCGAAGCGCTCCGCTGGCCGCCGTGAGCTCGTCGATCTTGAGGGTCTCAAACGCCCCATCGAGGATCGCGAGGCCGCCAGCGATGACCGACTGACGCGCCGGCTTGAGCCCGTTGAGGCTACCGAGGTTGTCGATGTGGCCGGCTTTGATGAGCGCCTTCTTCAGCTTCTTGATCCCGGCCTGTGTCACCGGGCCATCGCTCCATCCGTTCTCTCGCAGGATGGCCGCGACCGCGCGGATGGTCCCGGATGAGCCCACGGCGCGGTCCCACGGCGTCTTGAAGTAGGGACCACGGAGGCGCTCGTACTGAAGACGGGCAGCGATCGTCGCCTTCTTCATGCGCTTTTCGGTGATCTTGCCTTCGGGAAAGTGGGTCCGGCTAAAGCTGACGCAGCCCATGTGAAGGCTGGTGGCATGTTCGTGGTCGAGCCCGGTGCCCAGCACGACCTCGGTGCTGCCACCGCCGATGTCGATGACCAGCTGTCGGCGGCCGTCTTCGTGGGGCAGGTCCTGAACAACGCCGCGGTAAACCAGGCGGGCTTCCTCTGGCCCAGAGATCACCTCGATGGGGTGTCCCAGGGCTTCGTTGGCCTCCTCGATAAACTGACGGGCATTCTTGGCGACCCGCAGCGTGTCGGTTCCCACGGCACGCACCGCGCCAGCAGGGGTGCCGCTGAGGCGCTCACCAAAGCGCGACAGGCACGCCAAGGCGCGATCCCAGGCGTCGGGCTGAATGCGCTTCTTTCGCTCAAGGCCGGCCGCGAGCTGCACGCGCTCTTGGAGCCGGTCGATGACCTCGGGCACGCCGTCAACGACGCGAGCGATGACCAAGTGGAAGCTGTTGGAGCCCATGTCCACAGCAGCGATCGTGTTTGGGACCTGATTGAGGCGTGAAAGCATGGTCAGGTCTTAGCAAAGCGGGCCGACGGCGGGAAGGACGCGCGCCGTCAACAGCCCCCGTCAGGGAACAAACACGGCGCGGTCACCGACAGAGACGTTACGCGCAGCGGTAGCAGCGACCTCCAGCACGTAGCGCACACGGTCGACGCAGATGAGGTCCTCGGACCCGGCTGCGACGTTGGCGGCGACCTGGACGACCTTCTGCTCCTCGTCGATGAACAGGACATCGATCGGGAAGGCGACAAACGCCTGAGAGATGCACACCTCGCCCGTCAGCGGAAAGACCAACAAGAGACCCGCATCGGCGGCGAGTGCGGCGTAACCCGTGAGGCCCACGCGACGTTCGTCGGCGGTCCGTGCTCGGTCGACGCAGACGCGCAGCGTGTCCTCGCCACCCTCGGACCGAACCAGGACGTCGTCGCAGCTCACCGACGTCTCGCAGCCGACCAGCATCACAAGCGCCACCAGCGCGAGCTGGACGGCCAGCGCCACGCGCCGGCCGTCACCCAGCAGTCGCGTCGCCCGGCTCAGAGCGAGCGAAGGAATGCCAGCAGGGCCTCGCGCTCGCTCGCGGTGAGGTTGCCGACCGCCTGGCGCGAGGCCTCGGCCTCGCCCTCGTGGGCATCGATGGCGGCTTCCAGAGAGTGGGCGCGACCATCGTGCATGTACGGCGCCGTCTCGGCGATGCCCCACAGGGGCGCGGTCCGGAACTCGTGCATGGTGGCGTCGCCATCAACGATGCCGAGGGCGCCAAAGCGCGCCACATCGTGAAGCAGCAGGTCGCTGTAGAGCTCGACCTCGACGCCGTCGGAGTTGGTCATGCTCGGAGTGTGGCAGCTGGCGCAGCCGACGTTGATGAAGTGCTGCTCACCCTCGTCCTCGAGCGTCTCGTTGGTACGAATGCGCTTCGGCGGAGCGAGCGAGCTGATGTAGAAGTCTAGCAGCTCGATGTCTTCGAGGCTGGCTTCCGGATCCGGCACGTCGTCGTCGTCGGTCGTCGCTCCAAACGTGAGACCTTCTTGGGGCGGCAGCGTCGCGCCGAGCTCCGCCGTCATGGCGTCTCGGACGAACTCTGCCACCGACGGCACCTGGGCCTTCCAGCCGAAGCGGCCAAGGCGACCATCCGGCAGCACGTGGGCACGGCCACTGATGCCGTCGCCGTCCTCGTCGTCGGGATCCTCAGCGGCAAGGATGGTGGCCGCCGGGATGCGGTCGATCAGGCCTTGGCCAAAGACGTGAGGCGTCTGGCGCTGCTCGAAGTAGTTGGCGCCTTCGACCGGCTCGCGCCGAGAGTCAACCGCGGCCATGTGCCGGTGGGTGATCGTGTCGTGGGGGCCGACGAACTCACCGTTTTCGATGATGCCTTGGCGCACCACGTTGACGCCGTTCGGCCCGGCACCGCCTTGACGTGGCTCGAAGTGGCACGCACGACATGCGTCGCCATTGAAGACCGGACCGAGGCCTTCCGAGAGTCCCATGTCTCGGTCGAAGAGCTTGCGGCCAGCCGCAAACCGGTCGGCGTCGGTCGCGTCGAGGGCCACTGCGGGGCCGCCAAGCTCACCCGCGGGCGGGACAGCGGAGTCGGGCGCGAGCAGCCCGGCGGAGGCCTGGTCGCGGCCACCGAGGCTGGTGAGGAACTCGATGACGGCCGCACGGTCGTCGCTGCTGAGGTCGACGTAGCGCTTTTGCGCGGCACTCGCCTCCCCGCCGTGGAGCCGGATCGCTTCGTCGAGCGTGTCAGCGCGGCCATCGTGGAGGTAGGGGCCGGCGGCGATGACGCCCCAGAGCGGCTGGGTCCGGAACTCATTGCCCGTCGCTGCGCCTTGCTCGATGCCATCGCCCAGCTCGTCGCCCATGTCATGGAGCAGCAGGTCGCTGTAGAGCGGAATCAACCCGCGGGGGGCTTCCAGCGTCGGGGTGTGGCAGCTGGCGCAGCCGATGTCTTCGAACACGACCGAGCCGATCTCGGCGATGCCTTCGAGGGGCTCGGGCTCTGGCGCGGCCATCAGCATCGTCATCGACACGAGCGCGAAGAGCTCATCGTCAGACAGCTCCGGATCCGGCGCGTCGTCGTCGTCGGTGATCGGCTCTTCCGGGGCGGCCGCTTGGGCCAAGTGTACGGTCGTCAGCGAGCCGCTGGTGGTCTCGTCGCTGCGTTCGAGCGCCGGTGACGGCACCGGTAGACGCTCTTTCATCGCTTGCGGAAGCGGGTTGGACGTGATCCCGAGGTGGTTGAAGAGGGGGCCGCGGATGAAGCCCTCCAGCGAGACGGTCTGTGCTTTGCGCCCAAACCGCCCGACAAACCCGCGGTCGTAGTTTGCGCGGCCGCTGATGCCGTCGCCGTCCGCATCGTTCTCGTCGACGCGCTTGAGGATCTCTTCCTCCGGAATCTCCGCGAGCAGGCCGAGGCCGAAGAACGGAATCGGGTTTCGCGTGGCCGCCAGGTTGGTGAGCTCGTCGGTCGCGACACGGCCGCCGGCGGTGTCGTAGTGGACCTGGACACCGGCTTTGCCAGTGGGGGTGAATGAGCCGTCACTGAGGGTCTGGGCGACGAGGTTGAAGTTCCGGTAGCGCGGTCCGCCGCCGCCAAACACTGGCTTCTCGTGGCACGACACGCAGAAGGTCACGTTGAACTGCGGTCCGAGCCCGTCCTCGGCGCTAAAGCGGTGAGTTGCGACCTCCATCCCGCGCGTGAAGTCCTCCAGCTGTGCCGTGGTCGCCGAGGGGCGTGGCTCGCCTAGCGGGGCAAAGATGCCTTCAGCAATGACCGCGGGCTTTTTGTTGTCGTCGGTGCACCCTGTCAGGGGGGCGAGGGCGGCGAGCGCCACGAAGCCGCCGGCGCACGCCAGCAGCCGCGCAAGAGGTCGATCCTTGATGCTATTCGTCATCGCTTAAGCTCCGTCGAAACGCGACGCCCTCAAAGGGGCCGGCAACGCTAAAGAGATTGCCGCCAACACCGTAAAGGCTGCCGGCGCCGTCTCCAAAGACAGCATGAAAGTCATTGGGGGTATCGACCTCGGCGGCGGGGGTCGCCGTGAAGGTTGCGACGTCAAAGGTGGCGAGCGTTCCGCGCGCGCCAGCAAGGTGTGCGATGCCGGGCGTACGCATCCAAACGCCGTTGAGCCCGGGCAGCGGTGACAGGTTCTCCGTTCGCCACTCGGTGCCGTTGAAGACCGACACAATGCCGTTGGACCGGCCGCCGACCGCAACGATCTCGTCGGGTCCAGTGCCCCAAAGGGCGATCAGGTCGTCGGATGCGCCGACGAGCTGCTCGGTCAGCGCCGAGCCATCCCAGTGCAGGACCGCACCGTTTTGGCCGACCATGTAGACATTGTCGCTCGAGGTGCCCCACACCTTGAAGAAGGCACGAACGTTGGCCTTCTCAAGCTCCGGAATGGTGACCTCCGACCAGCTGGCGCCATCGTAGCGGAGGATCGTGGCGTCGCCATCGCTGCGGCCGTTGCCGCCGACGGCCCACAGGTCGTCGTTCGTCGCACCCCAAACGCCCCACAGGTTCTGACTGGTCGGGGCGGTGGTCTTGGTCCACGTCGTGCCATCGAAGCGGACGATCGTCCCTTCCTGGCCCACCATCACGACGTCGTTTGCCGCGAGCGCGTGGACCCAGTTCATCAGCGGCAGGTCGAGGCCCGTGTCGACCGGCGACCAGGTCGAGCCGTCAAAGCCCATGATGGTGCCGGCGCCGTTGAGTTCGCCACCGACTGCGAACAGGTTTGCTGGACCCGAGCCGCCAACGTTCAGCAGCCAACCCGACGCGCTCGCGTCGAAGGCGGGCGCCCAGGTGGTGTCGACCGTCTCGCCGTCGTCGGGACATCCCGAGATCGCGAACGCAAGGAGCACGAGTCCGATGAAAAGATTCTGTGGTTTCTTCATGTTCAAACTCCGGACAGAGCGGAATTGACCCCGCCCCCCTCAGCCATACCAGTAGGCGCTCTTGGAAGCCACGAGCAATCGTGAATGTTCGGTTCGAAAAGGGTGGGCACGCCGTCCGCGGCGTCAATTGGCAGGCGATTCGCACGGCGATCGTAGAAACTGAGCCTTCGGGTCGAAACCTGTTCAAATCGGGGTGCAATAGCCCTGGATGACAGTGCGTGCCCGCATGGAGTTCCCGTCCGCGATCGATTCCGTCCGGCTTGCGTTCGACGCGGCCAGCCTCGACGTGCTCTGGTGCTGGCGCTGGGTTTGGGTGTGGCGCTCACGCTGAAGCTCGACGACGCTAGGAGCGAGCGCTCACGGGGGCTCGACACATCGACAGGAGCTGCGCCGCGGGACCCGCGTTGTGGTCCGCGCCAGCGCACCTGTGCTCACCAGAGTTTGTTGCTAGCTATGCGGCTGTCCGGGATGACGCGTCCCTCTTGTCAAAGACGCGCTCTCC
>CALHXW010000073.1 GCA_938040325.1 uncultured bacterium | reverse complement strand
CGGACGACCGGTCGGCAACTCTGTCGACGGAGCCTTCTGCTTTATCGCTGGTCGTCTTCGGCTTGACGACGCTCTTGCGCTTTCTTGTTTTCGGCACCGCGAACTCCCCGCTTAGGTACACCTAACGAACGCGAAACCGGTCACAACCCCATCACGGCGCTTGCCTTTGAGGGCTTAGCTCTCGCGTCGTAGGCGACAACCCGGGAGCAAGCGCCGGGTAGCTCGTGCTCGTCCGCGGGCTTAGAGCCCGCTTGGCAGATGCCGCCTTGTTGTCCCGCTACAGCCTGTGAGTGAGTGCCTGCCGAGGCGCGCTGGGAATCGACAGTGCGCGCCGCGGGTCGCGGGCTAGCAGCGCGGCTGCTCTGCCGAGGAGGGAGGGTGGGTTCGCGGCGTCGGACTCGAACGCGTAGCCAAAGAACGCGAGCTCGAAAGCCGACTGACGCGCGACCGCGGCCCGGCTTCGGTCGTCGTAATAGTCCCGCCACGGTTCTGGGCGCTTGTTGTAGCCCATCTTGTAGCGGGGAAGCGTCAGGTCAGAACGACCCAGCGCCTCGGCGAGCGCGCCGAAGTCCTCGGTGATTCGCTCGAAGAAGAGCACGTGGTCGATGATGTAGCGACCCTTGATGGTGAGCTTGCCGAGGTTGTGCGAGGGCCCCTTGGACTGAACCCAGTCGCGAAAGGTCTGTTGGACCTCCCGGAATGGCGCGCCGGCGATGCGCTCATGGTCGATGTCGCGGGTGAAGTGGAACAGAGAGACCATTCGGGAGTACGGGTTGCGTACGGTGGTGATCTTCGCATAGCGCTCAAAGACGCTCCGACCGAGCAAGGTGCGCACCCGTGGCGCAGACATGTGAGGACGCCACAGCGCGCGCGTGCCTTTGCGCCGCTCGCCGATGATGCCGTCGGGCGTGATGGCCAGCGAGCGCTTGTGAGCCCCCGTCTCGGCGTCGTCCGGGGCACAGAAGGTATCCAAGGCCGCTTCGACCGACGTCGAGGCGGTCTTGTGCGTCTTGAGGAAGATGAACTGCTTGCGATGACTTACGAGCGTCATGGTGGGTTCGTGGTGCCTCGGCGTGGTCGGTCGACGCTGCCAACGTGTTGAGAGACGCGCGGGGCGCCTCGCGTCATCGCAGCCGCCGAGACGTTGCGTTCCGCCGGGAACACAAGGGCAGCGGCCGTCGTGACGCGGCCAGCTAGCACAGGCTGGACAGAGCCGGTCGGCGACCGCGGCAAGAGCAAGTTGTCCATGAGAGGTGTGAACGGCACCGCACCTCCAGGGAGCGTGCTCGGGGATACCGAGTCTATATCACAGTCGCCCCGTCGCAGAGATGAGATGCCAGCTCGCCTGCGATGTACGAAGCCCGTGTCTCGTCGAGTCGGCGTTGCGCCGTCACATTTGGACTTCGCCGCGATGCAGCAAGTGACGCACTCAAAGAGACTGCTTCGTGCCTCCCCACGCCTTTCTACAGCACCGAACAGGTTACGCCTTGCTGAGGACTTAGACTTTTCGCTCGAAGGCGTTTTTCACGACCCAACTGGCCCTGATAGAGTGCGTCTGAACATGCCCGACCCAAGGACGCAATATGTCGCTGCCGGTGAACAAGAAGCGGAAACTCTTGGGGCTGACCCTTCAGGCGCTCGACGAGCCGGAGGAGTACATGAGCAAGTCCAACAGGACGATGTTTGCGTTGATTGGCGTCGGGAGCCTAGGCCTCGCCCTAGCGTTCTTTCTGCAATCACAAGGCAGCACAAGTCCGTTTGTTGTGTCCACGGCAGGCGCGTGCGGGTTCCTTGCGGGTCGTGGGACGTTCTTGCGTGAAGCGCTTCGGGGATGGCCTGTCGTCAGTAGGCATTTTGACAAAGATGGCATGCGACAACACCTCAAGTCGCTGCAATAGACTCCACGGTTGCGATGCGGACGTGCTGGGGGACGAACATGGGGAATCAAGCGCCGGATTGTGTGGTGAAGCGTTTCGGACCAAGCGCCATTGCCTTCGAAGACGGTTGGTGTGTTGCCTGTGATCCGTGGCGTCGCAGAGCCGATATCTTGGCCTGGCGCACGGAGTTTTCAGGCGAAGGCTGGACGCTTGTTGGTGGGGGGTGTGACACGACAAGCGGCACCCTGGCCGGGCTCTTTGCGTTTCCCACCATGAGCGGAGATGCGATTGCCCGGCGGTTTCGCGTCGGCGCCCACAATGCGTCCAGCCCAGACGCACGCGTGGAACGGGTTGCGCGCTTCCTCGCGAACGTGGCTGAGCGCATCGGTTTCCAGGTGGTGTTAGCGGACGAGGCCAGCCTGAGCGCAACCTTCGATGACCAACCTGACCCCGCGGCCGCCGCATGGCTTGCTGGCCGAGTGGGTTCTGTGTGTCCCGAAGCCGCGAGCAAGACGCGCGACATCGTAGAAAGAGCAGGCTTCAACATCGAGCAGATGGTCGCTGATGCAATTGAGAGGCTCGAGGAAGAGGGCGCCGATCTTGACGAGCTGTACGAGCTTCAGCCCCATCCCGATGTCCTGGCGGCCGAGCTTTGCCTAACGAAGCTGCGACGGCTCGAGATGTGGTGGGATTAACATCGTGTGATTCGCACCGTCGGGTTCATGGGGCAGATACGCTGTAGTCGCGGCCCTTGCCCAGCGTCGCCCAACCCGCGACTTCATCGAGCAGCCGTTCAACGCCTTCGTACAGTTCAAAGACACCAAGGTTAGCTGACAAGGCAGAGCCAGCTACACGCTGCGATACGGTCCATACCGGTAGTACTTGGGTCGCGGGTCGATCCGGACATGTAGCCACGACACGCCAAGCCCAGCCGTGCTCAGCCACACCGGCTCAACCGGAACCTCGCGCATCGCCCCGCCTACAGTCGCCCACAGGGCGTCCACGTCCGAGTCCCGCGCACTGCGCAGATACGCCAACAAGTGTGCTGCCTCTACACCGGCCCTCGGAGTAGGCGCTACCAGCGTCGATGACCTGCCAAGGTTCTGAAAGACAGCCACACCACAGGCTGCCTTAAAGTGCTCCGCAAATGGCCCAGGGTCCGCCGTCACCATCGCCAGCTGCGGGCTCTCAACCAACACAAACTCCGCCGCCAACCCAGAAGTCTCGATGCCATAAGCTGGCGTCTCCCAAGCCACCGCATCAAACGGACAACCTCGCAGCACCTCTGTCAGTCGCTGACGCACCTGCGTCGACGTCGCTAACGCAGCCATAAACGCCGCCCGCGAGACCGGGCGACCGTCGGCAACGACATCGACATGTTGCGTGCGCAGAAGCGGCTCATGACTGCGAAAGTTCACCGTGTCTCCTCAAAGAAACTGGCTGTCGTGGCACTTTGGAGGGCGCCAGGCGATGATCTGTGCGTTACTCGAAGACGTTCGCGAAACGTTGGGTATTCGGTATCAACAGCCTCATCGAGACCCTGCGCGAAGGTAAGTCCGCGACGATGTTTCGTCATGGCTCCGATTGTTCCTGCGACAGACGCTTCACTCGCTGTTGATTCACCGCGCCGCGGAGTCACAGGTATCGACGACTCACCATCAGCGGGTTCCCATGGCCTCGAGGGACGCTAGGTTCGAGGGGCTCAAGCGCAGGTCCGCAGCAGCGAGGTTCTCCTCAAGATGGGCCACCTGGGATGTGCCTGGGATGGGCAGCATCACCGGGCTCTTTTGCAGCAGCCAGGCCAGCGCGACTTGGCTGGGGGTTGCTGAATGTTCCTCGGCGATAGCGCGCAGCGCATCATGGCCGTCCTCAAGGAGTCCGCCGGCCGCTAGCGGGTACCAGGGAATGAACGCGATCCCAAGCTCCTCGCACCGCGCTAGCACATCCTCGTCGGCGCGATGGCCCAGGTTGTAGCGGTTTTGCACGCTCACGATCGGTACGATTTCAAGGGCTTCATCGAGCTCCGCGACGCTGACGTTAGACAGGCCGATGTGTCGGATCCGGCCGTCTTCGCGAGCGCGCGCCAGGGCTCCGAGGCTGTCGGCGAGGGGAATGTCGGGGTCCGGCGCGTGGAGTTGGTAGAGGTCGATCCGCTCCACCTCAAGGCGTCGAAGGCTGTTGTTGATGCGACGGTCAAGGCGTTCGGGGTGCGCGGCGCGGCGCCAGTCGTTCGGACCGGGCCTTGCTAGACCGCCTTTCGTCGCGATGGTGAGGCCCAGATAGGGGTGCAGAGCCGAGGCAATCTGGTACTCGTTGACCTCGGGGCCGTAGGCGTCTGCGGTGTCGATGAGGTTTACGCCGAGCTCGACTGCGCGTCGCAGCACCTTCGCGGGGTTGTCGCGATCTCGGGGATGTCCCCAGATTCCGTCGCCGCACAATCGCATGGCGCCGAAGCCGAGTCGATGAACGGTGAGGTCACCGCCGAGAGAGAATGTACCGGCGTTGTCGATGGCCATGTTGCCCTCCAATGAGCGAGTGCTGCGCGCGGGCGAGTTTGTCATGCCGGGTGGCGAGCATCTACAACAGATTCACGCGGCCGTGGCGTCGTCTCCTCAGGCGTCTGGCTGTTGTGGGCCGGGTGGCGAAGCCAGATCGGCCCAAGCACCGGCCGCCGAGCCACGCTGTCCTCGGTTCAAAAGTCACCGTCTTCCCGCCGCCGACGGGTTGCGTTCGCGGCTGTTGACGGCGTGCGTGACCCCAAAGCGGTCTCTAGGTGTCTTGGTAGTGAACGTCCTCTTGCTACCAGCGTTCAAGTGCCAGCGTCGCCGCAGCCTTGGAATCGAATCATGGAATTTTACACATCAACATCGGTCCCGGAGGTTCCAAGCGCGGACCTCATGTCGCTTGATGATGACAAGAGCTACGGCTGGGAGCGCGATGCCGCCGCCGCTGGTCTCTGGATCGCGTCGTCGCCGCTGATACTCCCGCAGGCCATCGACACGATTGCCGAGCAGCTCGGGATCGCGCCAGAGGATGTCGTTGCCATCAGCGAGGGATTCGCGTTTTGGCGGGACGGCGCGGTTTACAACGAGCTAGCTCCCGGCGCTCGGCTGCGAAGCAGGGTTCGAACGTGGCATCATGACCGCTACATGTGGGCGCTCGCTGCAGCATCCACCGAGGCTCTACCGGACGAACTTCGGCGCGCTGCCCAAGAGCTTTTGAACACGCCCGAACAGGATCCGGCCGAGATCGATGGGTTCATTTCGGAGGCTGCAGAGAGGACTGGACCGAACGCCATCGCCGCGGCATTGGCGTCCCGCGGGTTCGAGCCCGAAGGGATCGTCAGTGCCTACTTCGTGCCGCCAGCCTCCGAACGTCCTCGCGTGCCGCGCATCGGAAACATGACCGTCGAACACCCGGCCAATCGGTGTTTGAGGACGCTTGCGATGTGCGTTAGGCATGGCTCGTCCGACGGCGCTCAGGAGGCACTCCACGACGTGTTTGAGCGCTACGGTCGCGCCATCCCGCGCCACGCCTTCTTCGAGCTCGCCGAGCCGACGGACCCCGGCTCTTCAGGGGAAGAGTTCTTTGGTGCGAAGCCGTGGTCCGATGCCTACCGGGATGACGTTGCGACGAATGTGCAGGGCGTCGCGGTCGTTGGTGAGTTCTTCGCCATCGACTTTCCGTTCGTGACGTTTCTAACAACGCGGGAGGGACTCATCGTGTCGCAGTGGCCGTCGTTTGGCGCGAAGTTAGTCGGGGCCCACGACCATGAGACCCTCAGCTACATTGGCCCGTCTTGGTCGATTGTGCAGTACGACCTGACCGCTCACGCCTGGCGGCGAACGTTGGCGAGCCTTCCTCGGTGTGAGTTTCGCGAGGGGATGGAGCGCGCATACGTCTTCGACCGAACCGCGGGACGGGCCGTGCGGATGGAGAGCGTTGTCGACTATCCCGTCTACGTCGCGTTTTCACCTTGTGGGCGGTACGTTGGCGCCACCACCAACGAGGCCATTGGAGGCGTCTACCGGCACGATGGCCAGCGGCAGTTTTCGATCGACCAACGAGGGTTCTCCAGGCTGCCCGCTCTGACCCTCGCACCTCCGAACGCAGATCCGGTCGATGACGATGACGAGCCTGGTTCGGACGCATTCGCGTTCGCACTCGTGGAGGGGGACGAACCGCGCTGGCACTACGCGAGCGCCGAAGGGTACCGCGTGGGTAAGGATCCCAAGACGGCGTTTTTGCCGCCTGCCGAAGCCCTGGGGTTTTCGCGAGATGGGACGGAGCTGCTCGTCGCCGGGCGCAGGCTGTCACTTCTTTCGTGCGACAGCGACGGGGCACGCTTGGCCAAGAGCTTTCAGTGGGCCGACCTCTCGTCACTGGCAGGTACCGTCACCGGCGCTGAAGACGGCGCACTTCAAGCGGCGCTGTCGACGTACGGAACCCTCGATCGCTTCGAGTCCCACGAGACTCTGTTGGCACTTACAGTTGTCGTAAGCTTTGACACGAGCCGGGAGGTGACACTCGGCGAGGCGTCGGAGCTCGTCGCCCTGGCAGACGGGGTACAGGGGCTCAAACAGCTCTTCACCGAGGTCGATGGCGGGGCGTAGAGCGCGCGGTAGGTTGCAGAGACGGTGGGGCGCGAGCTCGGGGCTATTCGCTGTTGAGTTCGTTGCTGCGCTCGCCTGAGCGTTCGCAGGGCGCTATAAGCCCAGCCTATCGTGCCTGCGTGGCGAGCTCCCGGAGCCTGTGATGCTCAAACTGTACAAGACTTCGGACGAGTTCAGTCTCTACTGGGAAACCTGGGAGGACGACGGTGTCCACACGGTCCACTGGGGAACACTCGGTACGACCGGCCAGTCCAAGGAAGTGCGTTCTACCCCTCAGTTGGACGCAACCGCCGCGGTCGAGCAAGAGGCCCGGGCTCAGGTGGGCGAGGGGTTTGCAGAGATCGACATCGACGACCACGCGGTGTTGCTCATCGAATACCCTGTCGCCGGTCACGGCACCGCCGCCGACGTCGAAAAGCGTCACCGGCTGCAAGCCCGAATGAACGAGACGCTCGGATGGACCGGCCTAGGTCATTGCGACGGTGGAAGCATTGGCAGCGGCACCATGGAAGTCTGCTGTCTGGTGGTCGATTTCGAGACCGCCAAGCGCGTCATCGCCGCCGATCTGAAAGGCACTGAGTTCTCCGACTACGCACGCATCTTCGATGAAGGCGCCTAGCAGCCTTCGGGCAAACTGGCGGTTTCTGGAGCCGGGCGAAGCGGACCTACCCGTGAAATCACCGCTCCGCAATGGCGGCTCGCAACGGCTCAGTGTCGATGTTCACAGTTGCTCCTGTTGCGATGCGCCGGTCCAGGCGAATGCTATATGCCCTACCAGCGCGTCACGAACTCTACGTGTCCGATGAGAAACGGGTGACCCTTGTTGGGTGCGCTCATTGTTGCCCTAAGACCCGAAGAAGTCCGTCAACAGGCCGAGGATCCTCACCCCTGACTCACCGGCACGCAAACTTGGAAAGCGGAGTTTTAGCTTACCCAATTCCTTGTTCCACAGCGGCATCCCGTCGACCGGCGGAAGCTTCGGCAACCTGGGAGCTCCCTCGAGCAGGTCGTGCAGCTTGCGCTCCTGGTCCAGCAGCTCATCGGCGCCAGCGAGAATCTCCTGGGCACGCTGCCAAAGCTCGTAGCCGCCTCCAAGGACCGTGCGTCCGGTCGAGAGTGCGTCGCCGAACCACTCCGCGAACGCCTGTGCGTCTTTCCCCAAGCCGAACGTGAGCTTGAGCGCTTCATCCACGATATCGAACCGATAGGAAAGCAGCTCCGCATCGACGGCATTCCACGTTGCAACCGTTTGCCCGACGACGCGAATCCCAAGGTCACCGACGAGGTTGACGCCGACCTCCACATCCGACAAGTCCGCGATGCCCTCGCGGGAGAGCAAGCAGTCCGATGAAGCCTCGGCGACGAACTTCAGGTCGCCGAACGCGTGAGCGAAGAAGGGCAGACCCGCGAAACCTTCAACGCCTCCAGCAACCTTAGTCTTCAATGCGAATCGCGCGCCAGCCTGCCCGTCGTTGCCTCCAAAGCCGAGCTTGGCGCTTGCGTCGACCTCGGCTTTCGCCAAGACGCCGACGAAGGGAACCGGAGGCGGAAGAAGGAGTGGCGGCGACACGAAACGCTTGTTGATCGCGGCAAAACCATCAACACCCGTTCGGTCCCACGTAAGGCCGTAGTTGGTGGACCTTTGCGCCTGCTTGTTGGGGGCCGTGCCCTTCCGGTGTTGCTCCTTCCAGTGCTGATAGGCCTCGGCGTATGCCGAACGGTCGATTCCCTTCTTTTCAATGCCGCCACGATCGGGCACCAGGTCGGACAACCCCCAGGCACTGCTGTCATCGGACTCTGTCACTTCATACGCATACCCGGGTCCGTCATCCTCGAGGATGTACGGAACAGGCGGCTTGCCAACATTGTCCCGGTTGGAATCAACCGTGGACGTCGACGTCGAACGGCGTTTGGACTTGGGGGGGCTCTGTCGCTCACGCGACATCCATTGATAGTGCACGAACGCCTCATGGCGCATCGGATGGAGGTAGTCCTTTTCGAGCGTGCTAACGACACCAAGATCCTGTCGGGCCGGGTCGGTGTGCAGCGTCAAGAGAACGCGCGCCTGTTCCAGGTCGGCGAGCTCATCGACGCTCCCGTAGCGGCCCTGGGCGCGGTCAGCCTTGAATGCCCAGCGGAGGATCGCCATCTGCTCCTCAATGGGGCTCAAGCCTTGTGCCGTGCCGTCGTAAGACTCGACGGCCTGAATGTAGCGACCCACGTGGCTCTGGTAGCGCTCGGCCTGGGACGAGTCTTGCGGACTCAGAGCGGCGCTGCCTTCCGAGTACGACATCCCCCGCAGCTGGCGCCGCAGGTCACGTCTTGCGCGACCGCGTTGGGGGCGCTGGTTGTGCGTGGAGGTCGCCTGGGCTGTTGTCGATTCCTTGGAGATGAACATCGGCTCTCTCTGGGCTGAAGTGCGTTCAACAACGAGTCCCTGGCGAAGCCAGACAGCGGCACGTTGCGTTCGCTGTGTTGGCAACCAAGAGCGATGAAGTGGCAAAAATAGTTGAGGCGCCAACCGAGATGCACCGCGGCGCGTTCCCAGCGCTGGCAGCCGAGAGCGATGAAGTGGCAAAGCGGTGGAGGCGCCGACCAAGGTGCAGCGACGGCGAACCCGGCGAACCGGACACACCGTCGTGAAATCAGCACGCTCAATCGAGAAAACTGCGACAGAAGCGTTCGCCGCTGAAGTCGACGCCAGGCGCTGCGCCATCTCGTCGGAGTGCATCGCGCAGGCACTCTAAGTGGTCGTCGGGTCGGGCGAAGCGGAGCTACCTCGTGAAATCACCGCTCCGCCATGGCGGCTTGCAACGGCTCAGTGTCGATGTTCACGGCTGCTCATGCTGCGATGCGCCGGTCCAGGCGAATGCTATATGCCCCACCTGCACGTCACGAAATCTACGTGTCCAATGAAGGATAGGTCGGTAGGTGGGTGTCCGGTGTTGGGTGCGTGCGTTCCCTCGACAACACCTTCTTGGCTCGGTATCGCCGGACTTACGCACACGTTTGCTCTCGCACTTAAGGATCGCCATGAAGCTCTTACGGCACACGTCCCAGCATGTCCTCTTGGCGGGCGCGGTTGTCCTCGCGGGCTGTGCCTCCACCAACGCCAAAGCTCAGCGCAACCTCTCCGGCATCTACGACCAGGTTGGCAAAATGCACGAGGCTCAGGGCGACCTCAAGGCCGCGCACACCGCGTACCAGGAGGCCCTGACTATCCGAAAGACCCTGGCGACCGACGATCCCACCAACGCCAAAGCTCAGCGCGACCTCTCCGTCAGCCACATCAAGGTTGGCAGCATGTACGAGGCTCAGGGCGACCTCAAGGCCGCGCTCACCGCGTACCAGGACGCCCTGACTATCGGAAAGAGGTTGGCTACCAACGATCCCACCAACGCTAAAGCTCAGCGCGACCTCTTCGTCAGCTACAACAAGGTTGGCAACATCTACCGTGCCAAGGGCGACCTGAAAGCCGCGCTCACCCCGTACCAGGACAGCCTCGCTATAGCCAAGACCCTGGCCACCAACGCCTCCACCAACGCTAGAGCTCAGCGCGACCTCTCCGTCAGCTACGACCAAGTCGGCAGCATCTACCAGGCCCAGGGCGACCTCAAGGCCGCGCTCACCGCGTTCCAGGAGGGCCTGGCTATCGCCGAGACCCTGGCGACAATCGACCCTACCAACGCTGGCGCAGTGGTAGACTTGTGCATCTCTCGTTACAACGTTGGCCGGGTGTTGCGGGCTACCGGACAGGACGCTGCTGGCCGTTCTCAGCTGCACGCGGCCCGTGATCAGCTGGCGCCCCTCTTAAGCCGGGCGGGAGCACCTCTGCTGTGGAAGCGCCTCGGTGCGGCGATTGGTGGCGAGCTCGACAAGTGACACGGCCAACACTGCGAACCGGACCCACCCTCGTGAAATCGGCCTCGGCGGGGCGGCGAACCGGACACACCCTCGTGAAATCAGCACGCTCAATCGAGAAAATTGGGACAGAAGCGGTCGCCGCTGAAGTCGACGCTAGGCGCCCCGCCATCTCGTCGGAGTGCATCGCGCAGGCGCTCTAAGTGGTCGTCGGGCCGGGCGAAGCGGAGCTACCCGTGAAATCAACGCTCCGCCATGGCGGCTCGCAACGGCTCAGTGTCGATGTTCACAGCTGCTCCTGTTGCGATGCGTCGGTCCAGGCGAATGCTATATGCCCTACCAGCGCGTCACGAATTATATGTGTCCGATGAAAGATAGATGCTCGAGGCTTGCGGATACCGACGCCGGTGCTGATACTCCCACCGATGCTGAACCCGACACCGCCTGAACACCTGATAGACCGCCAGGGTCGACCGTATTTTTTGTGGGACTGCGACATGTCGCTGGAGGAGTTTCGGGTCAGGCTTCGCGATGGGACGCGTGAGACGCGGGTGTACTTGATTGCTAAGCTGATGCGGCAGGCCAAGCCAGACGATGTGTTCAGCTTCATCGCCCTGTCCGAAGTCCGTGCGCTGTGGACCGACCTGCAGCGCCAGCTTGGCGACAAGTTGGCGTTCTGGACGTGGCTCTTGGACATGTGGGCCGCGGGCGACCATGCCGCACAGTAAGCTGACGTCGCTCCAGCAACAGCTGCTGACGCTGTTGGCGACGTCGGTGCCTGGCTGAACGCTTGTCGGTGGAGCGGTGCTTGCGGGATTTCACCTTGGACACCGTACGACTCGCGACCTGGAGCTCTTCTGGCGAGGGGTGAGCGAGTTAGACCGGCGTCCGAACGATGTTGCGGACGCCATTCGACAGTATGGACTCGCAATCGAGACTATCCAGCGCTCGCCGAGTTTCCACCGGTCTGTCGTTGATGACGGCACCGAGCGCGTTGTCATCGATCTCGTCGCGGACCCAACACCGTCGATCGAGCCCGCCACAACGGGTGAGCTTAACGGTGTCGCCGTCGCGCTTGCGACGCCGCATGACATCTTGGTCGCTAAGCTCTGCGCAATGCTGGGACGCACCGAGCTCCGAGACGCCATCGATGTTCAGGCGCTGCTGGCCGCCGGCGGCAACCTTGATCGCGCCATCGC
>CALHXW010000072.1 GCA_938040325.1 uncultured bacterium | reverse complement strand
CGGACGGAGTCCGACACGGCTCCCACATCCCCACAAGCCGCGGCGGCGGCGGCAACGATGATCCCCGGGAATCATCAGGTGATCTGCAGCAGTCGTCGTTGTTCGTGTGGGCAACGTGAGTCTTGCGAACGTTGTCCAAGCCGCTCGTGGACAACGTGAGGTTTGCGAACGTTATCCAGTCGGCGGTGTGGAGGTGGGTGAGGCCGGAGCGGTCTTAGAAGGCCGCAACGTGTTCGCCTCACCCAGCTGTGCACGGACGGCGTCAGCGGCGGCACGTTCAAAATGGCGAAAGTCGAGACTATCGCGTCGCTGCAGCTTCGACCAACGCAACCAACCACCGCGCGTGGTCAGCCATCAACTCGACCGACGTCAGCTCCTTTTCGCTCTCAGGCGCGAAGTAGCCGGTGCCTAGGTTGGCGACGAACACGCCACGGTCGAGGAAGGAATCCACGCCCGTGCCGCCGCGGATCGGTCGCTCGTGGCAGTCGACGCCAATCGCGCGTCCCGCCTCGGTCGCCAGGTCGACGAGATCACGCCGCGTGGCCATGCGTGGTCCCATGTTGACGTACTGGTCGTGCACCTCTGCGGTGGCGCCATGGGCCGCTGCAAGGTCGAGCACGTGTTGCTTACGCGCGTCGAGCCCGTCAGGCTCGAAGTCGCGCAGTCGTATGTCGAGCGTGACGTGCTCGCTGCGCGCGTGCGCGCGATAGGGAGCCGAGTACCCTTGCCGCCCCTCGGAGTCTTCGGCACCGCGTGGCTGCGGGCCGGCGGACACGTAGAAGTCGTGCACGAAACGAAGCATAGCCTCGGTGGCGCTCGCGTTCTTGACCGGGTCGGGGCTCTCTTCGCCGTCGACAAAGCCGAGGCTCGCGCCGCGACGGAAGTGGGGCTCCACGACGCCCCGCACCACGCGCTCGATGGTTGCCCGCTCGGACGCGGTCTCGTAGCCAAGCAACAGGACACCATCGCAGTCCCGGAGCGAGTTCGAGCGAAAACCGAGGGCTCGGATCTGTCCCTCGTCGGCGAGGGCCTGCCAGATCTCGGCAGCGAGTCGCGGTGCGCCACGGTGCCCTTCGGCTTTGGCGGTGCAGCCGTGGGTGTTGACGCCGCCGACAACGACTTTCACGCGCCGGGTCGAGCTCGCCTCCGCGCCAAACGGGAAGGTCACGCTCGCGCCGGCGGCGTTGAAGTTCTCAACGTTGACCTCGAAAGGAAGGATCCCGTCGATGGTGTAGGCGCTGGTGACGCCTTGTTCGGCGAGCCAGCCCGCGAGACCCTCGACGGCCTCCATGCGCCCGATCTCCTCGTCGGGTCGACCGATGAGGTAGAGGGGCGGGTGATCGAGTTCGGGGTGCTCTGCAAGCAGCGTCGCCAGCGACATGAGGTGGGTCAGGCCGAGCTTGTCGTCCAAGCCGAAGGGGGCGTCTCCGTCGCCGTGGACGACCTGATGTCCGACGAAGTCCTTGAGGTCCGGGTAGGTCTCGACATCGGCGCAGAGCGTGGCGTTGTAAGGAAAGGGAATGCGGTCTCCTGGCCAGTCGCTGACGACGTGGAGCTGCTCGTGTGCACGCGTGCCGCGTGCGGTGTCCAAGTGAACCATCAACGCGAGCGGGCTCGCGTCTTTGCCGGCACCGCGGCCCGGTGCATGGGCGATGAGGTTGGCGAAGCCGTCGACGGTCACCTCGAAGCCAAGCTCGCGAAAGAATGTCGCGAGGCGTTCGCTGAGGCGCCTCTGACCCACGGTCGATGGGATCGTCTCGGAGCGCTCGTCGCTCTGGCTGTCGATCGCGACCACCAGCCGGAGGTGGTCGAGGGCGCGTGCTCCGAGCGTCTGGGTGTCCAATGGCATAGCGAGTTCTCTCAAAGGGGCTTGGCCGAGCGTTGCACGTGATGGCTGTTCAGATGCGAAGGCATGGAAAGCCGTCGCACCCAACGCGGACGCCTTCACGTCGGGAGTTTCCTAGGGGCGTTTCGTGAACGCTGTCGCTCTAGACTCGCCGGTCGAGTCGCCGGTGTCGAGCAATGATGCGCGTTCAGTCGACCCAGCCGCCCAATGGTGTGTAGATTGGTGGCTATGGAAGCGTTCACATCTCACCGACCTGCACGTCTCATCGGTCAGACGCCGTTGATCGAGCTGACCAAGATCGATCGGCCAAACGACGTCCGGATCTTCGGCAAGATCGAGGGGCAAAATCCGACGGGCAGCATCAAGGACCGCGTGGCGCTGCGGCTGGTGCTCGACGCCGAAGCTCGTGGCGAGATCCGTCCAGGCATGACGCTGGTCGAGGCCAGCACTGGCAACACGGCCATCGCGCTCAGCATGGTCGGAAAGCAGCGTGGCTACCACGTCCGAATCGTGCTCCCCCATGGGGTGGTGCCGAGCGTGCCGATGGTGCTGGAGACACTCGGGACGGAGGTCGTCTGGTGCCCGCCGGAGTCAGGGACGCTGGGCGCGATCAAGCTGGCCGAGCAGATGGCCCGCGACGAGCCTGACGTCTACGCCGTCCAACAGTTCTCGCGGCCAGCGAACATCGACGTTCACTACGAGACGACCGGCACCGAGATCGCTGAGGCGCTGCCGCATGTGGACGCGTTGGTCGCCGGCATCGGTACCGGCGGGACGATCATGGGCGTCGGTCGGCGGCTTCGCGACGCCTACGACGGGGTGAAGGTCTACGGGCTTGAGCCACAGCTCGGCGAGTACCTGCAGGGACTGAGGCGCATCGACGACGTCTTTGCGGCGCCGTTGCTCGACCTCAATGAGCTCGACGGACGCTTTATCGTGACGGCCGCGGACTCGATCAACGCCGCCAAGCAAGTCGCCGAGCGGGAAGGCCTGCTCGTGGGCGTGTCCGCGGGGGCGGCGCTGCACATCGCTTGGCGTGTGGCGGACCGGTTGCCGTCGGGCGCCGTCATCGTGTGCATGTTCTCGGACTCTGGCTGGAAGTACCTTCCGGCGACGCCGTGGCAGGCCGCCGAGGCGCAAGCGGTCGAGCTCGACGAGGTCCACTGGTGGTAGATGACGGGCCGGGGCGTCCCGCCGAATCCAGAAGGCCTCTGACAATCGCTACCGAGTGGCGGTGCCGAGGTCGGGGCGCGCCCAGCGCGGGTCTAATAGCGCAGTTCCTGTCGGCGTCGTCGATGGCTCAGCAAGGAGCATGTCGGAGAGGAACTGGGTTCCTTGAGCTGCTTCGATGAAGAACGTTCGCTCGAAGCGGGCCCCAGGGGCGCTAGCGCCTGGGTTGTCGTCCACCACGGGAGAAGTGCAGCAGCCTGCTCGAGAGAAGCAGCCATGCCTCGGGGTCGTCACGACCACGCCAGAGCCTCCCAAGGAGCTGAGGGCACGGGCGCACGAGGTGTCGAGACTGACCGGCTGGGCCGTGGCGCCGCGGCGCAATATCACCGTGTCTCGGCTACGTCGCAACATGGGCGCCGAGCTTGCGTACGTGGTCCGACGCGATGCTGAGCGCCTCGAGGACGGGACATCGGCGCTGTGGGTGCACCCAGGGCTCTTGCCGCTGAAGCGTCGCGACGGGCTGGCTCACCCGCTGATTCGCGCGGTCGGCGGTGACGACAAGGTCGAGCGGGTGCTGGACGCGTCGCTGGGTCTTGCGGGCGATGCTCTGCACCTGGCCGCGGTTGTCGGCGTCGACGTCATTGGCTACGAAGCGAGCCCTATCGTTGCCGCGCTGGCGCAGGCCGGCGTGACGCGGATGGCGGCGGAAGGCCGCTGGTGGTCGGAAGCTGCTAAGCGCGTCGAGGTGCGCACAGGCGACGTGGGTGAGCGACTTGCGGAGCACGTCGATGACGCGGTCGACGTGGTCTACTTCGATCCGATGTTTGAGACGATGCCGGCCGGCGAGAAGGTGTTTGGCGAGCCGCATGGCTACAGCATCTTTCGCCGGGTTGCCCTCGCCACTGCGATCGACGAGCAGACGGTGCGAGAGGCTCTGCGCGTTGCGAAGCGCCGGGTCGTGCTGAAGCTACCGGGCGCTGCACCACCGCCCGAGGTCATGGCGCGGATTGCGCCGGAGCGTCAGTCGCGCGTGCGGGGGCGGGCGGTCGACTATCTCGTGGTTGACGCGCGCTGAGTGTGGTCGCACGCGGACATTGCGTTGCCTCAAGACCGCAGCGTCGGTCATGCTGACGGCGCGGGAGGCGAGCACGATGTGTGGACGGTTTGCATTAGAGTTACCTTGGACAGACGTCGCGAAGCTGCTCGGTGCGGAGCCGCTCGACGATGGCGCGGCGTGGAGCGCGAGCTACAACATCTGTCCGACCGATCGCGCACCCGTTGCTCGGGTCGCGAGCGACGGTCGCGTGGTCCTCGAGCCCATGCGCTGGGGCCTGGTTCCGCACTGGGCTAAGGACCTCCGGGTGGGGGCCCGGATGATCAACGCCCGCAGCGAGACCGTTGCGACCAAGGCGGCGTTCCGCTCTTCGTTCAAGTCGCGGCGCTGCCTCATTCCCGCGTCGGGTTTCTACGAGTGGACCGTCGACGCAGACAAGAAGAAGGTGCCCAACTGGATCCATCACCCGGACGGCGAGGCCTTGGTGTTTGCTGGACTGTGGTCGTCGTGGCGCGATCCGAAGCTGGAGTCGCCCCCCTCGGTCCGGTCGTTTTCCATCATCACGACCGAGGCAAGCGAAGCCGTCGCCAGTCTCCATGACCGCATGCCGGTGGTGCTCGACGCGGCGGGTCGCTCGGCTTGGTTGAGCGATGAGACCCTCGACGATGAGCTGGCGAGCTTGATGGTGCCGTGGGCGGGCAGCATCGCCCACTTCCCGGTCGCGCCACTCGTCAACAACGTTCGCGCCGAGGGCCCGGAGCTGATCGCGCCTGCACCTTCACGAGCTGCCGAGCTGGAGCAGCTGGGGCTCGTGCTTTAGCCAAACTCCAGAGGCGACAGACCGATCTCGGCGTCGCTTGCCCTTGCATTGACGCCTCCGTTTGAACGCTCTCGCTCGTAGCCCGCGTCGCTGGAGCGTTCGAACGGACTCAGCACCGGCGGCCGAGACCAGCGGGCACCAGCCGGCCGCTCACTCGCTCCGTAGAGCGCGCTCTCGTGCGGCCGACTCGCGAATCCGACGCGTCAGGACCTGCATGACCGACAGTCCGATGGCGCCGTTCTCGGCAACAATGGCGTTGAAGCGGTCGGCCGCGAGCAAGTACGCGCCCACTTCGGTGGCGGCGACCGCGCTCGCGGTGCGCTCGGCGCCATCGACCACCGCGATCTCTCCGAGACAGCCGGCCTCGCCGACGGTGTTGATGACCGCGCCGTCAGCGACGACGTTGACCCAGCCGTGCTCTACGACGATCAGGGTGTCGCCGAAGTCGCCTTGCTCAAAGAGCGCCTCGCCCGGCTGGTACTCTTGGTATTCGCACGCCGCGGCGATCGGAAGCAGCTGACTGCCTGTGCACTGAGCAAAGAGCTTCACGTCGCGCAGGAAGGCGAGGCGACGGCCGACCCAGCCGGTGACGCCGAGCCTCTCGGGCTCGGCAGTCTCCGGGCCACAGTAGGCGAGCACCGCGTCGAGCCATGGGTCGTCGGAGTTCGGGTCGAGCGGCACCGCTCCATCCCCGCCCTCCGCGAGCCGCTGTCCAGCCTCGACCACAGCGCTCAGCGCGGTGTCGCCAAGCCGCAAGAGCATGTCGGTGGCGAGCCGCCGTACCTGGCGGTTGGCGGCGACTGTCGCTGGGTAGAGCCGCTGGAAGATACTCCAGTAGAGGTCACCCATGGCGGCGGCCAGCGGTGGATGGTGGGCACCAGACTCGAGGGCTTCGGTGCCGATGCGAATCGCTTCGCGGTAGGCGAGGGCGAGCTCTTCGCGTTCCTCGCTCAGGTCGCGTCGCAGGTCGGCGACAGCTTCTCGGTTGGTGCCTGGGTTGTTGGCGAGGCGGGACTGGAGTGCGTCGACCACGGTCTCGGTAGCATCCACGCCGTGAAGGGCTTTGCGAACCCGCGCCACCGCTTGCTGCCCCAGCTCCCGTCGTTGCCGGAGGCGTCGCCGGCCCGCCAGGTGGGTCTCCACCTCACTGATCAGCGTCGCCACGTCGGGGTAGCGGTCGTCGGGTGACTTCGCCATGGCGCGCATGACGATCTGCTCAAGCTCGGCAGGCACCGTGCGCGACGGGTTTCGCTTCGAAGGGGGGATGAGACCGACGTTGAGCACGCGGTGGAGGGTGTCTTGTTTGTTCTTGCCGACGAAGGGCCGGGCCAAGCACAGGATGGCGTAGAGCAGCCCGCCGAGGCCCCAGACATCCGTCCGAGCGTCGTAGCGCGACACGTCACCGATGACCTGCTCGGGTGCCATAAACCCGGGTGTTCCGCTCCAGAACTGGCTGCGTGCCTGGAGCGCGCCGTCATCGCCGACGACGTAGGCAAGTCCCCAGTCGACCACCATGACTTCGCCATAGTGACCCACGAGGATGTTGTTGGGTTTGAGATCGCAGTGGATGACGCCGCGGTCGTGGGCGTAGAGGATGCCCTGGCAGACCTCGATGAAGATCTGCAGCAACCGGTCGAGATCGAAGCGCGCTTCCAGGCTCGACTCACGCTTGCGCAGTCCCTGGAGCGCCGCCCCAAGCGTGATGCCATCGAGGCGCTTCATGGCGTAGTAGGGGCCGACAGAGTCGTCGTAGCCGAGGCGATAGACCGGCACGATGTTCGGGTGTTCTAGACCGCCCGTGATGATGGCCTCTTCAAAGAATGCACGCAGCAGCAAGGGGTTCGTCTGGTGGTGCGGATGCAGAGTCTTGATCGCCACGCTGCGGCGGAGATCGCGGTCCACAGCGTGAACAACGTCGCCGGCGCCACCGCGGCCGATCGAGCCTCCAAGGGCAAAGTCGACCGGGCCGGGGCCGTCGAGGCCAGGGCCGTCAGCGTCGAGTCCCGGGCTGACCGTTGGCTCGAGACCGTTGTCGCGACAGAAGCGAGCGAGCGCGGTTCGCAGCCGAGTCACCGGCCGGTGGGTGGTCGGCGAGCCTGAGATCCGTCGCTCCATGGGATCGCGGTTGCCGAGATCCGTGGCTTGCTCGAATGCGTCGAGCTCATCGAAGCTCAGGTCCTGCCACGACTCTTCCGTCAGCACCTCGTCGGCAAACTCTGCCGGCGTGCCGGCGAACTCTGAGCGTGCCTCGCGGCTCGCGAGTACCGCGAGGACCTGGGCGTCGATGGCGTCCACAACCGACCTGTCGGTGGCACCGCTCGCCCCGAAGCGCGCCATCACCTCGCAGAGCTCGGGCAAACGTAGCCGTCCTCTCCTTAGTAAGGTGAGCGCGTAGTCGACGGCGTTCTGCTGGCGCTCCATCACAACTCTCTCGTAGGAAAAGACCGCCTTGGAAGTGCCCGGTGACCGCCCTGTTGTCCAATAAACGCGCGGTCTAGCCGAGTGTTGGACGCGGGTTCACACCCAATGGCCATCACGGTCGCGAAAATTCAGACACGGGGGATGCGGTTGTAACCGCACGTAGCTACTGCATTGTCTCGGGTTACAGGTGTCGATCCCGAAGCTACGGGTCTTCTTGACGGCTTACCCGCCGGAGAATATTCCGTGAGTGCCCATGTGGGACATGCTCACGCAAGAGAGCGCGTCTGGGCGCTTGCCCCCGATTCATTCATCGAGGCCGTCAAGCAATCTGCGATTTCTAAATGCTGCGCGTGCCGCGGTCACCCGATTCAAAGTCGAGGAACAAGAAAATGCGAATCTTCAATAAGCTGCTCGCGACCTTGGGCGCGTCGATGATCGTTGTCAGTGTTGGCGGAACGGCCATGGCCCAGACCGCCACCGACTTCGTGCCCGAGAAGGGCGCCATCGACGAGGCCACCAAAGACGAGCTGAAGGAAGGCTGGGACCCGGCGCTGTCGCTCGGCGCGAGCATCGCGCTTAGCTCCAACAGCAACGTCATCGGTCAGGTGGACGGTGCATCGTGGACCGTCGGACTCAACGTCCTCGGCCGCCTCGACTACCGCGAGGGCGTGCACGAGTGGCGCAACACCGGCAAGCTCAACGAGGTCTTCACCCGGACCCCGACGATCGACGAGTGGGTCAAGACGATCGACATTCTCAACATCGAGAGCGTCTACTACTACAAGTTCGCCGACAACTTCGGTCTCTACGGTCTCTTCAGCCTCGACACGTCGATCTTCAAGGGCACCGATGTCCAGCCGGGCGCCGTCGCCTACGTGAACAAGGACACTGGCGCCAACATCACGACCGCTGACCGCCTCAAGCTGACCGACGCGTTCCAGCCGCTGACGCTCAAAGAGTCCATCGGTGTGTTCTACCGCCCGATCTCGACCAAGACCATCGAGGTTGACATCCGCGCTGGTGTCGGTGCGCTCCAGGTGTTCGCTGACGGCGCACTCGCCGGAGCCGACGATGCCGCAACCGCCGGCGTCATTGAGCTCGTCGAGCTCAAGAGCTTCAACCAGATCGGTGGTGTCCTCGGCGCGACCGCCGTCGGCGAGATCGAGGGCGGCCGCATCAACTACTCGGCCCATGCCGAGCTCTTCTTCCCCTTCGTGACCAGCGACCCGGTCTTGGAGTCTGACGGCGTGACCGAGAAGGGTCTCGGCGACCTCATCAGCTACGACCTCGGCGCCAAGGTGAGCTTCAAGCTCTTCGAGTGGGCCTCGCTTGACTACGAGTTCAAGGCGCTCCTGCAGCCGCAGCTCCTCGACGAGTGGCAGATCCAGAACAACCTCCTGCTGACCTTCTCGTTCTCGCTCATCGAGTAACGGGCGTTAGCAACGTCGGTTCGAGAGAACCCCGGCAGCCTCTGGCAGCCGGGGTTTTTTCGTGTGCGCTCGCCCGGCCGGCATCGCTGCGGCTGGTGGCCGTCCCACACCCAAGCGAGCTCACCGAGTCGTACTGCGTCGGTCCTCGCGCCTCCAGCTCACGCGTGGCGGTCGCACGCGCCCGTGCGTTCAAGACGCCGGGCGGCTCCAACTGCGTCATCCGTCCCGCAATCGCTGTGTCCGTGGTGCCACGATCCGCCGTTCGCCGCTGAGCTTTTCGTATGAAGTCAACGGCTTGGGGTGGTGGCACGGGACTTGCTTCGTCCTCTTGCGACACAGGCCGATACGGCCCAGACAACGGAGGACATCCATGTCGCAGCACCAAGGACTCAAGACAGCCCTACTCGCCGCGCTCGCGCTACTCATTGGCGTGACCGTCGGCATCTTCCTTAACTCAGAGCCCGACCAGCCCGCGGCGACGCCAGAGCGGGTCGCGGTCGTGGACTTGGCGGGGGACGCGCGGACGTCGCATGGGTCGCTCACGCCATCTGTGACGGCCGATGATGCCCCTCCTGTTGTGGCGACGCCGTCGTCGGCGCTCCCCACAACGGCGTCCGCTCCCGGCGCCCAGGTCGAGCCAAAGAGCGCCGCGCCGGTGGTTGTCATTGCTGACGCTCCGCCGGCGCCACCCTCGTCCAAGCGCGTGCAGAGTCCGCGGGCGCCTTGGGAGATCGAGCGGTCGTCGGCCACACACGACGGTGGTGTTGCCGAGGTGCTTCCGGTGATCATCGAGCCGTCCAGCCCCGATCCGGAGCCCAGCCGCCACCCAGAGGTCTCGCAAGGACGTGTGACGGTGGTCGAGAGCGCCCTTGGACTCGGTGTGCGCGATCGCCAACCCCACGACGTGGGGACGCGTTTCGACCTCGGAGATCGTCAAGTCACCGCGTGGGTGAAGGTGAGCAACTCCGGCCCGCCGAGCCACGTGACCATGGTCTGGCGAAAGGGCGAGCAAGAGGGCTGGCGGATCGATCTCAAGGTCGGCACGAGCACGGGCTGGCGCACATGGTCGCGCAAGACGATTCGGAGTTGGGATGCGGGCGATTGGACCGTCGACGTCTTCGACGACGATGGCGTGCTCATCGACCAGCTCACCTTTGTGGTCGACGGTGACGTCGATGCAGAGGAGGCCGGTTAGGGCAGGGGCCGGCCTTCTCACCCGCTTCGAAGGGGGTGAGAAGGCCGAGCTCGAGCACCGAGCCGTTGGCTTTCCAACCGCCTCCACGGGGGAAACGCTCGGCGTCGCGAGCGCCGGTCACATATCGCGCGATAGGCTCGGTCCTCGCTTCTTGAGCGCCGACTCGATGCCCTCGTCGATGCAGGCGGCAACCAACCGCTCGGTGCTGCGAAGCAACCGGCGTCGGGATGGTTGTTGCTGCTCGGCGCCGGTCGCGTTATGGGCTCGGCGGTCGCGCATTAGAGCCGCCATCTCCAGAGAGGTCGCCCTTGGCCACGTCAGCAAACCCTATCGCGCAAACTGTCTTCAACCTGCTCGGCCATGCGGCGAAGCTTGCTGAGACAGGTGACTTCGCCTCGGCCGGTACGCGACTGGGCGAGGCGTCGATGGTGCTCGAGCGTGAGCGGTCTGACGACGATCCCGAGTGGCATCAGCTGTCAGCGCGCGTCTACTCGGGCCTTGGTCAGCTCGCGCTGCGGATGGGCAACCTCGACGAGGCGCAGCTCCAGCTCACGCAGTCGCTGTCGGCGCGGAGCAGGTCTGAAGCCCTCGGCGCAACGCCGGAGCATCTCTCGGCCGCGGTCGCCCACATCAACCTCTCGTCGACGCTCGGCCACCTCAAGCAAGTGGACGCGGCCATCGCTCACTCCGAGCAGGCCCTCGCCCGGCTCCAGAAGTCCGACGACCCGGCCGCGATGCTCTACGAAGTCGCGACCCTCCAAGGGCTTGGTCAGGCCCGCGCCGCAAGTGGCGACGTGGCAGGCGCGGGTGAGTGCTACCTCACGGCGATCGAGCGGACAAAGGAGCTCGCTGCCAGCGGCGTCGATGACATCGCGGACATGTCGACGCAGCTCAAGATCATGGCGTCGATCAATCTCTTCGAGCAGGACCGCTACGACGACGCTCACGCGCTTGGCGCGGAGGCGGTCAACGACGCGCGGGATGAGCACATGCGCTCCGGTTCTGAGGAGGCACTCGGTCAGTACGCGACTGCCCAGATGAACCACGTGGCGTTCTGCGAGGCCATCGGCGCGTTTGCCGGCGCGGAAGATGCGCTCTTTCACGTGCTGGAGCTCGTCGGGCCGCAGCCAGACGTCATCAAGCGCGGCCGCCAGCTCTACACGGAGATGTTGAAGCTCGATGATGCCCTGCTCGAGCGTGGAAACCTTCCGCGCGATGAGGTGAAGGGCTCGCTGGCCGAGCTCGACCGGATGGAGGCCGCCGCCGCCGAGCAAAGCGCCTGAGCTCCGCTGCGCCCGCGCTCAGCCTACGACGTCACCTTCGCGAGACGCTAAAGCTCGCCTTGCCCCTGATGCTGGCGCAGGCGTCGGTCATGATCATGGGGATCGTCGACACGGCGATCGTCGGGCGCTGCGACGAGCTTGAGCTTGCGGCCGTCTCGCTCGGCAATGCCGTCGCGTTCGGCATCTTGGCGTTCGGCTCGGGGTTTTCGCTGGCGCTTGAGCCGCTCATCTCGCAGGCCGTGGGCGCCAAGGATCCGCAGCGTGCTTGGGGCTGGTGGCAGATCGGGGTCCGGGTGGCCGTGCTGAGCGGCTTGGCGCTCTCCGGGATCGCGATCGGTGTCGTGATGATCACGCCCGCCCTCGGGGTCGAGACCGCGACCGCTGAGCGCGCGATGACGTATCTGCTTGCGCGGACGCCCTCGACCATCCTCTACCTCGTGTACCTCGCGGCTCGGTCGGTCCTGCAGAGCTATGGCCGCACGCGGTCTCTGCTGGTCGCCGCGCTCGTCGCCAACGTGGTCAACGTCGTGACCGACATGATCCTCGTGCTCGGTGACCGCGGGCTGGCAGCCATGGGCCTGCCGGAGATCGGTTTCGAAGGGCTCGGAGCGCTGGGTGCCGGGCTGACCACGTCGCTGTCGACGATGGTGATGGTGGCGTGGATGTGGCGTGACCTCATGCGCTTCCGTCCCACGACGCCACACGTGACGCCGCTACAAGCGCGCCGAGCGGACCGCCGCACGCTGCTCACGATGGGCTGGCCGATCGGCGTGCAGACGGCCGCAGAGTTCTTGATCTTTAGCACCGTGGGTGTTCTTGCGGCGCGCTTTGGTGATGCGGCGGTGGGTGCTCACCAGATCGCGCTCCACGTGTCGACGCTCACCTTCATGGCCGCGATCGGGCTCGGCGGGGCGGTCAGCGCCCGCGTTGGACACGCCATCGGTCGGGGCGCCCCCCAAGAGGTCGGTCGAGCCGGTCTCGCGGCCGGCGCCATCGGCATGTGCTTGAGCACGGTCGCTGCCGTCGTGTTCGCGACGGTGCCGATGGCCCTCGTGTCCGTCTTTGCGCCAGACAAGCCTGCGGTCTTGGCGATCGCCTCCGAGCTCATGCTCGTCGCGGCCGCGTTCCAGCTCGTTGACGGGCTCCAGGTGGTGATGGCGGGGGCGCTGCGCGGAGCAGGTGATATCCAGTGGCCGTTCCGGCTCACGCTGGTGTCCTATTGGCTCCTTGGGTTCCCGAGTGCGCTGCTCTTTGCCTACACCCTCGACCTTGGCGTCAACGGCTTGTGGTACGGCCTCACGATTGGGCTCGCAGCCGCGGCGGGGTCGTTGACGTGGCGTTTCGTCGTTGTGAGTCGGCGGGCCCAGCTCCGTGTAGAGTGACGGCATGTCGTCGATCACCGAGACCACTCATCGCCGCATCCTCGCATCTGCCGAGCGCGTGTTTGCACGTCACGGGTACCGCAAGACGTCGATGGACGACATCGCTCAGGATGCCTTGGTCGCCAAAGGCAGCGTCTACCTGGCGGCGCCGTCGAAGCGCGCACTCTTTCTGGTCTCGCTCGACCGCCGGCTGACCGTGCTTGCCGACGCGCTTGCAGGCAGCCGGGCCAAGTCGCTCGAGGATCGGCTCTTCGAGCAGCTGGAGCGCATGTGCCGTCTCGTGTCTGGCGACCCCCTGGTGCTTGGCGTCGCCCGCGCGGACAGGCACGCGCGGCTCCCGGAACAAGCGCATGAGCGGCTCACGAAAGGGCTGCGGATGCCGCTTCTGGCGGTGCTCCAGGATGCGGTGCGGCAAGGTCAGCTGCGGCGCGACCTCGACCTTGAGGAGGTCGCCGCCATCTTGGTGGAGCTGGTCCTCGGCGCCATCGTCAGCGATCTGGCCGCACCGTCGCGTGAGCATCGCTGGGAGACCTTGGCGACCGCGCTGCTGGAAGGTCTCGGGACCTGAGGGTGACCCTCGGGCGCGACGGAGGCGAGAGCGTCCACCCGACAGCTCGCCACGAGTCGCCCTGCATCGGCGCCATCGAGGCGGTTTTCGGCCACGTCTGGGCGTGATACAAGCAACGCATCACGGAACTCGTCTCGACTAGGAACCGTTCTATGCACTCGGTATCTCGCTCGCTGCTCGCCTCGCTGGTCGCCTGCACCTTTGCTGTTGGCTGTGCGTCTACGCCGCCGCCGCCCCCGCCGCCGCCGCCGGAGCCGGTCGAGCCCGTGCTGCCGCCAGGCGCTGTGAGCCTGCTTGAGTACGAAGCGAAAACGAAAGAGCTCCTCGACGCGACCGCCAAGCTCGACTCGCTACGCGACAACGTCGATGAGCAGCAGCGCCGGCTCACCGCGATCTGCGTTGACTACCCCGACCACATCGTGTGTTCCGAGCAGACCTCGGCAGCCTTTGCTCGGAAGTCGTTTTGCGAGGACCAAAACTTCACCGGGCACGTCGACCAGATCGTGAGCTCGTGTCACCAAGGGCAGTGCAAGCAGGTCGACGAGGCCGAGATGCTCAGCCGTACTCAGTACATGACGCTCATCCAGCGCCTGCCGCATAAGCTGGTGCTCTTCAAGTCCGCCAAGAGCAACCTCGACCGCACGGATCGCGCAGAGCTGCAGCGCTTCGTCGAGGCCATCCGCGCCGATCAGGGCTACATCATCATCGTCGGCCGAGCGTCCAAGGAAGGGCCTTGGCGCGACAACCTCCGCTACGCTCTCGACCGAGCGGAGTCCACGCGACGGTACCTCGTCGACGACCTTGGCATCGACTCTGACAAGGTCGGATACATCACCTACGGTCACGACAAGATGTACCTGACCGAGGTCGACGCGAGCCGGCTGTCTGAGAAGAAGCTCGGTATGCGCGAAGCGAACCGCTCGGCGCTCGTGTTCACCTACCCATGCCACTCCAATTGATTTGGTCGATGGCTCGGTTGGGCTCTGTTGCAGCGCTGGCCATGGTGACAGCGCTCGCCGGCTGTGCATCGGGCCTAGACACCGGTCCAGACGGCGTCATCGTGCAGCGGCAAGAGTTGTTGCGGTTGCGCGCCAGCGTCGACAAGCTCGCTCGGCTTGAGCGCGAGATCGTCGACCTTCGGCTGGCTCATCACGGGCTCGACAACCGCCTCAAGCGCGTTGAGAGCAAGGGCTCATCGCGCGCTCCGGTACGAAAAGAGCTGCATCGCGTCTCCGGACAGTCGGCGCGCTTTACCGATGCGACGCTGATTGCCGGCGCGGGAGCTGGCTCGCAGCGAAAGAGCCTCCGCCAGGCCATGGCGGGCAAGCGCGGCATGGTCGTGAGCTATTGGGCGACCTGGTGCGTGCCGTGCATTAGCGACGAGGAGCTCGCATCGCTCCGCACACTGGAGCGCGAGCTAGGCGCACACCGAGTGAGCCTCGTCAGCATGGCGATCGACGACCTGGGCAAGGTCCGTGCCCATCCCAAAGCGCCGCGGTGGTTCTACCCGCTCTGGCATCAAACCGACGGCCACATCGAGATGCTGCCCAAGTCGTTTATCTCGCGCGTCGGCCTCAACCTGCCGCTCTTCGTCGTTGTGGACTCCGACGGCAGCATCGTCGCCTACCGCGACCGCAAGCTCTCACCCGCCGGGATCGCGGCGCTCGTCGACGTCGCAGCCGCGCTCTAGAGCACCGATCAGGTTCATTGCATCCGAATGGTGCGGCCTTGCGTTGGCCACCAAGGCGCGACGAGGGAGTCTACCGGCATAGGTGACCGAGGAGGAGCAACGACGGTGGCTGACGTAAGTCCCCAGCAACGCGGGTGCGATTAACCTGCTCGGTGCTCTAGCCTCGACTTTAGCCATTTTGAACGTGCCGCCGCTGACGTCGTCCGTGCACAGCTGGGTGAGGCAAACACGTTGCGGCCTTCTAAGACCACTCCGGCCTCACCCACCTCCACACCGCCGACTGGATAACGTTCGCAAACCTCACGTTGTCCACGAGCGGCTTGGACAACGTTCGCAAGACTCACGTTGCCCACACGA
>CALHXW010000071.1 GCA_938040325.1 uncultured bacterium | reverse complement strand
GAGAGTCCAGTCGCGAAGCTTCACAACGTGGTCCACGGATGGGTTGGGGGCGACATGGGGCCGGGCACCTCACCCAATGACCCCGTCTTCTTTCTTCACCACTGCAACGTCGATCGCATCTGGGCGATGTGGCAGGAGCGACGTCGTCTGGAGACGAATGCGCCGTACGACAGCCACTACCTTCCAACCAACAACGGGCCACCAGGCCACAACATCGACGACGAGATGTTCCCGTGGAACGGCGATCCCAAGTACCCCGGTGAACCTCTCCTAACTCCCCGCGGCGCGTTGGACTACGTAGCGAGCCAAGGGTTCATCTACGACGACGTTCCGGTCATTGCGCCGCATACAACGCAGATCGACTTCGGCTCAGTCGTCCAAGGGCAGACGCAGTGGAGGGCGGCTAGGTTCGACGTGACGTCTGCGTACCCTGTTCACTTCGAAGTCGTTGGGTTTGGTCCAGGGGCGGGTGGAGCGACCGACTTTTCGCTCGCGCAGGCGCCGACCTCCGCGGTTCCTGATCCCATCAACAAGAACGGCGAAGGCGTTGTGTGGATCGAGTTCGCCGCGATCGACGTCGGACCCGTCGCGATGGGTCAGAGCGTCCAGATCCGTGGGTACATGAACCACCCTTCGGGCAATCTGCTCTGGGAGCACACGTTCGAGTTGAGCCTTGGGGCAAACGTCGTTGCGCGACCGGAGGTCGCCTCTGTGCTCGTGTTGGACCAGAGCAACAGCATGAACTTCGACGCTGGCAACGGCAATCTTCGCAAGGATGTTCTGGCGTACTCAGCGCCTGTGTTTCTTGCGTTGCTTGACTCACCGAGTGCCGTGGGCGTCGTGGCGTTCGATCAGAACGCGTATGAGCGATCCGCGGTTGCGATCGCGCCTGGAGGCGCGGCGTCCGCGGCAAACGCCGTTGCGGCTCACGAGCCCAACCCACTCGGCAACACGTCAATCGCCGACGGCATCGAGCTCGCTCACCAACAGCTCGCGTCATTCAAGGCCGCGAATGAGGGTTACGATGGTGCGATCGTCGTGCTCACCGATGGCCACGAGACGGCTTCAAAGTGGCTTGCTGATCTTGATGCAAGCGTGCTGTCAGAGCGGGTCTTCGCCATTGGGCTTGGTTCGTACGAGCAAATTCAGCCTGACCGGCTCGCACAGATCGCGGGTGGGCGAGACGGCTACGTGCTCCTGACAGGTTCGCTGGACAGCTCACCCGACGACACGGATCTCTTCCTCCTTCGGAAGTACTACCTTCAGATCCTTGCGGCGGTGACGAACACGGAGGTTGTTCACGATCCCGAAGGGCGCGTTGGGGTTGGAGAGGTTCGACGTGTGCCGTTCGACATCACGGCCGCGGACTATACTGCTGACGTCATTCTCCTCACTGAGCATCCGATCGTTGACTTCCAGGTTGAGACCCCCGGAGGTCAGTTGATCGATGTCCAAGCAACTGCCGTTCTTCCGCAGGCGCGTCATGTTGAGCACGAGAACATGCGTGCGTATCGCCTTCAGTTGCCCCTTGTCTTGGGGAACGAACGCGAGCACGTAGGCCGATGGAACGCCGTGATGCGCTTGGATCCTCGACGAGCAGCCGCGTGGATCCGAAGGAAGTTGGCAACGCTGTCGCAGAAGGAAGGGACGAAGGCTCATGCGCAACTCGACATCAAGCAGATCCCTGAATCGCTTCGTGAAGAAGTGGAAGAGATCGTGACGCGAGGTGCGCGCTACAGCGTAAGCGTGCACGCGAAGTCGAACCTGTCGATGCAAGCGAGACTCGACCAAGAAGCGTTTCGAGTTGGCTCGACCACACGGTTGATGGCGAGGATCACCGAGTACGGGGTTCCACTGCTGGGCGAGGCTTCGGTTCGCGCGGAAATTCAGCGACCGGATGGCTCGACCGCGCTGGTCACGCTTGAGCAGGAACGTCCTGGCGAGTTCGGAGCGACGTTGACGTTGTTTCAAGCAGGGACGTGGCGTCTCCGCGTTGTCGCCACGGGAAGGACCGTGAAGGGCCATCCCTTCGTTCGAGAACATCTTCTCTCGGCAGGCACATGGCAGCGTGCTGGAGAGTCGGACCCGCGACCTTCGTTGGATCGCTTGGCCGAGCTGCTTGGGGATCAGCTGGGGCGTAGCCACGAGCGTTGGTGCGAGCTCGCGACGTGTCTTCTCGCGCGGTCTGGAGTGCGTGAGGCCCTCAAGCGCCACCAGATTGACGCTCGTGAAATTGTCGCCTGCTTTGAGGATCTGTGCAAAGAAGCGTCAAGCAACAGCAAGTCAACACTGGACCCAAGCATCCGTAAGGTGTTGTTGGAGATCTTGGCTCAGAAGTAGTGGATGAAGACTAGCTGTTGGGCAGATAAATCCTGTTTCGCGGAACATTACTTATGTAAACTTGTGGTGTTGTTGCGTGGTCGGAGCGACCATGTCACCCGCTGCTCCGACCGCTGTGCCCGATCGAGGTGCGTGCTCTTCATCCGGTTCCCCAAGTGGCCGTCGCTTGGTCGTATGATCGAAAAACTAACGGCCCCAGTGTTACGCGACAGCGTGGCACGCGTGATCTGACGTGAGTTCGCGAGTTCCTTGGTTAACTCGTATGGGTTAGCTTTGGCACACCCGCTGCATGAGCTATCTCACATGTTGATGCCAGCGGTGGGAAGCTCAGCCTTGGGCTACACAATCGTCCGAAAGCTCCGGTCTGGCGGGATGGCTACGCTGTATCTGGGCAAAAAGCTGGGGGTCGATGGGTTTGTAAAACACGTCGCGATAAAGCGAATTCATCCACACTTTGCCGAGAACCCATCCTTTCGGCAGATGTTCATCGATGAAGCGGTGATCTCCTCGAAGATCAACCACCCGAACGTCGTTCAAACCCTCGACTTCTTTGAGCACGACGCCACCTACTACCTGATCATGGAGTACGTGCGCGGGTGTTCGCTTCGCCAGCTCCTGAGCTCGCTCGCGAAGTTGGGCGAGCGCATGGAGCCGCGGCTCGCGGTCAGGATCATTATGCGCGTCGCGGAAGGACTTCATGCGGCGCACGAGTCGGTTTCCGAGAATGGGGTCGCGCTGAACGTCGTGCACCGCGACGTGTCGCCCGACAACATCATGATCACCCACAGCGGGCACGTGAAGTTGATCGACTTTGGTGTGGCGAAGGCGTGCGATGAGGTGAGGCGCAAGCAGAGTGCGTCCGGCACGGTGAAGGGCAAGGTCGGGTACATGGCGCCGGAGCACGCGTGCGGCTGCGACATCGACCGTCGCGCGGACATCTACGCGCTGGGTGTTGTGCTGTGGGAAATGCTCACCATGAGGCGCTGCCTCAAGGGGAAGAACATGCTCGAGTCTCGCGAGCGGGCCATCAACCCCAACATTGCTCCGCCCCACGAAGTGGTGCCGACCGTCGACCCGGCGTTGAGCGACGTCGTGATGCACGCGCTGGAGATCGAGCCTGACGATCGACCTCCAACGGCAAGGGAGTTTCGCCGCGAGCTCGCCGGCGCGCTGCCGCCGGTCGCAGGTGCAGACGTAGACGAGACCCACATCGCGGAGCTGCTCGAACGTGTGCTCGAGGACTATGACGAGATCTTCGCGGTGCCCAGCGGCGTGACCGATGTCGACACCGCACGCGAGTCGTACGACTCGATCGATCTTGAGCTGTTTGCCGTCGAAGGCCGACCCGAAGACTTCAATCCTGAAAAGACCACCGACAAGTATCAGGTCGAGGAAGTCGAAGCCGTGCTCAAGGAGCGCTTTCCAGACCTGAGCGACAACGTCTACTTGGATCTCGACTATCAAGCGCACGATTCACCAGAGCCTGGACCAACAGATTCGGCGTCCGAGAGATCGGTGATCCTCGAGGGCGCGGTCTTTGACGAGCCTCCCGAACCAAGGGTTCGGATTTGGGTCGTTGTTTTGGTCGTGGTGGCGGTGGCTGTGCTCATGCTGGGTTTGGTCGCCGCGTTGGGTTCGGAACCCCCACCGGAGGAGACGCCTGCCTTGGATGCAACGCGGAAGTCTTCTGCCAGTTCGGTTCCTGAGCCGGTGCCGACCGCGCAGGTTGTCGAGCTCGCCGCCTCCGAGTCGCCGCCGAGCCCCGAGCCGTCAGCAACGACCGAAGAGCCATTGGTGTTCGATCTAATCAGTCGACCTGCTGGTGCGAAGGTCTATCGGGGCAATGAACTGCTTGGCGAAACGCCTCTGCGCTACTCGATGGCCGAGGTGAGCGAGAACCTTGAGGTCCGCCTGGAACTGGCCGGCTACGAACGTGTGGACGTCAAATTGGTCGCTGGCGGCTTGGATAGGACGCTAAGGCGACTTAGGCGGCGCCAGAGACCACGTACGTTCGTCGACGGATTCTTGAACCCGTTCGAGCACGAGGAGTAGACGGATGGTTAACCGCTTCGTATCCGCATCTTTTGTCTTCGCTGTCTTCATGTCGTCCGTCGCTGTTCGCGCTCAGGCATGTGAACAGGACCTTCAGAGCTGCCGTCAACAAGGCCAAGAGGGTTGCGAACGGGAGTGCGCGCAATGCCATTATCGAGAAGCGACACGGCTCGGACGGAAGGGGGACACGGATGGTGCGTTGCGCGCGCTCCAAGCAGCGTATGCGCACCAAGCGCGTCCCGCGCTCATGTACAACATCGCGACGACACAGCTGGAACTCAACCGGCGAACCGATGCGTATCGCTCGCTCGAGCTCGTCGTTGCGACTGCGAATAGAGGGTCCCGTGAGGCGAGCCGCGCGGAACGGGGACTGGCGGAGCTGCGGCGCGAGCTGGGTCAACTCCACGTCTCGGTGCGGCCAGCAAACGCAGAGGTTGTGCTGAATGCGCGGGAGATCGATGTTGCGCGCGTCCAGGTGGAGGAGCCCAGCGCGTACGAGTTGGCTGTCTCCGCACCAGGGCATCGACCGGAGAGGCGCACGGTCGAGTTTGTAGACGGTGCTCTGGTCGAGGAGATCGTCGTTCTGGAGCGTTTGCGGGGTGAGCTCCACGTTTTGGCGGAACCTACCAGCGCACGGGTTGTGCTGAACGGTCGGGAGGTCGACCCGTCGAACGACCTGGGTGCGCCCGGTGAGTACGTCCTGGAAGAGGAGCCTGGCGAATATGAGTTGACTGTTTCGGCGGAGGGGTATCGGACGGCGACTCACATGATTGAAGTGGTGGACGGCGATCGAGTCGAGAGACGAGTTGTTCTGGATCGAGAGCCTCTCGCCCCAAGGCTGCTCGAAGTCCCTTCGGAGCCGTTTACGCCAGAGAATCCTGGGAGGCGATGGCTGCGGAGTTCAGTGTTTTGGGCCGTCGTCGGTGTCGTCGTAGTGGGTGCTGCCGTTGGGTTCGGTGTGGGATACGGGACCCAGTGCCGTGCGGATGACTGTGATCCCGTGGTGGTGCCACAATGAGACATCAGCTTCCTGCTTTGTTCTTGCTCGCGCTCCCTCTCCCTCTCCTCGTCGGGTGTCAGACCGAGATGATCGTAGCGATCTCGTGCGACGAATGCGAGCGAATCAAAGATGTGACGTTTTCCGTTCGCAACGGGGACGGAGACGTAGAGTCACGCCCGTACGACGAACTCACGTTGCCGCATTCTGTTCTGGTCGTTCCATCATCGAACTGGGAGCCGGGTGACGGGATCACAGTCCACGTGACCGCGAAAGACGAGGATGGGGGACGTTACATGGGGGTAGTTTCGTCGGGGTTTGAGGAAGGGCGTACGCTCTGCCTTGAGCTCTGGCTGCGACCTCGATGCGAAGACGAAGGCGACTGTGGTGATTGCGCTGGAGAGTGCGTGTGCGAGATGGAGATGTGCATGCCGTCGGATCCGCCACATGATGGCGGCGGCGATACGGGTGTAGACACGAACCCCGATGTGAGTATCGATAGCGGGTTGCCTGAGGACACGTCCCCCGATGGAATGGACACGTCGCCAGAGGACGCTTCTCCCGATGTGATGGACACGAGCCCCGACGCGGACAGCGATAGCGGGTCGCCAGAGGACGGGTCCCCCGATGTGATGGACACGAGCCCCCCGCCGGATGCGTGCACGCCGGGCTCTACGCGTTGCGATGGCGACGCGGTTGCGACCTGTCTTCCGGACGGGACGTTTGGGGATTCGATACCTTGTCCTTCTGCTCAACCTCTCTGTGTTGAGCTCGACGAACCAACGTGTGTGGCGTGCGAACCCGGACACCCCATCGGTTGCGATGGTCGAGATCGAGTTCGCTGTGACATGGAGGGAAACGTGGTTCGCAACGAGTGTCGCGGAGAGCTGCCTGTGTGCCTCGAGTTCGACGACGAGCCGACGTGCGTCGAGTGCATGCCGGGTGAGCGGCAGTGTGTCGGGGACACGCTTCAGACCTGTGGCGCGTCCGGTTTATACGTAGACCATCCTTGCTCAGGGGCCACGCCTTTTTGCGTTCCGGCGTTCGGAGAGTGCTCCGAGTGTGTGCCAGGGAGTGGCCCCCGCTGTGCTGGCGGCGATCAGGTTACTTGCGACGAAGCGGGCAATGAGGTTCGTACACCATGCCGGGGCGAGCGGCCGTTCTGCAACGCTGGGACATGCGTTGAGTGCACGATGGATGGCGACTGTTCTGGCGGTGACGCATGTACCCAAGTTGAATGTGTTCGGGGCGAGTGCGAGCGTGAATTTGAGTCGGGCACGCCGTGTGGTGATAGGTGCGTCGATGTGACGACCGATGAGGCAAACTGCGGCAGCTGTGGACTTGCCTGTATGCGGGGGGAGCGATGTGAGTCGGGTCTCTGTGTTGGTTGCCCTTCGGGCTTTTGTGACATCGGTGGCGGAGGGTTCTGCGAGATCGATCTCGCGGAGTCGCCTCGTTGTGCCTCGGACGCAGCCTATCTTGGAAGCGTGGGTGGAGACTCAGACGGGGAAGCGCTGATAGCCACCGGAGTTGGGCAGAAGATCTTCTACTTTGACGTTGAGCGTCGAGTCGCCATCACTACCGGAAACCTCTCGGTCGGCGTTGCTCTCGAGGTCCCGGATGGCGTTGACTACAACCTCAGGGCGTCTTGCTCGGAGTTGGGGTGTGGTTCAGGTGGGCCGGAGAAGGGCCCAGGTGTTGATGAATTCATCCACTTGCACATGACAAGGGCGCGACGCATCTACGTTACGATTGACTACCGTGCTACCCCCAGCCCGTCTTGTGATCCGTGGCGTCTTGTCGTCACCGGAAACGTCGACGGCCTCGGCCTCGCCTGCTCCTAAGCAGGCGGGCTGCCGATTGGCTTCATGCGAGGACTTCGACTAGCTCGGCGACGATGGCGAGCTCACCCTCTTCGAGACTCTCGAACACGATGGGATCAAACGAGGGGTCGTCCGAGTCGGGCTTGAGTCGAACGACCGAATGGCGCCATCCGCCGTCGTCGGTTGCAACCTTCTCGGACTCGTAGATCTTTACGGTGTAGCGACCGCCGAGTTCCGGGTCGTTGATGTCGCCATGCTGGGCGAGCACCACCTTGCCCTGACGGGTTCCGGTCGGGTTCGCGCGCCACAAGCACCAGGCCCCGTTCGGGATGCGTCGGTTCATGGACTCTCCGCCTACCTGTGCAATGAAGAGACCGGGCCCCGGCCGGGTGCGTCCCTCTGGCGCAACCCATTCGAAGTCGTTTGCTGAAGCCAAGACCTGGTCGGTGGAGAAGCCGCCTGCCGCAATCTTGAGTTCGAGCAGCGGCACCGAGTTAACGAAGGGCTGCACTTCGTCAGGGGGCACCACTCGCAGCCCTCTCGCTGGAGATGGATCGGGGTCGGACCTCGTCGTCGTGTCCTGAGAATAGGCCGGTGTGGTCAGCAGCTCTGCTGGGCCCTTTCCCTCCCTGGTGACACCGCTGTGAAGGAGCGACAGCCCAACATTCACCAAGTGCTCCATCAACCGAACCGGCGTCTTGCAGTCGGGGTAAAGAGCCCCCAGAACGGCGCGAATCTCCCCGGTCTTGTCGAAGTTGCCCGACGCCCAGCGGGTTTCCACTTGGCTCGCGTTCCCCGCTAGGGTGTTGGCTCGAACTGCGTATGCGAGGGCGAAACGCGCAAGTTCCTGGCCCTCTTTGAACCACCCACGCTCCTCGATCTCCTTCAGATAGCGTTGGCTCTCTACGGAGAGACCGATGACGTCTTTGTCGCGTTCCATCTCTTTCTCCTCAGCGGACCGGCTCGATGCGCGTTCGCCTCGCGGAAACCTTGGCGAGCTTGTACTCGCGGAGGAGTCGCGTGCCCAGGATCTCTCGGACGTTGTTCCGCCGAAGCTCGGCTTCGTGGACCAGCAAGACCACCTGCGGCGCCATCGTCGGCAGCGCGGCGACGACATTCTTGGTGTGCCCTTCGTCCAGGCGACCAAACGGACTGTCCATAACGATCGGACCCCTGAGTGGCGCATTCGCCTGGAGCGCTCCCATGAGAGCCAGGGCAACTACGTGCTCTGCGCCAGCGGAGCGGCCTTCTTCGATTCGAGAGTCCTTGTGGATGATGTTCAATCCGTAGCTCTCCGTGATCTCCAGCCGCTCGTAGTCGCTTCCTTCGGTGGTCATGCGAAGAAAGAGGTCGCTTGCTGTGCTCTCGACTTTGCCTCTCAGGTCTCGCTTGTACCGATCGACGGCAGCGTCAAAGACCTCGCTGGCACCCCGAAGCAGCGAAGACTTCACTTGGCTGGATCGGAGGTTTTCTGGGGCCATCCGTGCCAGCTTGTCGGTGAGCCTCTTGAGGTTGGCGTCGACCTTCTTGATCGCCTCCTCTTCCTTCTCGATTGCGTCCTCGGTGACGGTGATCTTCCTGATCGTGTCGGATAGGGAGTGGCTGTCTCCGCGGAGGCGGTTGATGTTCGCATCACCAAGTTCTGTCTGGAGGTCACGAAGTCGATCCTTTAGGGCAATCGACTCGACCTCGAGTCGTCCCAGCCTCTCCGTCAACTCCCGGACAAGATCCGTCATGTCGTTGGGCTGGAACTTGTTCAGGTCGACGAGTCGCGCTACGGCTGGTGCGACCGTTTGCTCGGCGCCTGTTTTCTCCGGGATGGTCGACTTAAGATGTGCTGCTGCCTGCGAATCGAGGTCGCGATCACACGTGCCACAGTGCATAGCCCTTAAAGCTTCCCGCTTCAGGCGCACCGCCAGCCGATCAACCTCCTGCTCGGCCTCCCTGGATGCTTCCTCGAGCGCGCGGCGGACTGGCCCTGCCAGCACGGACCGCCACGCCTCCCTCATCGCATCCTGGAGCGAGATTCCGATCTGCTCGATCTCGGTCGCTACTTCTCCAAGTCGTCCCTCTTTCGCGTCCCGCTCCTCAAGAATCGAAAGGTACTTACGCTCCGACTTCAGGAAGGCCTCGGCCTCGGACTTCCTGGACTGAAGGTCCGCCAGTTCTCTCTGGAGCCGAGCGATCTCCTTCTTGTGCGCTTCCTTGCGTTCACCCGCTTGTTCGAGTGCGGTGCCGATCGCCTGTGTCTGCTTCGACCGGGACGCTTCTCGTGCCGCCTCCGACGAAGCCTCATCGGCGAGCGTCATCAGGTGCGCCCGTCCTTTTTTGAGAATGGGAACTCCGAGGATCCGCTCGATTGAATCGGAGATCGTGCGACCAGCTTCACTCTCGTCGTGAAGCAGCTCCTCGTACTCCTGCAAGAGCTCCCCATCAAAGAGAAAGAACCGTGATACCTGAGCCGGGAGAACGCGGGCGAGTACGACGTCACGCTCTTGGGGGCCCAGCACCCGGCTCCCTTGGCGGAGAAGGAGGTCCTGTCGATAGTGTTCATCGTCCGTGGGCGTGCCTCGGAGGGGAATGCACGCGCGGACCAGCTCATACTCCTGGCCATCGCTCCCGAAGCCAAGGGATACGCTGAACCCGTACTTGCCCTCTGCTGCGAGGTCACGGTTCGAAATCGAGTGGAGCCGGCGACGGCGGGAACCGCGACCAAGGACGGTCCCATAGAACGCGTACCTCACGGCGTTCAGTAGGGACGTCTTGCCTCGCATGTTCTCGCCGTAGACCAAGGTGATGCCCGGCTCCGCGGGGAACTCGATGATCTGTTCGTCAGCGAACGGGCCGAAACCTTGGATTTCGAGGCGACGAAGCTCAAGCATTGCCTTCCTCCTCGAGCACTGAAGCGACGGCGGCACCTACTTCCTTGCGAATTGCTGTAAGGGCGGCCTGTTCGTCGTCGGCGGCCTCATGCTCGATCTCCACGACACGCCGCAGAAACTGCGATGACAGGTCCGGGTGCTTCTCCGCCCGCGCCAGCTCGACGCTCTTGAGCAGGTCTCCGAGGTCAGTCTTGTTGTTCGTCATCATCCACCTCGATTCCGGAGTCGACAAGTGCGTGCCAGTCGATTCCCAGGTCAATTGCTGTACGCGCAAGGTCGGCACCACACGCTGGATTGTCGGCATGGTTGGCGAACTGGATGGCGCGTGCGAGCTCGCCCGCAGTGATAGGATCCGGTCTGGCGTCGTCATCGCTCGGGGGAGCCGCCGGAATGACGAGCGCATCATGAATGTACGCGAGTGCCTTGCCCGGAGCCTTCCGAAGCACCCGGCCTCGCCTCTGGATGTACTCTCGCGGGTTCTTGGAGGACGCCAAAATCAACGCGTGGGTCACGTTCGGGATGTCGACGCCCTCGTCCAGGCACTTGATGGCCACGACAATGCCCCCGCGGCGGCTGAGCCACGCGAGGGTGGCTTCGCGGTCACCTGTCATCTCGCTGTGGAACGGCAGGGGGTTGAGCCTCCCTGCCTCCAACGCGATTCGGATGGCGTTCAGCTGTTCGAGATTGTCGCAGTAAACGAGCCAGCGCTGGCCCTTCTTGAAATGCTCTCGCATCACTTCGACGGCGAGTTCGACCTTGCCTGATGCCTGCTTGACTACGCGAGCCCGGCGAATGAGCAGTCGCTTGAGCCGTTCCTGAAGTCCTGCGTCCGACGCATCGTTGAGCCTCGCGTAGAGTTGCCCAACGCGAGCGCTGATTTCGTTCCACTCCTGTTGCTCCTCCTCCGTGAGTTGGACTGTGTGGGGTCTGTAGAAGTACTTGCAGAGCACCCCGTCTCGAACGGCGTCGGCAAGGGTGTAGCGGGGCTCGAGAATTCCCTCAAAGAAAGTCAGAATCGCAGCGGTGCCCGAAGGGTCTCCTGCCCGTCGTGGGGTTGCACTCAGGCCAAGGCGTGCCCCACAGAATCTCTCGTCATTCAGCAGGTTCTGGTGCACCGGCGACCCCGCACGGTGGACTTCATCGACCACGAGAAGGCTGCGAGTCGAGGGATGCACTCGTTCGATGAAGGCGTGGCTTGACGCGGTCTGGATCGTCGCCAGAACTAGACGTCGTTGTTCACCAGGTCGGGTCCAGGCTTCCAATCCATCCCGCCATCTCGAATACCCGGCACCTGCTCGCAACACCTGAGGCTCGAGGTCGTTGAGGGTCTCCACCAGTTCGGTGTGCCACTGACCAAAGAGCACGCGATCGGGAACGACGACGATGACGACCTCGCCTGCAGTGAGTGCCTCACGAATCGCAGTTATCGCGGTGAACGTCTTGCCCGCGCCCGTAGCAAACTCGAGGATTCCACGCCGGTTGTTGGCACGCCAGCTGGCGAGGCCGGCAGCCTGGTGGGGTCGAAGCGTTCGGCCCCTGGGGTCGACGTGGCGTCTCGCGTCAAGGCACTCCTTGAGTTCCGACTCCCAGTCCGGTGTCGCGACGCGCTCGAGCTCATCCTTCGCAACCTGTGGGAAAGGACGCACCCGTAGCCCTGGGTAGACGTCGTCCCAGAGTTCGTTGAAGTAGCTGAACTCGGTTGTTGTTCGCTCAAAGTCGCGCTCGCCGAGCCAAGTTGCGGCCACGTCGACGGACTCAAGGTTCCCGTCGGCCGCCAGGCCACTCCACGTCTCGTTCATCGAGCCCTTGAAGATGACCATGTTCCCGTCTTGGTCTTCGAAGACTCCAAGCTTGTCGTGAAAGATGCGGCCCCGTGCAGTTGCCCGGTCTGACGGCTTGAGGATGGCCACCTTCAAGTCGATCACGCCCGACGCTACGAGGGCTGCGAGTATTCGAACCGGCTGCTCCAGCTGCGGCTCTGCAAGTAGGCCGCGAACCTCTTCGAGGAAGTGGGTTGCGAGCTGATCGTCGTGTCGCGCGGAATAGCCTTCCTCGAGCGCATTGATGTCTGGGTCAGACAGAACGTGGGAACACAGCACGCGCATGGTCCCCTTGTTCTCGACGACAAAGCGACGCAGCGCCGGCCAGGCGACCGCAAAGACAGTGCTCCTGAAGAACCCTACGGCACGGTAATAGCGAGACGCTCTCTCCATGCAGGGGAGGTAGAAGTCCTGGGCGATGTCGTCTCGGCCCTTGTGGTAGCTCGTGTTGAGCGAGAGGTTAGCCAGTGACACTGGTGCCTCCCATCTGCTCAATCCGCTGGACTAGGGTCTTCTCGAGTTCGGAAGACGTGCAGGCTATGACTGTTTCGATGAGCCCGCTGCTAAGTCTCCGCTCCTGGTCGGCGTAGCCGGTGGCCGCCGCCGTCATCACGGTGTCCGTGCGTACCTGGATGTTGCCCCCGTTCTTGAACCTCGGATGGAGGCTCGCGTCCCACATGACGAAGACGTCGAGATCTGCACGGTACGCGATTAGCAAAGCCAGCCGTCCTCCCGAATGATCGAACGACCGATATTCACCAACGGGGTGTCCACGAAGCCTGAGAACTGCCTTGTACTCGAAGTCCCTTTTCGTCCCGACACCACCAACAAGGTTGTACATGTACAACCGGAGTCGCGGGGGGAGTGGGAGGAGCATGTCAACGAGAAGTGGCTTCTCATCGAGGTCGTTCAGCGGTGTGGCCGCGCCGTCGAAGCAATCGAGAAACGTCTGGTGAAGATCTGGTGTGGAGAGCGATGCGGCCACCTACTCCTCCAGATCTTGATCTTCGTTCGTCCAGATGACTTCCTTCGAGCGCTGTCCAGCTCGCGTGGTCTTGACGTCAGCAAGGTCGCGAAACGGAAGCCAGTCGGCCCCGTCGTTCTCGCATACGATGACCTGGCCGTCGCGCGACCTGCACCACTCGCCCAGCGCGTCGAAGTCGAGCTCCTCTGAACCGTGAGTGTAGTGCTTGCCTGCGTGCTGATACGGTGGGTCGATGAACCAGGTCGCGGGACCGAGGACGGGACAGTTCTCGTAGGAGCAGTTGTAGACCTTCCAGTGCCGGATAGACTCGACCTGTGACGCGATGGTTTGGCGGACGCGGTCACCCCAGAACGACCCAGGCCGAATGCCATCACGCATCCATTTCGAAGGCCGCTTTCGAGGACGCGATGCGCCTCGGTTGAGCCAGAAGCCCACTAGCCACTCGGCCTCCTGAGTGAGGTTGAGATCCTCAACCGTCCCGTCGAGAGGAACGTCTGGGATTTTCAGAATCTCCTTCGGCTTGACCTTGGTCAGGTACTTCCAGACGCTCGCGATAATCGGGTCCGCCTCGCAGAGCACTATTTCCAGGTGCGCGTACCGAACGGAGAGGCCGGCGCTGCCCGCGAAAGGCTCGACGACCGTCTTGTGTAGCGGAGCTGGGTAGTGCTTGATCGCATCGCGCCACTTCCCCCCGTAAAAGCCGAAGAATGGGCGCAGGTCGGATACGGCCGGCTCGGTCGCTTGTTCGATGGACATATCCTTGCTGCGAGATTCGGATGTTGGCTTGGAGTTCTGGCGTTGGCGCACACCGCCGTCGCGCGAACCACTTTGCGTGCGCGTCGCGCTGGTTGGCTGGTCTGTTGCTTCACCTCTCACGTCAGTTCTCCTTGCTCATCCTGACCACTCCCGGCCTCAACACGCATCGACCTGCGACAGACGGCTCCAATTGCACTGGCGAAAAGAACACGTGGTGGTTTTGGGGAGCGCCTCGTACTTCAACTCTGGTCGAAATCCGCACCAAAGAGAAGGTCATCGTTGAGCGACACGGGCACGGTGTTCCCAAGCTCGTTCGCGACGAGAGCGACGTCGCCTTCGCTGCGAGTGGCTGTGTAGCGCGCACCCTCCTTGGTTTGAACGGATACGACGACCTTGTCGCGGCCCAGGTTGCCAGTTCAGGCCGTCGACAAAGTTCAGCTCGGCTCCTCCAAGGAAGCCACCCGTGATAGAGAGTTGGTGAATGAGGTGATGCCTGCTGTGGCTCGCCATGTGATTAGGTTATGTGTTTCAAAACTTCTTCGCAGCACCATGCGTCCGTGACTACGAAAGCGCGAACTCTTGAGTTGCTTAAAAGTTCGTCGTCAGGAAGCGAAACCCCATTGGGTGCAACCTCTGGTAGTGTGAGCACATTCGAGCCATTGAGTTCGAGGGGGAGCTTGTCCCAAGCAACCTCACAGAGGGGGCAAAAGAAGACGAGATTGTTCTCAGACACTAGAACGATCGCGTAGCTGGAGCCGGGGCATACTGGGCAGTCACCAATGGCATAGATGCTTTTTGTCATAGGCCTTCTGATCGAATGAAATCAGGTAGTGTACGAGGTAATGAGCTTCGCGAGCCTTCTAGAAACTCAGCCCTTGCGATGTTGTACAGCCTTGCGGCTCGAGCTCTGGTTCCAACGGTTCGCTCCGCGACCTCTCTATACCAGGCTGCTGCACGGGCCCGTTCTTGAGCCGACAATGCGCTGAGTGGGACGTCTCCTTTGAGCGCACTGCGCACCTTGCCTGCAGCATCGTCTCCAACTGTGTCGTTCAGAGTTTGGGGACGCGAACTAGCTCCTCCACCGTCATTGTCAGAACCGTTCTCGTTTCGAACGATCATGCCACCTGTGACGATGTCCGCCACTTCGGTGAGTGCGTCGTCCGCGTTTGCTACGATGATCCCGGCACCAGTCGCGGTGTTGGCCGCTCCTGCAGCAACGGTCGTTGCACCAACGGACACGAGAGGAAGGCCGACGGGCCCAGCGCCGCCTGCGGTAGCGGCGGTGCCCCCTCCGCCTAGGCCTGCGGCACCTGTGCCAAGAGCGATTTGTGCGAGCCCCCCAGCGGTTTCGCCAACCCCAATTCCCAGACGGGTCAGTGGAGGAAGCGGGTCATTGAAGCCGCTCGCTTCCATCCCATAAGTGGCGATGAACGCACCAGGAGTGAATGCGGCAACGAACCCTGTCACCAGACCTGCAGTGAACTCGCCTTGGCCACGAAGTACACGCCCGGCGGCTTGTCGTAGGCGTTGCGAAGTGCTCACGTTCACTTGGTTCGTAGCGTACTGAGTGGTGACTGCCGCAACCTGTGATGGGCTTGATTCCGTGCGGCTGCTTCGGTCCTGCGCAGGAGTCGGGGTGCGGTTTGGCTGCCCCTCGACGACCACGTCTTCGATGTTGCACTCGCCAGTGCAGACCTCGCTGTTTGGCATCCGTGGCCTTCTCGCCATCTGGTCAGCGGGGGACATTTGGTATCCCGTTGGGTCGATCATGTTGAGCGGATCGTTCTCGACGTAGCTGTAGCGGTTGTACGACTGCGAGCCGAAGGGATCGACGACGAACGGGTCTGCGCTCATCATGCGTCGCATCGCAGGGTCGTAGGTTCGGCCGCGCATGTTGATCAGGCCAAAGCCATCGTCGTGCTCGTGGCCGGTGAAGCCGAAGTCCATGTCGCCGATTCCGGGATCCCAAGCGTTCTCGAAGGTGAACGAGAGGTCTCGCTTCTTTCCGAACGCGCTGTAGCTGTACTTCGCGAGGGGGCCATCCATGCCCGAGACGGCATCGACCGAGCCGAGATGGTCGTCATGAAGGAACGCGACCGATCGCTCGAGCGAGAAACGGTTCTGCTGCAGCTCAGCGACGATGCGGCCGTCGGCTGAGACCCGCACGACTTCCCGTTCGCCGCGCAGCTCGAACGCTCCGAAGCTCACTCGCTCGGGCCCCGTAGCGTCGGCGTCTTTTCCGAACGTCACGGTGCGGGTGCCGAATGCGTCGTACAGGAACTCAAGCATCTCACCATCGTCGTGGCGAATGATCCGGCGAGGGAGGTTGGTTGCCGTGACGTCAACGGTGCGCCGAACCGGATCTCCAAGATGGTTGCCCACCGCGTCGTAGTTTTGGGGGACACCCATAAACTCAGTGGCTAGATGCGGCCGATCGCCGTCGTACGCGATGGGTCCAACGTCACTGGCGAACGTGAGGTTGCCGAGAACGTCGTACGCGAAGCTAAGAGGGTCCCCTTCGCTTGGGTTGGCTTCCGTGAGACGACCAAGCGCGTCGTACTCGAACGTTTCTGAGAAACCCGTCTCAGCATCCACCCGGGACTTGATGCGACCAACGTTGTCTCGAGAGAACGTCCAGTCTTGGAGCCCACTGGTGTTGATGTTGCGGAGCCAGCGGTGGACTGGATCGTAGTCGCGGTAGGTCTTCGCTCCGTTGCCAAAGACTTCGTAACTCGTCTGACCCAGCGCGGTTTGGTCGCCCTTGCGCCACAGTTCCCCAAAGCCACCCGCCGTGCCGTCCGCGACCGCCAAGAGCTCGCCGTTTGTTGCGTAGCTGTAGTCGATGGCGAGCCGCTCTCGGTCGGGAGATGTTGGGTACGTCGCGCGGGTTAGGCGAGCGTACTCGTCGTAGCGGAAAGTTTGACCAAACGACCGACCGTCATGGAGCTCCATGCCCACGCCCGCGACCCGACCGAAGCCGTCGTACTGAAAGGCGGTGCCGATGTTGTCAGCGCTGTACGCCCACGTGAGCTCTCCGATGCCGTTCGGGCTCTCGTCGTATCCGAACTGAGTGACGCCATCGACGTCGAAGCGCACAACGACTCGAGACAATGCGTCATAGACGTAGTCAGCGGTTCGGCCGGCCTGGTCAACGGTGCGTGTCGTTTCACCGAACGCGTTCCATTCGATCTGAGTGATGCCGGTGTCTGGGTCTTCAAGCTCAACGCGTCGCCCGAGCGAGTCGTACACGACCCCTGTTCGGTTGCCTTCCGCATCGAACGTTGCCTTGACACGGCCGTCCGCGCAGTACTGGTAGCTGGTGGTCGCGCCCATCGGCTCGAACGACGCGAGTGTGCGACCAAACCCATCCATCTGTTGGTGTCGTACCGCTCCGACAGCGTCTCGTTGGAACACTTGGTCGGTCTTGAGCCATGTGTCGCTGAGGACATCACCACCGCGGACCGTTTGGCGAACCGCGCCGATGCCGTCCCGGCGAACTTCATCCCAGACGGGTGTTTCCCAGTCGAAACGAGGTGCACTGGACGCGATGAGCCGACCCGCCGCGTCGTACTGTCGTTCGACGGTCGCCCAGTGGAGCGAGCTGCCTCGGGCGACTTGTCGACGCGATGAGATCTCGCGGCCGGCAGGATCAAGGACACGCTCAACGGTTCCGTAGCCGTTGGTCGTGCCTTGAACGCGGATCCCCAGCGCATCGTCGAGAATCGTGATCGTCGTGTCCGCGTCGGTGGGATCGTCGATGAGGGTGGGTCGACCGAAGCCGTCTCGTTGGATGTATGTCGTCAAGCCGTTCGCATTGGTTGTCGACATCGTCGTTCCAAAGCGTTGCTCAACCGTTCGCGAACGCATGTGTCCGAGAGGGTTCGTCGCAGACGTGACGAACACCGAAAATTCGTCGTAGCCGTAGGTGGAGGATCGGATCTCTCCCCAAGCGTCCTCGACGTCGACCGCGACCACGTTGCCGTACCCGTCACGGATGAACGAGGTGCGCAGCCAGACGCGTGCCCGGTCATCGGCGGACCGCGGCAATGACAGCTCGTCGGGCGAACGGATCACGCTCTCGAGGATGCCGTCTGCGTAGTTGTACCGGACCGCCGTATCCGAGTTGCAGTCGTCTGCGCCAATGGTTCGGGTTGAGCGTTGCTGTCCCACGAACCATCGGGGCCCGGTGAGTCGAGTGGTCTCGTGAGGAACTTCGTATGCTGTCTCGACGGTCTGCTGCAGCGCTCCGTCGCGCGACCGCATCACACGCGTCGGGACGCCGGCGAGCAGCGGGTGGTAGCTGGGATCCGCCGGGGTCATGAGATCAACGTGAGTCGTCTCGATATGGTCGGCCGTGAACGTGTCGAAGCAGTCGTACTTCGTCGGATCGATGAGGAGCGGTGACATGCTCGTAAACGTCGAGGTCGCCGAGTCGCTTGTGCGCACAGACCAGTGCTGCGGGTGCTCTTCGTGATCGATGGTCACGTACGTCGTGTCCGTGACAGTTCCGATCGCTTTGAGTGAATCGTCCGGGAACGCATCGCCCTGCTCTGATTCGATGTAGGTGACGATTCGGTTCGGGCGGTTCGCTCCTGGGTAGATCCCGCGCTCTGATTCACGAGTCACGTTGTCCATGTGGTGAGTCGTGGTGACGCCTGTCGCATGATTGATCTCAGTGCGTCGCGAAAACCCAAGCCATCCGCGTCCAACAAGATCGGTTCGCGCACCCTCGTACTGGTACGATCGACTTGCCGGCGTACCTGCGGCGTCATGGGTCACCCCCGACACAACCCATCGGACTCCCGAATCGCAACGCTGGGGGTAGACGCAGTCGTTTGCAGGAGTGACGACAGATGCATCTGAGCTCGGCCGGTAGTTGATCTCCGTTCGTTCTCCCAGACCGTTTGTAACGGCGGACATCCGCTCGGCTGCTGCCAAGCGGTTTAGCTTTGTGCGAATTCGACTTCCCTCGGGTGGGTAAGCGTCCCGTTCGTCAACCTCTGGTTGGCGAATCTCGTAGAGCACGTTGTCGAGGATGCCATCGCCGTCAACGTCTGCGGACAGCATCTCCTGACGAAGAAATACCATCGACTTACCATCGACTTCTTGGCGCTCGAGGACGCGCGTTCCAGCGATAAAGTCGCCGCGGGTAAACGAGTCCCCTGTTGAAGTGAAGAGCGAATACTCTGCTGGATCCCATTCCCAGATGTGTGGGTCTTCGGCGGTGATTGTCGCGAGGTCTGCACCGTGCGGAAGAGTTGGGATCAACAGGTCGCCGCGGAAGTCTCCGTTGATGTCTGCTCCCGTCACCGCGAGTGGCATGTTCGCGTAGCGGCGATCCAGTCCATCGCACGAGTAAAGCCCGTCTACGCAGTAGTAGAAGTAGTGCCGTGCCATGGTTCGGTTGAACCACCAAGTGTCTTCGGGTGGTGTGCCATCCAGCTCACCAATCAACGTCGGCTCGGCAAACGAGCCGTCACCGTGACCGATCCGTACGAACACCCCCATCCTCTCCATGCGTTCGTGAGTCCAGAAGGCAGCCAAGCCTGGAACGAACGGAGGAGAACCAACTTCGGCATGCGTGACGAGGTCGACGACACCATCGCCGTTCGCGTCGAGGAAGGTCGCCCGTATTTCATCTGACCACTGCACGTTGAGCGAAGCAGTTGCATAGCCACCCGAAGCCTCGTTGTACGAGAGCCGTCGGTAGTCGCGCTCCTCACCATTGGGCTGGCTCAAAAAGACAACGTCTGCGACACCATCGCCTGAAACGTCAGCGACTTGCGTTGCTGCGACACCTGAGTGTTGAAACGCGCAGTTGGCTTTGACGCCGGTGGGAATGGGATCGCCGAACCCGAATCCATTGCCTTCGCGTACGATCCACTCGCCGTCGCACAATGGCATGGCCGCGCGTGTTGCGCCGAAGAACCGCTCGTCTACAAGGCACTCTGTTCCGGCAGAGTATTCACAAGTGACAAGGTCGACGTTGCCGTCGCCGTTGATGTCGACGACTTCATCGAGAGAAAACCGGGTTGTCAGTCCACGAATGACTACAGGACCGATGTAGCCATAGTCATCGGCACCGCCAACAATGAACTCGCGACCCGACGTTGATGTCGGAACTAAAAAGTTTCGTTTCGGGCCAGGAGCGATGTCAATCTCTACTGCACCGTCTTCGGAGTGGGCGTTGATAGCTCTGACAGATGTCGTGTAGTCATCGTCGAAGACGAGTGCGACGGGTGCAGATCATCTTCTGAGCAGCCCGTATTAATTTCTCACGCGTCGTGTTAACCCAAGCCATGACGAAGAAAAAGAAGCCCGGGTCGCCGGTCGCTTGGGTCGCGTCGAGCAAGGGCGAGGCGCGCGTGATCGAAGCGGCGCGGCGCGCTTACCTCCTCACGAAAGAGAAGCTGCACGAGGCGCGTGATCCGGCCGCGTCGAAGAAGGCGTACGAGGAAGTCTGGGCGGCGACCGACGAGGTCGGGAAGGCGATGGTCGAGTCCGTTGAAGAGGAGGAAGCGGAAGAAGACCCGGACCTATTCGTCGACGCTGACGGCTCGCGGTGGAAGGCGGTGACCGACGACGCGCGGACCTACCACACGCTGCGCGGTCCGATTCGAGTGAGGCGCAAACGACATCGCGCAGCACGTAACGCGCCGACGCGGTGCCTGTTCGAGGAGCGCCGTGGCGTGATGGCGCGAAGCACGATGCCCGACCTTGGTGAAGCGATCCTTCGGACGTACGCCAACGTCCCGGGTGACGAAGCGGCCGAGCTGCTCACGAGCTTGAGGGGTCACCCGATCTCTTCGTCGCGGGTAAAGCGCTTCGTCGTGGATGAGTCGAACGCGATGCGCATGCAGGAGCCGGAGTTGTTCGAGCGCGTGCTCGCGAAGAGCGAGGTGCCTGCGCAAACGACAACGCTCGTGGTCAGCGTCGACGCGTTGAGTATGCGACTGAGAAAAGAGGGCTGGAAGCAGGCGACGGTCGGAACAGTGACGATGCTCGACGCGGAAGGAGATCCGGTTCGGCGCGGCTCGGGGATCCACACAATTCGGATCGCGGAGATGCCGGAAGCGGGGAAAGCGACGATCATGGAACGCATCGAGCGCGAAGTTCACGCGCTGCTCGCGCAACGTCCGGAGCTTAAGCTCGAGGTGGTCATCGACGGCGCAGCGGACCTGCGTGCTCACATGCTTGAGCGCTTCCCGGATGCTCTACATTTGATCGACTTCTTTCATGTCGCGGAGCACTTGTCGGCGGCGCTGCGCTTGCTCTTTCCCACAGACGGCGCGCGGCGGGCGAACGAGCGAGCGCGTTGGTGCCACAAGCTCAAACACAAACGAGGAACGGGCTGGCGACTGTGGCGATGGCTTCGCGACGAAATGGAACGCGAGGAAGAGGCGGTGAGCGAGTGGGCGAAGCGCGAGATCGGGAAGCACGCCGAGTACATCTACAATCAACGTGAGTGGATGAAGTACCCAGAAGCGACGGAGGCGAACGCCGCGCTCGGGAGCGGTCCGGTTGAAGCTGCTTGCAAGACACTCGTCACGCAGCGTCTGAAAATCTCGGGCGCGTCTTGGTCACGCGAAGGAGCGGCGGGAGTCCTCTATCTACGTTCGCTGCTCCAGTCTGATCGCTTCGCAGACGGGTTCGCGTTCAGACAGGCGACACGCCACGTGGCGTGATCAGTCGGTGACCTGCACCCAGTGCGACGATCTCATCGTAGCCGTCATGATCGATGTCGAGGCCGTGGATCTTGCCGCCAGCGCCTGTCAGTGACGCCTCAAGTAACCCTGCGTCGCTGTGCGTTCCATGGACCACGTCCCGGAACGGCTCGTCGCCTGGGGCTCCCCAACGAATGCCGAGCGCGTTCGTGAAGCTAGTGCCGGTGCTATCTGGCACTCGCGTGACGAAGGCCAGGTCGGCCGCACCATCTCCGTTCGCGTCGAGAGAAATGACCGGTGATGACTCGGGCGTTTGAAAGGTCTGACCGAGCTCGGTGGCGAAGAACTCGTCGGGGCGGTTCAGGTACCATGTGGTGTTGATTTCCTCGAACGGAGTGTCCGCGTCACCCGTTGTCCACTCAAACTCTGTTGCGCGAAGGCAGACCAATCCTTCGTCATCTAGGATTGCGTCAGGCGTGTGGGGAGCGCTCGTACACTTGTTGAGGCTTGTAAGCCGTGACGAGCCGCTCGGCGAACCGTTGTCGTACTTGAGCTTGTATGCATGCGCGAGCCCCGTCCGGTCGAAGGCGCTGACGCGTACAAGACGCCTTTGCCGCCGGAACGAGAAGCCGTGTGTGAAACCCATTCGACCGTCGGGGTCTTCGTCGTACTCGAATTGAACGAGCTGACCAGTGTCTCCGGACTCGTGAAACGTGTAGTGAATTTCCTTGATGTGCGACTCACCGATCGCGCCACGGGGCCCTGCCGGCGCATACGTTGGCTGTGAGTAGTGGAACGTCATGAAGTTGCCGAACGCGTCGACAGAGCGTGAGATCCTCCATGACGCCACCGTCGCGTCCCCCTCAATGGCGCCGTTCGCGAAGTATTCGGGCTCGCCGTAGAAGGACGTGCCGCCTTCGCCGTCGTTGACCTCGAATGTTGATGGGCCGTTGACACCAGGCGTCGCGAATACGCGAAGCGATGAGTAGCGCTCCGTTCGATAGACAGCTCGACCGCTTTCTTCTCCGGCGTAGAGCAGTCGCGAGCCATCTAGACAGTAGGCGTCGGAGTCGTCGAAGCGAGGTGGGCTACGGACCCCGTCGACCGCTGGGGTTCGCGCGCAACGTGTGATCGCTGAGAGCCCCGACAGGCCGAACCCCTTGCCGAGCGTCGACATCCCATCGTTGCTTGCATACGAGATGGCGAGCGATGGGTGCATCCCCATTCGACCCGGCGGAACTTCGATCGGCACTGAGTATGTCGCTTCGCCAGAGAGCGAAACCTGAACCGCGCCTGGCAACGCGCCAAGGTTGTTTGTTGGTCCGAACCGATCCGGAGCCGCTCGGGAGGGTGGCGGATCCGGCGGAGGTGGTTCGGTGTCCTCAGACGGATCGCACGCAAAAAAAACCAACACCAAAGGAAGCACACGTAGACCGTGCTTCCGACCCCACTTCTTGCTGCACATGTTCACACCCCGAGCATTACTCCGTGGGTGTGACAGCAATACTGTCGCCCCCCGGCTGTACATGGTGATGCGAGCACAATTGCATCACATCCTGCAAGGAATATGGAACCTATCAACGCATTGTAATTGGCTTCACACAGTACCATCCGCGATCGAGATCCTCGCAAAAGAACCCATCGGGGCACTCACAGGTGAAGTCGTTTCGAGTGCCGTCAGGCAGAGCGCACCGGCATGAGCAGTAGACACGCTGCTCGATTTCCTCCGTTGTTGGGCAATCGGTGCAACTTGGGTCTTCCTCTACGGAGGTGGTTGGGTCCCCTTCAAAGAAGTAGACCAGGCAGCTTCGTGATTCGCACTGCACGGAAGAGGTCTCGACGTACACATCCTCGGCCTCGAACCCACGAGCCGGAACCGCTTCTGGCCGACAGCTCTCGCCAACGCCCGTTTCGTCGCCGGGCTCTCGCTCGGTCGAATCCGCGCAGCCGACGACAAGCAATGCACATGCGAGTAAGACTCGCTTGACCATGTAGCTCGTCAATGCTCTTCCTTGCCTTGTGTCAACGTCTCCTCGTCTCAGTCTCACGACGGCGTTCCTGCTGATGTGCACATCTGTTTTCGTCATGGGGTGTAGTGATGATGAATTCGTGTGCGACGGTTCCGGCCGTGTGTTTTGTGGCGAGCAGCCGCAGGCCGTGTGTGGGCAGCATCTGGTTGTGTCCGTGTGTTGCGAGTCTTCCGGAGAGTGTTCGTTTGGGAGTTGTGATGGAGTCGTTCCGCGAAGCGTAGAGTCAGACGCCGAGATTCTCTGCGATGAGTGTGGGGAGGTGACATGCGGAAGTGGTTTGGCTCCTGCCTGTCGAGAGGCACCTAGCTTCACGTTTTTGGAGGGCGCGTTGTGCTTGTCTGCAGCAGAGCGAGATGGTGTTGTTGGTGACTACGAGTGCGAGTACTTTGCACACGGACCGGGGGAAGCGGTTCGGGTTCGCTAACGCCCTACCCTAGCGCTTGGGTGCTGGCGGCAGCGCCTTGTCGAGAATCTCAAGCAGCGCGTGTGACACGCTGATGCCGCGCGCGGCCGCTTCGAAGCGGAGGCGCTGGTCGATGGCTTCCGTGAGGCTCACGGTCCGAGAGCGCATGCGAACTCCGTCGAGCTCCCACCGGATCCCTCGCTTCTTCGCGGTGTCCTTTTCGACCTTCGCTTCGTTCGGCCTTGTTTCAGCGCGCTGCTTCGACTTTGGCTTGCTCTTGACCGTCCCGCGCTTCTGAGCTTGCGTGGTCTTGGGTGCAGTCGCCTTCTTCGAAGACGGTTTTGGCGAGTCCGCCTTCGACTGTGCTTTTGGCGCAAACCGCTTTCCCGCTTCGCTTTGCTCAGCACGCGGTTTCTGCTGTGGACTGCGCTTCTTCTTCGCGCCGGCGAGTTCGTCTGCCCAGCTCATGCCGTCATCCTTTCCGCCAGTTCGTTGGCGACCCGTTCGTAATCGCGATGCACCCCACCCCGTGGATCGTAGGCACCGATCCAAGACCGTCGTGACGGCGCCTCGCGCATGCGTACCGACGAGCGAACGGACGAGGAGAGCAAGTCGTCGGGCAGCGTCTTCGCGAGGAGCGCGGCGATGTCGCGTGTGAGGCGTGTGCGTGGGTCGCCTTGAGCAAGGAACACCCCCGCCCACTTGAGCGCTGGGTTGAGCCGCCGGCGAATGAGCGCGACGAGATCGCGGATCTCTTCAAGACCATCGAGAGACATCGCGCCAGCAACTGGAGACGCAACCCATTGCGCAGCGGTAAGCGCGGCCACGGTCGACGCACCCAACGATGGTGGACAGTCGACGATGATGACGTCGAACCCCTTCACCTTCTCGAGCGCTTCGCGGAGAACAAACTCAGCACCGGGGGTTGAGGCGAGCGCGCGATCGAGGTTCGCCATGCGGACGCCCGACGGAGCGAGCTCCACTCCTTCGATGTTGGTCGCGACGCTTGGGAGCTCCGCGCCATCAACAAGAGCCGCGAGCAACTCACCACCATCGTCATCAACACCAAGCCAGCGGCTTGCGCTTCCTTGGCTGTCGACGTCAACGACGAGGACTCGCTTGCCCTCTTCTGCCCACACGCCGGCCAACGTGACGGCTGCACTGGTTTTTGCGCAGCCACCCTTCCGGCTCGCGATCGCCAAAATCACTCCCATGATCGGTGTCCTTTCGCCGCTCACTCCGCGACTCCCTTAGGGCTACACGGTGGGCGTTGCAGATGTCCAGAACTCGACATGATGGGACGCTCAACCGCCCACAGTTTGGAACGTAGCAAGCAAGGAACGTCCACAGGCCCCTGTGCTGGGGGTCAGGAAGGAAAGGGCGCTGAACGTGCGGTGCGATAGGGCTCCAGCGCTCCCTACTTTTGAAAGTTTGAGAGTCTAGAGCCAGGATACGTTGGAAGGGGCCAATGCTGACCATGCCAGCCGATGAGATGCTGGTACTACTTGCCTACATGATCTTCTATACAGTGCTCGGAGATCGCACGCGATCGCCGAAATTGGAGGCGACCTGGCTTTTTCTGGAGATTTTCACCGAGAAAATCATCTTTTCGCGATCGTGAGAGCGCCTGGGCCTTGCTTGGCGTTTCGTGCTCTGCGTAGGTGGTGAGGACGGTGACGTCTGCTCTGTCTCCGTTGAACCACATATTGGCTCCCGCTTAAAGAGCAGAACCCCGGCGCCAACCGGGGTTCCTAGAGCGGGAGTTGGCGGGAAACCCCCGCCCCGCTCCTGTCCTTTGCTGGAACTTCACAACAGCAAGG
>CALHXW010000070.1 GCA_938040325.1 uncultured bacterium | reverse complement strand
GTCAACCTCATAAAGAACCGTCAGGAACGAAGTGTTTCTAAGTGGTTAGAATTTCCCCGAACGCTGCTAGAGCACCGATCAGATGGCTTCCCACCTGCCTCTACGGGGAATTGAGCCGGTGCTCGGCGTCGCTTCGTCGGTCACTTATCCCGATAGGCTCGGTCCTCGCTCCTTGAGCACCGACCCAATTCCCTCGTCGATCCAGGCGGTAACCACCCGTTCGGTGCTCTAGCAGCGTTGCCGGGAACGACTCTGCGACAGAAGCCTTGAACGTTTGCATCGGCGGAGGCCGAAGCATGCTGCGGCACGTGATCGACCCTCGCGTCGACGGGATCGGCGACCGGCGCCGTGTCACAACATCCAACGGTCTGCACAGCCGAAGCCCTCGCGTTTGACCTCAGGTCAAACCCCGACGTAAAGTCCAGCGCTGCCCAGCCGACATCGGCGACGGGGTAGTCGAGACCACGAAGGGGAGACGTTATGTCACGCATGTTGGGCGCACTTGCCGCCGCTGTTCTCACGTTGACGACCGTGTCTGCGAGCGCTGCAGACGCGAAGCCCGTCGGTCCCGTGACCGCAGAGTTCATCAAGAGCTTTACGCGCGCGAGCTGTTTTGGGTGGTCCGCGTCGACACACACCCTCGCGTGCGTCACGCCGAAGGGGCACACCCTCAACTTTCTCAGTCTCAAGACGCGCGGCCAGAGCCAGCTTCCACTCGGGAGCGGAGGCAACCTGGCCGAGATCAACGCGACGCTCAAAAAGGGTGCGTTTACTGAGGTCGCGCCGGTCTACACGAGCGGCGCACCACGGGCGACCTTCTACAACAAGCTCACCGTGGGGGTCGATGGGCACGAGCTGACGATCGTCGACGGCACGGCGGTGCGTCACCGGACGAACCTCAAGCCGCCCGCAGGTCACGGACCGGCGATCGTCCAAGTGTTCGCCGCCGGCGAGGGCTTCCTCGTTGCCGCGATCACGCACCAGAGAGACCCGACACCCCATACCTTGCTTGAGACCATCCGCTACGACGTGGTGTCGCAAAACGTCCCGGCCTCCAAGAATGTCTCGTGCCCGGCCCCAGCCAAGTGCCCGCCGACCTACGGCCGAATCGTCGACCTCCTTGGCCGCATCTGTGCCGGTGAGCCCACCGATGATGACATCGAAGCGATCGAGGCCATGCTTGAAGACGAGCTGATCACGCCGGACGACGGCCGCTACCTCGCTGCCGCCGTCAGCGCCATGGCCGGCAAGAAGCTCAAGCCCGCCCACGATGCGTTCTACTACCAAGGAGACGGCGCGTGGCTGCCGAAGAGCTGCGTCGCTAACCGAAAGACGAAGGCGGTCTCGAGCAAGCTCAAAGGCTTCCGCAAGGACATCAAGCGCATCATGCGCGGGCATCGCTAGTCTTCCGTCCGGCTAGAGCACCGAACACGAGACAGATCGAACGCACTTGGAGAACGCCGTGGTGGTTGAGTTTTTCTTCGATGTTGGCTCGCCCTATGCCTACCTTGCTGCGACTCGTCTCGACGACTTCCAGCGCCGCACCGGTGCCGTTGTGCGATGGTGTCCATTCCTGCTCGGCGGGGTCTTTAAGGCGACCGGCAACAGCGCACCGAGCACCGTACCGGCGAAGGCACGGTGGATGCTGACCGATCTCTCTGCGTGGGCGACGCGCTATCAGGTCCCCTTCCACTTCCCTGGCGCCATCTTTCCGGTCAACTCGCTCCTGCCGCAGCGATCACTCACCGCCTGCGACGTCGATGAGCGCCCCGCCTTCGCGCTTGAGCTCTTCGACGCGTACTGGGCTCGTGGCCTCGACGTGTCGAAAGCGGACATCGTCAGAGCCGCGGCAGCAGCCGTCGGGCTCGACGGCGACAGGCTGATCACCGCAGCTTCGGCGCAGCCGGTCAAAGACACGCTGCGCGCAACGACTGAAGACGCGGTCGCTCGCGGAGCCTTTGGCGCACCCACGTTCTTCGTCGGCGAGCGCATGTTCTGGGGCAACGACCGGCTCGCTTTGGTTGAGGACGCGCTCAAGAGCGCGGGCTAGCAGCGTTCGGGGAAATGCGGATTCTGGGAGCCTGTCGGGACTTAGGAACGAACTTCCGGCATCTACAACTAGCCTGCCTGCGCCGCCGTTGCTCCCATCTGCGTGAGCACGACCTGCCGCGTCAGCCAGCGCACACGCTCGAGCAGACGCGTCCGCGAGATGGGCTTTAGCTCGTAGGCATCCGCTCCCTCGAAGAGGGCCTGACGGCGGGTGCGGGTGCGGCTGTCACCGCTGAGCGCCATGATCGGCACCCGCGTGTCGTTCGTTTCTGCACGACGGATCTGTGCCGTCGCCTCTAGCCCAGAGCATCCAGGAAGCTGCATGTCCAAGATGATGAGCGCGTAGTCGTTGGACTTCGCGAGCGACACGGCGGTGAGCCCGTTGTCGCAAGCGTCGACCACGAAGCCGTCGCGCTCGAGGATCCGCACAAACGTCAGCTGGCACGGCAGGCTGTCCTCAGCGACAAGGACGCGAACGGCCCGCGGTGCGTGGGCTGGCCGGACACTGCGTCCCGTTGGCGCAGTGCTCGCAAGCTTCAGCTCGTGGTCCGGCGTCGTGTGGACCTTGAGCTGGGTCCGGTGCCGGTAGAGCATCTCGTAGACTTTCCAGCGCTGCGCCAAGAGCTCCACGGCCCGTGAAATGAGCGGGACGGACAGGGGTGGAGACATATAGACAACACGGCGGTCGGTCTCGAGCTCATCGCGCACCGCAGAGTCCCCAATCACAAGCAGCTGGAGTGCAGGGTCGGTCGCCATCAGGCCCGCGACCACATCGCGCGCGACCTCAAGGGGCTCATAGCTCACATCGACAATCGCGACCCCGTACGGCGTGTCGTCATCGAGCGCGCGCCTCAGCTGCGTGATGCCCCAGTCCAGCCCGAGGACCGAGGTCACCGGGTAGTGGAACGCGTCCTGAACCGCGCCACGGGTGACCTCGTCGTGATAGACGAGCAGAACCGCCGGCCCGTCGCTTAGACGGCGAGCAGGGAGCGGAGGAGGCGCGACGTCCCAGCCTGTAGGGCGAAGAACCTGCTCCAGTGTCTCAGACACGAGCTGAGCAGCGCTGTCGCTGTCGAACGATTTAGGCAACGCAGGCCTCCAGGATGACGGTTCCTGTTGGGTGGATCGGACCCACCCACGCACGGCGACCCGACAGTCCCTTTATCGTCGGCCAGCCCGGTCCACTTGAGTGCGCATTCCGCCATGACCAAGTTTGTGACGTTCCGTCAGCCACTTACACGCGATCCCCCCTACCTGGATGCCGCACCGCGTCACGCCGATGCTGTCAGCGACAGGCCCAGCGGGATTGTTTGCGGAACAAAGACTTGCTTCGCCGGGTTGCTGAAATGGTCGATTCTGCCAATCATCATGGGGCGTCGACGACTCTCCGTTTCTTCAGCGACCTGGACCAAAAGCTTCGATGGAAGCGACCCTCGAAAAGCTCCGCCTTTCCTCACTGACTCGGTTCATCGAGCCGCTCCGAAAGGCCTTCGACTATGTCCCGCTCACGCCGCTGGGCATCGTGCTGGGCCTTGTCGCCTGGTGGGGCTTCTTCTCGTTTAGCGAGACACACGCCGACTACGTGGTTCGCGCAACGTGTGCGGTCGCCCTGGGGCTCATCGGACTAAGCGTGGTCCTGGTGGGCTTCGGAAGCCTCTTTCTGTGGTGGCGGACCCGCGAGGCGGAAGGCGGCGTCCCCGAGACCCTCGCGACGGGTGTGGAGGCAGAGACGTCGTTTTCCTGCTCCACCCTTCGCTTCTGGCCTTTTCTCCAAGTCGACCTGGACTGGACCGACCCGACGGGTATGGACGTGACCTCGATTCGAAAGCGTGGGCGACTTCAGGAGCGCGTCACGCCGCGGTCGCGCGGGCGCTTCACCAGCGTTGAGCGGCGCTTCGAGGTACGAGACATCTTTGGCTTTTCGGCCGTTCGCTTTCGTCGGCGATGGGAGCAGCCCCTGCGCATTGCCCCCACCCTCGGCAAGGCCGACATGGAGCTGAGCGTGCGGCGGGCCTCAAGTGACGGCTACTCCCACCCCGCAGGTCAGCCCCAGGGCGAGATGGTCGAGATGCGGCGCTACGTGCCCGGCGACCCGATGCGCTTCATCCTGTGGAAGAGCTTTGCACGAAGCCGCCGCCTGATGGTCCGCGAGCCAGAGCGCGCGATCGCCCCTCGCCCAGCGATGGTCGGCTTCTTCGTTGCAGCCCGTGATGACGAGCCGTCGGCATCGACCGCACGTGTCTTCCTCGAACGCGGACTGCTCGGCAGCGACTTTGTCTTTCTCGCCGAGGGCGCTCCCCGCGCCACCAACGACCGCCGTGATGGGGTCGAGCAGATCATCGACTCGCGCAAGCACCGCGATACACAGGCCGACAGCCTCACGTCTCTCTTTCGGACCGTCGACCGCGCTCGCCTCGATAACCTCGTCATCTTCGCACCGCCCTCGCGTGGGCCCTGGCTCGACAAGGTGCTCAAGGCGGCACGTCAGCTACCGCTTCCGCCCATGGTCATCGTGACTGTGGACGGCGCGGTGACGAACTTCGAGACCCGCACGCGGTTGAGCAAGTTCATCTGGGGTGAGCCTCCCATCGACCCCACCCTCACCGAGGTCGTCGATGTCGTCGCAGCCCTCGAGCAGAGCGGCATGGAGGTCAAAGTCCTTCACCGCCAGAGCGGCCACCGCCTCCACGACCAACAGCTCCATGCGCTGAGGGAGCGCCAATGACCGCAACGACTGCCAACGGTCTGACTGGAGGGGCTGACCCGCAGCGGACGGACGACGCTGCCAAGCGCCCGTCTGAGTCCCGCGCGGTCATGGGCGTCAAGCTGCTGATGGCGCTGGCCGCGCTGCTCTTTATGCTGCGACCGCTGACAACGACGGCCGGCTTAGTCGCGGCGGCGACCGCCATTGTTGCCGCATTCGTCGTTGCGCGCTGGGCCTATACCCGAGGCATGCGACAGCCCGCCGCGGTCGTCGGTGGTGTCGCGTTCTCTGGTCTCGCGTGGCTGCTTAGCAATCTCGTGCGCGACGCGGGCTGGCTGGCCGGCCTGCTTGGCGTCGAAGGAGCGATCATCGCCTCCGACGTGCTGCTCTTTGGTGGGGCGCTCTTTGGCGTGCTCTTCACCATTCGCTTCTTGGCCCAGAGCGGACGCCTCTTCACGGTGATCGAAGCGCTGCTGATCGTCTTCAGCGTGGTGTACACCTTCAGCGACCACCGGCACCTGCGCCTCAACCAGCCGCGGTTCTTCTCGGACTGGGCGCTCTCAAACGGCATCGACCCCACGGTCGTTCTCATGGGCATGGGCGTCACGATCATGCTGCTCGCCCTCGTGATGTTTATGCGCCGCCAAGGAGGTCTGAAGGCCATTCTATCGATGCTCTTCGCGATCATCGTCGGCGTCGGGGTCTACCTCTACATCGACGACGACAAGGTCCAGCCGGCCGTGCTGACGAACGGCTTGGGGCTCACATCCGACGAGCAGAGCGACAACAAGGACAGCCAGAGCAACAACGACGGCCAGAGCGACCAAAACAACGACGGGCCCAGCGGTGGCAATGGCGGCGGCGATGGCGACTCGCCCTACAAGCAGAACTACGACAACAGCGACAAACCGAAGCCCGTCGCGGTCGTCGCGTTCCATGACGACTATGAAGCGCCGGAGGGCATCCTCTACTTCCGCCAGCAAGTGAAGTCGAAGTTCAACGAGACGCACCTCGCCGCGGATGGAACGTATGACCATGACGTCATCGACGTGTTTCCTCAGGCCGCAAGCGGCTCCGGTCCTGTCGCTGCTGCACCGAGTCAAAACCTCGACTTTCACAAGAAGGTACCGACCTCGGTCTACCTGATCGCCCAGCATCCGCAGCCGGTCGCGCTGACCCACGCGACCGAGCTCAAGCCGCTCGACAACCCCAACTCACGCGTGTTCACGGCGGCCTACGGCGTGACGTCTCACGTGCTCGCTGGCGACATGCGTCGGCTCCTGGGCCGGCCCTCGGTGCCGGACGAGTGGACCGACGAGCAGCGAGCCCACTACCTCGCCGTCCCTGACGATCCGCGCTACGAAGCCCTCTCCGACATCCTGGTGCGCGACCTCGATCCGCGCTTTCGCGACGACCAGCTGATGAAGGCACTCGTCATCAAGCGCTACCTCGAGAAAGAGGGCTACTACACGCGGACCGAGACCCACACCGACGAGAGCGATCCCACCGCGAGCTTTCTCTTCGGCTCGCTACGTGGCTACTGCGTCCACTTTGCGCACTCGGCAGCGTTCTTGTTCCGCAGTCAGGGAATCGCCTCGCGCGTGGCTGTCGGCTATGCGGTCGACACCAGAAAGCGCAGCGGTGGCTCCAACCTCCTTATCTACGGTAGCGCAGCGCATGCCTGGCCCGAGATCCACATCGCGGGCGTCGGCTGGGTGACCTTCGACATCTACCCAGAGCAATCCGACGAACCACCGACGCAAGTGGTCGACCAGGACCTCGAGAGTCTGCTTGGCGAGATGGCGCGCGAGGATCCGACGGGCGGACGTGCCGACGACCCGAACAAGAGCCCGTTCCCGTGGCTCACCATCCTCTGGAGCATCATTGGCCTCCTTGGGCTGCTGCTGCTGACGAGCTACGGCATCAAGATCTGGCGTCGCCTCAAGCCGCGCTTTGGCAGCGACAGCGGCAGTCACGTCTGGACCCTTCGTGCTGCGCTCGACCGGCTCGCCGACGTCGGCATCACACGCGAGCACGGCGAGACGCGCGAGCGCTTTGCCGCACGCGTCGCGGAGACGACGCCGAGCCTGGCAGCGCTCACGTCGGCGAACCTGTCTGGTGCTCTCGGTCGCGGCACCGACCCACGTGAGACCTCAAGAATCTACGACGCTGTGAGCAGCGAGTTCCGTGACAACGTGCACTGGTTCCGTCGCCTGCTCGGCAACCTCAACCCCATCGGCTGGGCATTCACCCGCTGACATCTCGGAGCGAAACTTGTCGACACTTCCCGACGCACACGATGTAGCCGCAGTGGCCCCCCCGACCCCATCCGCCGGGCCGTCCCTGTCGATGACAGCAGACAAGGCTCGCGAGGTCACGTCACGCGTTCAGGCGTGGATGAGCCACAACGTGATGGGCCGAGACGACGTGATCGAGCTGGTGCTCATCGCGCTCTTCGGGGACGGCCACGTGCTGCTCGAGGACTACCCCGGCTCTGGTAAAACAACCCTCGCGAATGCTCTCGGCAACGCCATCGATGACGACGGACACGCCGAGGACAAGCTTCCCGAGTTTCGCCGCATGCAGTTCACGCCCGACCTGCTGCCGTCCGACATCACCGGCGTGATGATGTTCGATCTTGAGTCCAACACGTTCCACTTCCGGCGCGGTCCAGTCTTTGCCTATGTGGTGCTGGTCGACGAGATCAACCGAACCACGCCGAAGGTCCAGGCGTCCCTGCTTGAGGCCATGGCGGAAAAGCAGGTCACGGTCGACAACGAGACCCATCAGCTCGACGACCTCTTCTTCGTGATCGCGACCCAAAACCCCCTCGACGCGGTCGGCACCTACCCGTTGCCCCTGGCACAGCTCGACCGCTTTCTCTTCAAGATCAAGATGCGCCACATCGCACGTGACGCTGAGCTTGAGGTGCTAGCGAGCTGGGGCAAGCCACGCAAAGCCACAGACCTCCCCAAGGCGTCGCGCAGCGAGATCCTGGCGACCCGCCGCTTCATCCGCGAAGAGATCGTCGTCTCCCCCCACATCCACGTGGCGCTGGTGGATATCGCCCGCGCACTACGCGCTGACAAACGCGTGATCCAGGGGGTCTCGACCCGCTCGCTCGTTCTAGCGATACCGGCGCTGCAGACGCTGGCGCTCTTGCGCGGTCGCGACTACGTCTCGCCCGAAGACATCTCGGACCTCGCAGTGCCGCTGTGGCAGCACCGGATGGAGCTGGTCCCTGGAATCGACGATGCGAGCCTTGTGATTAGCGACTGCATCAAACCGCCGCTTGAGGCGCTGTCGCGCGCCACGTTGCGAGGTTAGGTGAGCGTGACGACCCGACACCAGGCCTCGCTGCCCTCGTTCAAGGGCACGACCGTGCTTCGCCGCAGCGCGATCGCGTGCCTCGCCATCGTCATGGCGCTGTCGAGCATCGACGATGCGCAGGCGCTCGACCTCGCAGGGACTGCCGACGAGCAGGCCGCGCTGTCGCTGGCGGACCAAGGGAAATACATCAAGGCGAGGACCACCGCAGAGCGAATCCTCAAGGCCGATCCCAGCTCGTTCATTGCGCGTTTCGTGCTCGCTGATGTCTTTCACATGGAAGAGGCCAACCACCCGCGCGCACTCTTTCTGCTACGTGCGATCAAGGCTGAGCTGCTGGCCGGCGGTGCCCCCACGAGCGAGCAGGGGCAGATCTGGCACAAGAAGATCCTAATGAAAGAGAACTGGGTGCTCGGCGAGATGGACGACAAGATCGGCCAACTGGCAGTGCTCGACCAGTACGATGCTCAGTACCGCCCGAAGCTGGAGCGGCTCCGCATCTGGCCTCTGATGAAGCTTAACCGCTTTGACGAGGCCATGGCCATCGGGACGCGACTCGCCAAGAGCGACAACGTCAACGAGCGCATCAGCGCCTACAACGGCCTGATGGCGCTCGAAGACGAGCGGCTTGACCGAAAGGCCTCCTACAAGTGGGGCAAGGAAGGCATCGAAAACACCCAGCGCCAGTCGTGCATCCTCTTTCACAACACGGCCCAGGGCGCGATGACGATGTTCAAGTTCGAGGAGTGCGAGTCACTCGCTCGAAAGGCGCTTAAGGCGAGCCGCGACGACTGTCCGAACCCTAGCTACGAACACCTTGCGGTGCTGTACCTGCTTGAAGGCAAGTTCCAGCCTGCCCTGTCGGCTTTCAAGAAGCTCGTCAGCTACCCCATCGACCGCCGCTACCGTCAGCAGTTCGTGATGAACAACCGCGCGGTGCTTGTCGAAGTGCTCTACGCGCTCGGCCAGTTCGAGGAGGCCTATACCTTCGCGAAAGAGGTGTTCGCTGCGCCCGACCGCACCGGGATGACGAGCGTGTCGCGCGAAGAGATCAAGTTCGCACATGGTCTTGCCTACTGGATTGCGATGGAGATGCGCATCGAGACCTTGCGTGAGAAGGCGTCGGTTCGGGGGGCGTTTTCGTCGCTGAGCCAAGAGGTCGAGATACGGTCACTGCGGCTGAGCCAGTGGGAGGTCGAGCGGATTCTGCTGCACTTAGGAGCGCACGACGACGTCCTCGTGACGAGCCTCCGCCCCTACCTCCGCGGTGTGAAGCCTTGGTATGCCGGACACCTCATCGACGCGCTCGGCGGCGGACTCATTGGCGCCGCCGTCGACGAAGCAGAGGCGTATGACGCTGACGTGCTGAGCCTGGGCGCGCAAGGTTACTTCACGGCGTTTCGCGCAGAGATCAGCTGGCGCGATGGTGACTGGGACGAGGCCATCTCGCGCGGGAAGCGGGCACTCGAGGAGCTGCCTAAGGAGACGAAGCTACTGCGTGCCCGCACGAAGGCGCTCGTTGCGGACGCGCTCATTCAACGAGCAGACAGCGGAGCCGACCTCGACCAAGCCTCATCGCTCTATCGCGAGGTACTTCACGTCTACCCGTCCGCTTTCCGCCACTTGGGCATTGAGCTGCCGGTCACGATTCGCCACGACGGTCACGCGTTCTCGAAGCTTGTTGCTGAAGCACTTGCCGACTCGCGACGCCTATCGAGCGACTACGACATCGGCTTCGTGGTCGACGTGTCCGTGCGTGATGCCGACGCCAGCCTGTGCCTGGCGACCAAGGACGGCTTTCAGTTCCAGTGCAGCGACACGGAGCTCGACGAAGCTGGGGATGACGACGTCGAGGCAGCCGCAGATGCGTTTCACAACGCTGCGTTTTCGCCTCAGGTCGAGCTCACGCAGGGCGACATCAACAGCCTCGACGGCTCGACCGTGCGCGTGAATGCCGATCGGCTGCTGGAGGGGCTCATCGACAAGCCCAAGACCGGCAAAGATGATGAGGGAGCACGATGAGGGCGGCTCGAACCGTTGTTGTGGCTGTGCTGTTGTCGGCAGGCACGGTGCTGTGGGGCGCCGAGGCAACCTACGCGGCAGAACCGAACCTGAGCGACCCCTTCTTTGAGGGCGCGATCTCAAACGCCGAACACTGCGCTTCGGAGGGCGGCAAGTGGTCAGCGCGCGGCAAGTTTGCTGGGTGCCTGCGAGGACGAGAGCGCGTCGGCGTGTGGCAGTTCTTTGAAGAACGGGATGACGGTGAGCGGCATCTGGCGTTTGCCGGCGTCACGGCGGCAGACGGCATCAGCGGTCCGGCGCGCTATTACTTCCGAAACGGCGCCATCAAGAGCGAAGGACGCTACGAAGCTGGCGACAAGCACGGGTTGTGGCGGGGCTTCTACAGCTCGGGGCGGCTCCGCTACACCGAGACACGCAGCAAGGGGGAATTCGACGGTGAGCGGCGTGAGTTCTTTGCCAACGGACAGCTCAAGCTTGTCGAGAACTACGTCAACGGCGCGCTCGACGGGCTCCAGCTGAGGTGGCACAGCCGCTGCCACAAAGCGAGCGAAGGACGATGGCTGGCTGGTGCCCAAGTGGGGCACTGGACCACATGGTTCGAGGTCGGCACCAAGGAGAGCGAGGGCGAGTACGTCGACGGTGAGCGCACGGGACACTGGCGCCACTACCACCTCGAAGGTGCGCTGGTTGAAGAAGGCAGCTACGTCGAGGGCAAGCGCGACGGCAAGTGGGATGAGTTCTTCACCAACGGACACCGCTGGCGCAGCGTCGACTACGTGGCGGGCGAGCGGGCCGGCGAGCGCTACAGCGTCTGCCGCGAGCTCGGGGCCAGCTGGAGCGTCGACTTCAAGGAGCGGCTGGAGGGATGCGCCAAGAGCAGCGGGCTCGGCCTCACCACAAAGCTTGGGGTCTGGACTCACTTCTGGGAGGACGGCAAGAAAGCGTGGCAGAAGACCCATGACGACAAAGGCCGTGAGACTGGCCTCTATCGCGAGTGGCATAAGACGGGCGAGCTGCTCCGCGAGGGGCTGCTTCAGGATGGCGTCCCCGACGGACAGCATGTCTTCCTTGCACCCGACAAGCGAGAGTACGGCAGCTCGACGGTGACCAACGGCAGCGGCAAATGGGAGTCGTTCTGGCACGACGGCGGCCCCCGCGAGACCGGCACCTATGTCGACGGACGCCGTGATGGGCTGTGGTCGCGCTGGTACGACAACGGCAACCGGGAAGAAGTCACCATGTACCGCAAAGGTCTGCGCAACGGCCCGGTGAAGAAGTGGTTTGAGACCGGCGAGCCCAAGGTCGAGGGTCACCACAGCAACGACGACCGCGTCCTGCAGTGGACAGCGTATTGGTCGAACGGCCGCGTGGTCTGGGAAGGCGCCTATGACCGCGGTGCGCGCGAAGGGACCTGGCGAAACTACCACTGGGAAGGCGAGCTGAAGGCCATTGGGCCGATGGAGCGGGACAGGCGCCACGGCGTGTGGACGGAGTTCTACGACAACGGCAAGAAGCGCGCGGAGGGCCCCTACGTCCAGGGCAAAAAGCACGGTGTCTGGGAGACATGGTGGCGTTCGGGCGAGAAGTGGCGGACGGTCGAGTTCATCGAGGGCGACGAGGTCGGCAACACCGAAGACGCGTGCTCCGAGCTGCGCGGGGAGTTCATCACCGAGTACGACAAGCGCTTCACGGGCTGCGAGGTGTGTCGTTGGCGACCTGCGGATAAGGACGAGGAACCCGCAGAGGTCAGCGCGTCTGGCGCCGAGCCGGTCGCGAGTGTCGACAAGCCTGATCCAAACGCTGACTGGCAGACGCTGCCGCCTGAGAAGCTGACCGGCAAGGGCGAGATTGTCGGCCGCAACGAGCGGACGTGGACCTTCTGGCACGCCAACGGCAGCAAGGAGAAAGAGGGAGAGTTCCGCGACGGCGAGGTCGACGGCGAGTGGACCTATTGGTTCGACAACGGCCAGATGATGCTCAAAGGCCGCTTCGACCGAGGGCGGGAGCATGGGCCGTGGCAGGGCTGGTACCGCAACGGCAACCCGCGCTTTGACGGAGCTTACGATCTAGGCGTCGCCGACGGTCCATGGACCAACTTCGCCGAGGGCGGGGGCAAGGTCAGCGAGGGAACGTTTAAGGCGGGCCGTCGGGTCGGCAAGTGGGTCTCCTACTGGCCTCTAACGGCCACCGACGGCACGGAGCAGAAGCGTGACGAGGGCGCCTATGAAGACGGCGAAGAGACCGGACGATGGCGAAGCTACTGGCCGACCGGCGGCGTGAAGGGTGAAGGCGAGTTCGTCGCCGGCAAGCGCGTCGGCACCTGGACGTGGACTCGGGAAGACGGAAGCCCGTGGCGCACCGCGCACTATGAGAAAGGCCGCGAAGTGGCCAAAGCGGCGCCGAGCACACCGGCCGGCCCGTAGTAGCTCGGTCCGAACGTCAGCGCTTAGCGACGCTACGGCGCCGAGGTCAAGGAGCGAGACCTTTCGGACTGGCGGGTCCATTCAAGGGCGAGGGAGCCGAGGTCGGTGTGTACATCCCCCGAAGTCATCGAATCTCGAAGTTCCCCGACGGCTGCTAGAGCACCGCTCAGGCTAATTGCACCCGCCTTGCTGAGGACTTACGTCAGCCACCGTCGTTGCTCCTCGGTCACTTATCCCGATAAACTCCCTCGTCGCGCCTTGGTGGCCAACGCAAGTCCTTGCAACTCGGATGCAATTAGCCCGAGCGGTGCTCTAAAAGTAGTAGAGAACGCTGAGGGTTCCCGAGACAGAGCCGGCGCCAATGCCAACGCCAACTGCCCCGCCCTCGGTCGTGCCCCCTGCCCCGTCCGGGCGTAGGGTCTCGCCACTGCTCGGAACGAAGTTGATCAAGATGCCTGTGGAAACGCCCACGCTGAAGTGATCGGACAGAAAGAAGATGAGGTGGAGCGGAATCTCAAGCGCGACCTGGACGTCAGCGTCTTCCGCTGTCGGATCGATGAGCTGCGCGCTTGTCAGGGACTGCCACCCGACACTGACGCGGGCGCCAAGCCCGAGGTGGGCGTGCTGGGTTCGTGCGACATGCCACTCAAGCCCCACCGACCCCACAAAGGTTGACGCCAAGTCGCCGCCGCTGAGGAACGCGAGGTCGGTGCCGATCGTCGTCGCAATCCCCAGGTCCTCAGAGAAGAAGTAGCGAAAGCTCAGACCGGTCACGCCGCCAATCGACTGTTCGATCCCAATGCCGAGTCGCCCGCCGAGGTCCTTCGCCTCTGCGCTGTTCGAGCGCGTCGCAGCGAAGAGCATGCTGAGACACAGCAAGGCCCGTACCAGCACGGTGCGCAGCCTCCCAGGGTGCCGAAGGCTCGGGTCAGCGTTGATGGACATCACGACGGACTTGGATTGCTCACGCTGGCTCGACTCTGAAGACACTGCACACCACCTTGCTTCAACGCGCGTCCTGAGCCCGGCTCAGGTCACCCCATAAGCGCTTTTGGGGCACGCTCTGTAGACTCTGGTCAACTACCACACTTGAGGTCCGGCGAGGCGGCAGATGACGTTCAGCCCTCGGAGCCGCGCGATGACGCGACAGGCCTGGGCGATCCTTGCCGAGTGTGTGAGTCGACAGGCGCAACGCTTTGCAGTCGCGCACGCGAACCGGTTGACGGCGATGCTTCAGCCAACGTGACAAGCACTAGAGGTTCATGCGAGAGGTGACGGGGTGTCTCGCTCGGCCCTGCCTTGACGCCGATCGGCTGGCGGTCTGAGCGCGACCCGCAACTCGCGACAAGCTGCGACCACACACGGCGGCAACGATGAAAGTTTTTCTCCTCGACAAAGGCGGCTCCGCGCTGCCGGACGCGCTCTATGACGGTGTCCGTGCGGCGGCGAGCGCTCTTGACCACGTGATCGCATCCGTCGAGCGACCGGTCTTTGTGCCGCTGTCGGACGAGCTAGACGCCGACGAGCTGACCGACGCGGCGCGAGCGCTCGGAGCTCGCGGCGACGGTGTGGTCGTTGAGCTGACCGTCAGTCGAGCAGCGCTTGCAGCCTGCAGCGCCATCTACGACGAAGGTGTGCCAACGAACGTCACCGGCGTGACGTCTGTCGCGGCCGCAATGATGGCAGCCAAGGCGCAGGCCACGTTCGTGACGGTCCAGGTCATCAACGATGACTCAGCCGACGTGCTCACGGACGTCTGCGACGCCTTCGACGCGCACGACATCGAGACCGAGATTCTCGCGGAGGTCTCCCGGGCTGCCGACCTCGACGATGCCGTGCTAGCAGGGGTTCACGGCGTGTTCACGTCGACGGCGATCATCGCAGAGGTCCTCACATAGACCGCCGGACGTCCGTCGCACACGGCGGCGCCGAATGGAGCCGCTAGCGAAGCGTTGGAAGCACGGACGGCGACGGAGCCAGACCACCAGGTCTTGGCGTCCGGACCCTTGGCGCCAGCTCCGGCGACTGGGTGTGAGAGCCCGGCGGTGCGCCAGCTGTCGGACGGACGATGCTCTTAAAGAGCGTGCTGCCGCGCCGACGGACCGTGAACACCACCTGTGCACCAGGGCCGATCTCGACCATGATCTTACCGAATCGCCGGATCGTATCGACGGTCTGATAGTTCAGCTGGGTGATGACGTCACCGAGCTGAAGCCCGGCGGCATGGGCGATCTTGCCACGCTCAACGGACGTGATGAGGACGCCGGGTTCGGTCGTGACCGTGGGGCCACCAGGGCTTGCGCCGGCAACCTCGAGCCCGATCCCCTGATACTGCTGAACCTCCCACGTCACTTCTTCGACAGCGGGCTCTGCTTCTGCGGTCTTGTCCGGGAACCGGCCGAGGACCACGGTTCGCTCGAGCACTTTGCCGCTACGGCTGAGCGTCAGCTGGACCGTGGCGCCTTCGCCGCCCGTGGATGCGAGCCAGGGCACGTCGTCCCAGCGCGCGAGAGGCTCGCCATTCCAGGTCAGGATCACGTCGTCGACGGCGATGTCGGCAGCGATCGCTGGAGCGCCCATCACGTCTCGGACATGGGCCCCCGTGTCGCGGGGCAGCCCGTTGCCGCTGGCGAGCGCGGCGCTCACTGGTCCGACCGTGACGCCGAGGAAACTCCTGTTGACCTTGCCGCGCTGGAGCTGTGGCAAGATGATCTTCACCATGTCGATCGGCACCGCGAAGCCAATGCCTTGGCCGTTGCTGCTGATCGCGGTGTTGATGGCGACGACCTCGCCCCGAATGTTGATGAGCGGTCCGCCGGAGTTGCCGGGATTGATGCTCGCGTCAGTCTGAATGAAGCGGGCTTGTTTGGGCCCGTTGAGGATGTCCCGCCGGCCCTTACCGCTGACGATTCCTGCGGTCACGGTGTGGTTGAGACCGAAGGGATTGCCGATCGCGACCACCCACTCACCGATCTCGAGGGTCGTGCTCTTGCCGAGTGGCGCAACAGAGAGCGGCTCGGTGGGTACGAACTTCAGCAACGCAATGTCGAGCTCTGAGTACGTACCCACAACTTGGGCGGGAAACGACTTGCCGTTCATCAGCTTGACGTCGATGCCGCGAGCGCCATCGATCACGTGGTTGTTGGTCAGGACGTAGCCCGAGCGGTGGATGATGAAGCCTGTGCCCTGCCCGCTGCTCGCGGCAGCGCCGGTGTTGACGCGTGTCGTGTTGATGTTGACCACAGCCGGCGACATCTCTTTTGCCAACCGGGAGAAGGCGCTCATGCTCACCGGGCCGTCAGGGTCGAGAGGCTTCACGAAGCGCTTCTCTGTCCAGATGCGAGCGGGGCCATTGGCGAGGACCGCCGTGCTTGCGACCGAACCACCGACGAGCAATGCGGCGACAACCAGTTGTCTTAGTGTGTTGTACCGCATGGGTGCAGGGCCTCGTTTGAACCACACCCGACAATCCGTACAGGCGCTCACACAATCAACGTGGGCGGTATGGAGGAACATTCCGTCCAGCCCACACTAAAAGGCTTGCCCACGCTCTTGGGTCGCGTCAAGAAACCCCTGTCGGATTTCCCCAACGCCTCCGGGCGTGTGTGCATCCGCTCAGGCTCCTCGGTCGGCTGGCAAGACGATCTCTTGCGTCGCTCGATGGAGGGTGTCCTGTATGGGCAAGAAGATTGTAAACGTCGTGCCCCGCTCAAGGCGCGACGACACTTCGATGGTCCCGCCGAGCGAACGAACGATGCGCTGGCAGATGGCGAGACCGAGGCCGGTCCCGTTGGCTTTCGTTGTGAAGAACGGAATGAACAAGCGCTCCATGATCTCGGGCGTCATGCCTGGCCCTTCGTCTTCGAGGCGAATCCGAAGTCGTCGCTGCGCCGCCACATCAGGATCGCTGTGAGCGCCTACCTCGTCGATCCCAGTCCGAATCGTGAGCTTGCCTCCCCCACGAGGCGCCATGGCCTCAATGCCGTTGCGCGAGATGTTGAGGACCACCTGCCGGATGAGCTCCGGGTCTGAACGAATCGCCGGCAGGTCATCGGCGGGAACAAAGTCGACCGTGGATGCATGGTCGTCAGCGCGAACGAGCGTCAGCGTCCGCTCGAGGACGTGGTTGACGTCGACCAACTCACGCTGGTGGCCCTTCAGTGGTCGAGCGTACGTCAGAAACTGACTCACGACCTTGTCCAGGCGCCGCACTTCTTCGTTGATGATGTTGAGGTAGATGGCCCGCTGCTCGGGGTCCTCATCGAGCAGCTGCGCCGAACCCTTGATGGCACCGAGCGGGTTGCGAATCTCGTGAGCAAGCCCAGCAGCCATCTCACCAATCGCGGCCAGGCGGTCTCGCTCGCGGATGCGGTCGAAGAGCCGTGAGTTCTCAATGGTCTGTGTGATCTGTGCGGCCAGGCCAGCCAGCGCGTGGATGTCGGCTCGGCCATACGCTTCTCGGATCCGCTCGTCTTTGACGCACAAAAACCCAAGCAGGTCGTCGTCGCTGGTGAACGCAACAACGAGCGCCGCTTCTAGCTCAGACAGAACCTCAAGGACACGGTCGAGGACCTCTACTTGGCGACGCAGGTCGATCCCCTGGCTCTCTGCCGTGATGAGCTCCTCCCGCTCGGCCTCCAGGGTCTCGATCACCAACACGCGCTGCTCTGTCAGCCGAGCAAGAAACGCCCGGCTAACGATCGCGTCGATGGTTGCAGGCGGCGCGACGCCCACGAACCCAAGCCGATTGAGCGCGAGTCCGTCCTCCGTGCGCAGGTAGATGCTGGCATGTGTCACATGGCGCGACTCGTCGAGCCTCGTTAGGACGAGGTCCGACATCGCACCAACGTCGATAACGTTCGCGAGGCTCCCCTTGAGTCCCTCCGCTTCACGGGCGAACCGGAAGGTCTCCCGAAAAACGATCTCGTTGAGCTTCCGCTCGACGAACGTGCGCAGCGGATCGAGCAGGATGAGAACGACCACCGTTGCCACGACGGTGTTGAAGAGAAAGAGATCGAAGTCGTAGCGCCACCAGCCCACCAGCAGGGCGTAGATGAGGCTGAGCGCCAGCGCGAAGCCTGCGAGCACGATGAAGCGCCCGACGAACTCGAACAGGTCGATCACGCGACGGAGGCTGATGACCTGAAACATGAAGAACATGAAGACCGCCAGCAGCGTGTCTCCAAAGATGGCGACGCCTAAGTTCGTGACATAGGCAGCGAGCGCTAAGCCAAACACCAGCGCGGTCGAGGCCGTCAGGTACCGCAGCCTGGTTTTTTCCGCCCGTACGTCGGCTGCAAGATACCGGCGATAGAGCATCAGCACTGAGGCGCCAACCGCCAGACCGCAGGCGACAATAAGCGCGATGCGGTGGGCCCGAGCAAGAGGCTCGAGGTCGAGCAGGCTCGTGGCGCCCTCGAGCGGGTAGCCGTCTAGGGCCCCCACCGTCAGCAAGAGCAGCAGCAGGCTCAAGACGAACGCGGCTCGGACGACCCAGCGATCGAAAGCGGTTCCGCCGGCAGTGAACGTTGCGAAGAACGCCACACAAGAAAGCGGCAGGACGGCGGCCGTCACCCCTTGGATGCCAGCGGCGAAACGAAGCGCCAAGGTCTCACTGACGAAGAGCGCGTCGCCAATGAACCAAGCAGCCAGGTTGAAGTTTAGCCACGCGTAGCGGGAGGGAAGCGCCTGACGCCGCCCACGCAGCAGCATCGCCAAGCCGAGCGCTCCACAAACGATTGCGGCGAGCAGCGCAGCCTGGATCCGATACCAATTCTCCAAGACGCCCCGCTGGTCGGCCCCGCTTCAGATAGTCTGTGCTGCCCGCGCTGCGCGCGCCGCTATTGAGGCGCTTGCGGCTTGTTGAGCTTGGCGCGCATTTCCTCTTTGAGCTGCGCCCGCATTCCCTCACGGAGCGCCATGGCGACCCGAATGTTCTCGCCCTGCTCGCCTTCGTTGGCCGTCTCAATGAACTCGGTCAGGTACCGGAACGCCTTCTTGGTGTCGTTGGCCTCGACGTAGGCGAATGCCAGGTTAAAGACGCTGTCAGCTCGCCCGCCACCCACGGCCATGGCCTTGTCGAAGAGCTTGATCGCAGCAGGCGCGTTGCCCTGTTGGAGCCGCAGAATGCCGAGGGCGTTGAGCGAGTCAGGCGCCGCAGGGTTCTGGCGAATCCCTTCTTCGTAGACCGCCGCCGCCGCATCGTCGGCGTTGAAGCGCTCGTAGAGATCGCCAAGGTCTACGTAAGGAGCCGGGTCATCGGGCTTGATCGCGATCGCTTCGCGCAGAGCGGCATCGGCCTCATCGGGTTTGTTGAGCCGAAGCAACGCTCGTCCCCGGTAGTAGTGCGCAGAGGCCAAGTTCGGATCGACCGCGATGGCGCGCCCGAGGTATCGGTCAGCGCGCTCAAGGTCGCCGTTATCGGCATAGGTGCGCCCGAGGTGGTAGAGGACGTCGCGATCTTCGCCAAGGAGCTTCTCGGCCTGCTCCATGTTGGCAAGTCCCTCTTGGCGACGGTCGCGGTCGTAGAGGTCGACAAGCGCCATCTCGTAGAAGGCTTGGCCGTTGTCTGGGTCGAGCTTCGAGGCACGCTTGAAGTAAGAGTAGGCCGCTTCGGTGCGGCCCGCGTCCAGCTTGCGGATGCCCTCGTTGATGAGCTTGATGCTCTCAGCGCGCTGTTTGTCGCAGCCTGTCAGCGAGGTGGAAGCCATGACGCAGAAGCCCAGAACGGCCAACAAGCCGAGCCGGGCACACGAGTTGTAAGTGTGTTTCTTCATCGGCACGAATGTCTCATGAAGGCTACGTGCGCTCAAGCCCTCCGATGCGCAGTTGTCTCCGTGGATGCCTTCAACGCCGCCAACCACGACCACACACGAAGCCGCAACCTCTCCGTCGACCCGGGCCGCCCGCCGACCAGCCTTCGTCGTGACGACAGCACGTACACTCAAAGCTGCCGCTGGCGTCGGGCTAACCCCACGGGAACTGCCGCGCGAGGATGGGGTACAACGCAAACGCGCCCGAGACCGGAGTCCCGAGCGCGGAGCTTGAAGCATCGAGCGTTGCCCTACTGGGCGCGCAGGATGAGCGGGTAGCGCACTTCGACCACGCCTCCGTCCTTAGGCGACGGGAACTTCCAGCGCTTCATCTTGGTCACGATGCAGCTGGAGAGCTTCTGGTCGCGCACCGAGCTGTTGGCCGTCTTCTGCTTGGCGGTTCGACCGTTCGGCAGGATCGTAAAGGCGAGCGTGAGCTTGCCGCGAAGCTTTCGGTTCTGCTGCAATCGGTCCTGGTAGCACCACTTGATGCCGCTGAGGTACCGACGGATGTAGCGCTTGATGGTCGCAGCATCCAAGGCACCTGAGACACGCGGTGGCTTGCCGATCACCTTGGGCTCGATCGCCCGCTTCTTGAACTTGAGGTTGTCGAGGTTTCGACCGCCACCGCCACCGCCGGTCTTGCTGAAGACGCCAGCGACCGCAGGGCCGCCACCACCGCCGGGAGCGCCGCCGCCGCCTGCGCCACCGACCGTCTGGAAGCCACCGGTCGGCCCCGAGAGGGTGCCACCGAACGGGTCCATCGCGGCTGCGACCGACGGATCGCCGTCAGCGCTCGCTGCGCCAAGCGCCTTGAAGCGCTGGCTCGTCGGCATCTCGGTGTCGGCCATGAGCTGGTCGAACATGTTGCTGTTGTCGGCGAGAACCTTGTTGATGCCGGTCGTCAGTGAGACCTCTTTGGCTTTCGCCTTCCGGTCTTCCTCAGACATGTTCTGCCAAGCGACTTTTTCTTTCTCGATCTTGCGCTTGTTGAGCTTGTCGACAAGCTCAAGCTTCTTGGGCGGCTCTTCGGTCGGCTCGATTTCCTCTTCGTCCATCGGCTCGACGTCTTGCTCGACCTCCTTGATCTCAAGGCCGTCGCCCTCGGTCTCCTCTTCGCCCTCGACCTTCTCTTTCTCCTCCTTCTCTTTCTCCTCTTCCTTCTTCTCCTCTTCCTTCTCCTCGTCTTTTTCCGGCTCCACGCGGAGCACGCGCGTCATACGCTCACGCGCAGACCGAGGGTCACGGTTGGACTTCAAGAGGTCTTCAGGGATCAGGCTCAGAGTGACCAAGAAGGCGATGTGAATGATCGCCGACAGGGCAATGTAGATGGATGCGTTGTAGTCGACGCCGGCGAGGAAGCTGCCGGTAGGCTTCTTTGCTGGTTGGCCGTAGCTCAGCAGGAGCGTGAACTCGTCGAGTTTTAGGCGTGCCCGCATCGGGCGGTCGATCGGGTAGAGGTCGCCGCTTGTCGTGCCGCGAAGATCGTCGAGCGACTGAACCTTTCCGTCCGCCAGGACGTCGCCCTTGATGCGACTGTTGGCGAGCTTCAGGTAGAACTTACCGCCCTTCTCGACGACGAGGTCGTAGGTCGACAGCCCTAGCGCTTCAGGCGGCAGCGTGAACTCCGCGCCCTTGCCTTCACCGATGACGATGGTCTGAGGCTTGCGGTAGTCTTTCACCGCAAGCACGGTCTCGCCCCAGAGCATGGCGATCTCGAGGGTCATCCCCGGACCGTCACCGTCGCGCTGGACCTTGTTGTAGAAGCTGCCCTCTCCGAGCCCGCGAATCTCTTCCGGCTTCGCCGGCACAGCTGGCTTGGCCGAGCGTTTGCCCTTCTTGGCGCCCGCTCGAGCTCCAGCAGCAGCGACCGCTGGCGCGCCAGCCGCAGCAGCGACCTTACCGGTCGTCGCAGGCGCCGCGGACTTCTGGGCGTTGGCGCCCAAGTGCACGACGAGGGTCGTCGTGCCCAAGACGATACGGTCTCCGTCAGCGAGGTCGGCCTGAACGACGCGCTCGCCACGAATGACCGTGCCGTTCGTGGAGCCAAGGTCAGTGACTCGCCACTGGCCGTTCTCCCGCTGCTCGATCACTGCATGTTTGCGGGAGACGTTGATGTCTTCCAGCCGCAAGTTCGACGTGGAGAGCTTACCGACGTTCACGATCGGTCGGTCGAAGCTGACCTCGCGGACGAGCTTGCCGTTCATGTAGACGGTAAAACCGATCTTCGTTTGCGTCGCCATCGGTGTCCTTTGGCCTCTTGACCGCGTAGATGCGGCCATCCGGGTGTCCTAGATGTCTTCAGCCGAGCGCAGGATCTCAGCAACGAAGTCGAGACGAACTTCGATCAAGCTCGACCTGCGGCCTCGTCTGACGCCTTCAATAGCGAAGGTTCCTGGCTTAAGGAAGTCGGTCGAGATCGTGTCGCCCTCAAAATTGAAGACCTTGACGCTCTCGTCCTCTGCAGGTGCCGGCTCGCCGGACATCGCAGGCCCGCTCAGCAACAGGGCGCTCGCTACGCCTAGCACCAGGGCTAGTGTTCGCATGGTCAGTTTCATCGATCTCTCCAAGTCACAGCTGGCAGTCGTCGCCCACCGATGCAGGAGTCTACCCGCGGATCGCCGAGCGCGCCAGCAGCCAACCCTCAACCTGAAACAAGAGGGTCAAACATCCTGACAACATGTTCCACGGAAGGTTCCCACAAACCGTGAATTACTTCACTAGCAGCGAAACCAACAAGATGCGAGCTTGGCCCTTGGGTGGATCCCTAGCGTGAGAGCGACGCCGCGCAGCGAGGCCGCGTGGATCGTCCAAACGACGAAAGGGCACGACCGGTGGTCGCGCCCTCTCACTTCGGCGATGGCGACGCTCTGTTAGGAGCCCGCTAGAAGTCTCGCTAGGGCGTTCCGCCGTCTTCGCCAGCGCCGCCGGGGGCTGCGGGCTCGGGCTCAAGCGCTTTCAGCGTCGCCTCGATCGCACTCACGCGCTTGCTCACTTCCTTGTACTTGGCGTCGCCCTTCGACAGTGCCTGCAGGTACTTAGAGCAGTGAACCTTCGCCGCTTTCCAATCTGAGGTGAACTGGTGGTGCATGATGCACATGTTGTAGTCCGCCTCGGAGTAGCGGGGCTGCAGCTTCTGTGCAGCCTTGTAGGCCTGCGCTGCTTCGTCGAACTTCTTGAGGCCACGGAGCGCCACCCCACGGCTCGCGACTAGGACATGGTTGCGTGGGTCGACCTCGATCTCTTGCTCCAGCCTCGGAAGGGCAGACTCGAAGTTGCCGTAGGCCAGCTCGAGCGCTGCAAGGTTGAGGCGAGCGTCTCGGTTTGCCGGGTTGAGCTTCAACGCCTTGGAGAAGTGGTCGGTCGCCGAGCGTGAGTCGTCGCGTCGCAGGAACACGAGGCCAAGCACGTTCTCAAGGGAAGCTGCCGTCGGCACCTTCTTCAGCGTGCTCTCCGCGATGAGACCTGCCTGGTCGTAGAGCTCCTGCTCGTAGTAGGCGATGGCCACATTCAACAGCGTGTTGACGTTCTCGCGGTCTCCAAGGAGTGCGTTACGCGAGTGCTTGATGGCGCCCTTGTAGTTTTTCTTACCGATCTCGTAGGCCGAGAGCAGGTTTCGCGCCTCGGCTTGGAAGCGGTCCTTCTTGATAATTGCCTCAAGCTTGGCGATCGCCGCGTCCGTCTGACCTCGTCGGATCTGCAGACCTGCTAGCTGCGCCTGAGACGCAAGGTGGCCTGCGTTGACCTGTAGCGCCTTGTTCCAGCTGGCGGCGGCCCCGGTGTAGTCACCCTTGATGAGCTTGGCCAACCCGACGTTGTACTGAGCGTCAGCGTTCTTCGGGTTCTTCTGAGCGATTGACGAGAGCTTCGAGAGCGCGCCTGCAATGTCGGATGAGAACACATTCGGGTCGGCGAGCTCGGTCACCACAGCCTTGAGCGCATCGTCGTCGCCGCCCTTGAAGATCGGGTGGCCGACGTTGGGCCGCAAGTGGTCCGGGCGGACCCGGAACTCTTTGATCGAGAGGTCGGTGAGGTCGAGCTGGGCAATCGCCGTCTCAGCGCGCTCGGAGTACTCGTTGAACCAGCGCTCACGCTTGGCGACATCAAGCGCTTGTTTGTAGCTCGCGACAGCGCGGCTGCGAATGTTCTTCGCTCGCTCAGACATGTCCTGGAGGTACTGCTCGACGACCTCGTCAAGGTGACGGATCTTACGCGGGATCGGCGCGTTCTCAACGGCGTCGGCGAGGTTTTGGTAGGCACTGCCGAGCTGCGTCGATGCAGCGATCATCCAACCTGGGTGGTTGTAGGCGATGACCTGCTCATAGACGGTCTTCGTCTTCGTCATCTCCGACAGCTTCGCGGTCAGAGCCTTCTTCATCTTCTTGCCGCTGCCCGAGTCGAGCTTGATCTTCTTCGCCTTGCGAAGCGACGTCTCGCCGATGTTGAAGTGCGACTCAGCAACAGCGGAGATCGCCGGCATCGTCAGGTCCTGCAGGTCCTTTTCAGCCAGCGTCTTGAAGTACGCCACCGTGTCCTGGAATGCCTTGCGCGAGTCACGAAACTTTCTGTCGCCCTGGAAGGCCTTACCGCGGATGTTGAGCACCTGAAGGCGCGTCGACGGCGACTCGCGCTTGTAGCGCTTGAGGTGCCGCTTAACCTCTTTGATGACTGCCTTGTCCTTGTCCTGCTTGGCCAAGATCTTGATGATGTCGAGGTGCACGCGGGGTGCAGCCTCATGCCCTGGGAAGCGCTTGAGGTACGTCTTGAGGTTCTTGACCGCGGCTTTGTACTCACCGAGCGTCTTTCGGTAGATCGACGCGAACCGGAGCGCTTTCTCAGCTAGCTTGTGCTTCGGATGGTTCTCGAAGAACGTCTCGTAGACCTGCGCGGCGCTGTCGTAGACGGTGGTCTGGCGGAACATCTCGCCGAGCGAGTACAGCGCCTTAGGTGCTAGCTTGTCGCCGCGGTAGTCCTCGTAGAACTTGAGCTGCATCTCGATGGCCTTCTCAACCTGCTTGGCCTCGAAGTAGTTCAGGCCAGCGTTGTACTGAGCCTTGGCGGCGCGGTCTTTGTCCTCAGAGAAGTCGCGGGCGTACTGCTCAAAGCACTGCGCGCTCTTGAGAGGATTTTCCTTCTCGTACTTGAAGCACTCCTGAAAATTGAACGTGTTGCGCACAACCTGAATCTCTTTGGCCAAGTGCGTCGCCATCAGCTTGCGGTCCTTCTCAAACCGGTTGGCGTAGGTCCGCAGGTTGTCGACGTCTCGCCCGAGGTTGAAGCTGCGGAGCGCGAGGTCTGCACCTTCGACATAAAGCTCGTGGCTCGCGTGGTTGTCGATGAACTCGACGAATCGCTTACCCGACTCGTCGAAGTGGTTGGCATTGTAGTAGATTCGAGCGGCAGCAAAGCGAGCCACCGGAATGTTCTCCGCCGTCTCCTTGGTCGGCCCGTTCTTCTTGACCAAGGTCATCCAGCGGTCGATCGCCGTCACGAATCGCTGCTGCGAAGGCGTCAAATCGACCTTCGTCAGGTCTTCGTCATCCTCGCTCTTGTCGCGGGTCTTGTTGAGCGCGGGGTCGTTCTTGACGACCTCCAGGTACGCAAGCACGGCTCGCTCGGCCGCAGGGTCGGCGTACTCGCCGTTGGGCTTCATCGCGATCACGTTCTCGAACTCCGCCGCCGCTTCTGGGTACTTCTCGGTCGCCAGCATCAACAGCGCGTTGTTCCACGAGATCTGGTACGCGCCGTCATCGTCGCGGAACACCCGCAGGTACAGGTCGTAGAGCTGCTGCGTCTTGGACAACGTCGCGAGATTCTTCGTCTTCTCGTACTCCTTGTGGTAGTCGACCGCGACGTCGAGAATGAGCTGCTTGAGCATCGGCGCTTCATCCTTGATGAAGGCCTTGGGCGCCGAGTGCTTCACGTCCTGGTAGATGCGAACTAGCTCGCCGATCTCAGTGACGGTCGAGTCTTTGTCGCCACTCGACTGAGCGTTGTCGACGATCTGGCGCTGGAAGCGAACCGTCAGGTAGCTCTGGTCTTTGCCGTTGATCGGCCCCTTCTTAGCCTCGACGATGAGGTCACGAAGCAGCTTGTTCGAGCGATTGTACTCGCTCTGTTCGCTGTAGACGGTCGCGAGGCGGCCTGCCAGCGCGAGGTAGCGGTCGGGTGCGTACTTCTTGAGGAAGGCGATGGCTTTCGATGCCTTACCGTCCTTGGAGTACGGCAGCACCATGTCATTTTGGGCCTCTTTCTTAAGCGCGATGGCTCCCTGCGCCTTTTGCTTCTTAGCCTTCTCAGCGACAGCGATCACGTCGATGAACTGCGAGAGCGAGACCTTGTAGTTCTGCAGGTTGTAGTGACACCACGCCTGCTTGTACATCGCGTAGCCGACGATGCCGGACTTCGGGCTCTTCTTCTGCGCCTCTTGGTACAGACGGAGGGCGTTCTCAAAGTCGTTCCGCTCGAAGTAGTACTCGCCGATGTTGACCAGTGCGTCAGGAACGAAGGGCGACTTAGGGTGCGATCCCACCAGCTGGGTGTAGGTCTCAACGCCCTCTTCCGCACGCCCCATGTCGACCAGGTTGTAGGCGAGGAAGTAGCGAATCTCATCGAGCTTGCCAGACCGCGGGTACTTTCGAATCACCTGCTTGTAGGTGTCGATCGTCTTCTCTTGGTACTGCTTTTTCTTCGCGAGGTAGCTGGCTTGGAGGGCCTTGAGGCGCTTGACCTCGCCCGTCCTCTTCGCCTCTTCGGCCTCGAAGAGAGGTTTCTCGACCTCTTCGCTGTAGGCACGCATGCCGTAGTTCTCAGCGTAGTCCCAGTAGAAGTCAGCCAGCGCGATCACGTTCGCGGGGTATGACTTCGAGTTCTTGTCTTCGAGGTCGAGGACCATTTTCTGGTTTTCGATACTGGCCAGGATCGACGACTCAGTCTGGTTCTTGTTGTCCCGCTGACGCGTCTTGGTCTGGGCATCCAGGCTGGGACGTTTGTTCTTGTCCTTCGGCGGGGCTGCGCTTGCCGGCGCAGCCATGAAGAATGCGAGCAATAAGGAGAGTAGGAGACGGGTAGTCATCGGCGTGCCATTCGTGTTCGAGTTCGTGCTGTCGCAGTCGGGAGCGTCCCTAGAGCCCGCGTACATCCTCAGGGTGTATTGCGAGCAGAGGCCTCGCATTGAGACCCGATGTCATAGATGTATGAGCCCAGCTCGTCCCTCCAATATTCCCCACGGAAGGGCCACTCGATGTGTTCATCGTCCACCTCGATGTCGACTCTTGCCGCCGCGGACGAGAGCTGCTCGCGCTTGACGCTCTCCGCAGTGTCGCCGCGACGGGCCTTCAGGGTCTCGCCCTTGATCTTGAGCGCACCACCAAGATGTTTCCGTAGGTCGCTCATCACGCGGAGGAGCCGCGCTTGGGCCAATCCACCGGCCTCACCGACCACCAGCGAGCGGTAGCCGACGATGTCAGCCTTGAGGTTCGACAGCATGCCTGTCTTGGCGCCAGACGGACCGGCGAGGTCATCGATCTCGCGCAGCTCCCGAGTGAGCTTGCCGATGAGGTCGAACTTACGGCGCAGCTTCTTGTCTTCCAGTGCCGCATTGAAGATCCGCTTGAAGCGCGACGAGTACTCCGAGTCGTTGGATTGGGACAGCTTCGCGAGCCACTGGTAGAACGCATTCGGGTCGCCGAACTGGTTCACTTCCTTCTTCAGCTTCTGCAGTAGCGGGTAGTAGTCGTTGACGAACCCCTTCACGACCTCATCCGACTCGTCGTAGCGGCAGTTGTAGAAGAGGATCAGCGCTTGGAGGACCCACGACTCTGGGAAGTACTGGTCTTCGAAGTAGGGGGAGTTCAGCGTGAGGAGGTTGCCGAGCGCGCGCGGGTAGTCCTTGAGCTGGTAGTGAACCCAGCTGACTTCCCAGAGGGAGTCCAGCCATTCCGGGCTGTCGCGTGAGATCTGACCGTAGTAGCGGACGGCCACGTCGTACTGGCGCGTGGAGTAGAAGAGTCGTCCGAGAGCGAGCGTTGCCGCTTCCGCGACCTTTTCGATCTCGTCGCTGGAGTTTCCGTCGCGATTGAAGCGCAGGACCTGCTTAAACGAGTTCGACGCGTCGGTGAGCTTTGACGCCTTGATGGAGCTCGCCTCGGTTCCAAGGCCGGACTGCGCCACGTTGATGACGCCCTCAAGGTACTTCGCCTTCGCGTAAAAGAGCGGTGTGCCCTTGGTGACCTTCGCGAAGCGCTGAACGGCGCTATCGAGATCTGACTCACCGAAGTGGAACTGCCCGGCGAGGTAGTTGAGCTCGTCAGCATGCTCCTTAGGGAACGCCGTCGGCGGATACTCCGCAAGTCGCTGGAGCACGCTTGGGTCAGAGTTCGTCGCACGGCTAATCCGAAGCAGGTAGGGGAGCGCGGCAAGGTACTTCGGGTGGCCAGAGCCGGCGTCAACGATCGGCTCCAAGCGCGTCAGTGCGGACTGGTGGAGCCCGAGCTCGTGGAGGGATGCGCCGAGGTAGAACTGAGCGTCCTGGACGGTCGCGTTCGACGAGTCGTCGCCGCCGCCATCGACGACCTTGGCGAACTTGAGAGCGCCGGCAAGGAACGCGCCGCTCTCGTAGTGCTTGCGTCCTTCGGCCAACCACTGATTGAGCGACGTCTGGCTGACGACCGTATCGGCCGACATGTTGAGCGTCTCAGCGCCGGCGGCTGCCGATGGCAACGTCATGAGTAGCGCTAGGCCAGCGATGCACGAAAACTTCACGGAGCCTCCCAGGCGGTCGTGACACGGACCGGGTTATATCGCCCGGCTGTCAGGGGGGTCAAGGCGCCCGCAGCCGCGATCTCCCGGTTTCGTCACTGGTTTGAAGCTCGGCAGTGGGTTTTATGGACCGTTTCGCATGAGACTCCCACACTCGGCGGCGACGATCTGTCCACCGGACGAGGACTTCATGACGCCCCGTATTGCCCCACTGATGATCCTAGCCGCGGTCGCTGGATGCGACCCCGCGTCAACAAACGGCGCCGATGACAACGCGACCCCATCGACCGGCCCGATCGACGTCGCCCCGAGCGGCCCTGACTTCGAGTGTGGCGAGGCTACGACCGATGAGCGCGGGTGTGTGCGTGGTCAGGTCACGGCCGACGACGGGCGCGCGCTCGCGGGTCTAAACGTCGCCGTCTGTTCGCCGAGTGAGTGCGCTGCAGTCCAGACAGGCGGCGATGGTGTCTTTGTCGTTGAGGACGTCGAGGTAGGCCCGGTGCGCGTTCTGGTTAGCGGCACGCCCCAAGGCTTCACGAGCGCCCTCGCCTACGTCTCTCTCCCGGCCCCGGGCCCCGTCGAGGTTCCCCGACCGATCGCTGTCTTGAACCGCGACGCCGACAGCGGTGCGCTTCCAAGGCACGCGGGTGGATCCGTGGCCCTCGCCGGCGGGACGCTTGAGCTGACGGCCGCACCAGGTGCACTCGTCTACCCTGCCGGCACTGAGCTCGACGCAGAGCGGCTGAGCGCACTGCCGACGCCCATCGCTTTGTTGCCGCCATCCGACATCGAGCCGTGGGTTGGCAAGGAGACATCGAGCCGTGCCTTCACGTTCTCGCCATTTTACGTACGAGCCGACCCGCCTGTCGATATCGTGCTGCGCAACATGGTCGGGCTCTCGGCGGGCACCTACCGCGTGTACACGGCTCACCCTAGTGCGGGTACGCTCGAGACGGTCGGCGGCGCAACAAGCGACGGCGCAGGCACGGTCATCCTCGACCCCAGCGCTGAGGTTCGTCACCTCACGACCCTCATCTTTGTGCTCCGTTAGTCCGCGCTAGCGCTAGGCCTCGCCGCGAACGTGGCCCTGCGGCTCAACTTGGTTTCAGCGGGCGGCGCCGACTGCCTGGGTTCGTTCGTCGCAACACGCTGGTTGTTGATGCTGGCAGAAGCGCGCCGACGACCCTGCAGCTCGCGCCACGGTGAAGGCTGCCAACCGGGTTGGTTGACATCGGCGTGACGCAACCGAACAATACCGGCCAGCGTAGATGCGGCACGGCGGACTGATGCGACGAACCAATTGGAAGCGAGCGACCCAGATGACACGAGCGATGCAGCTGCTTCTCACCATCGGTACCCTCGGCGCCCTCGGTGTTGCGGGCTGTGAAGATCCTGCAGACTTCGAGTCGTGCCCTCTGTCACAGTCCATCGTCGAAGCCTGCCAAGCGGACGACACCAACTCCGTGCTGACCTGCGTTGTGGGGGACCACCCCATGTGCGAGGAGAGCATCTGCGCGTCTTGGGAAGGCAGCGAGCCGTTTTGCTCGCGGGCGTGTCAAACGGTCGCTGACTGTCCTGCCGACTCCACCTGCGAACAGCACCTCGGAACGCAGCTTTGCGTGCCCGCCAGCGCCACGAGCCCTGTCGGGTCCTGAGTTTGGGCCGAACGCCCGGCTATCCAACTCGTGCTAGAGCACCGTTCAGCTGGCTGCCTACCTGCCTCCACGCGGCCTTCAGCCAGTGCTCCACGTCACGAGCGTCGGTCGACGATCCCGATAGGCTCGGTCTTCGCTCCCTCGCACCGACTGGCGCGTCCTCAACCTGAATTCCCCCGAGGGCCGCTAGCCAGCGACCTCGAATGCGCGCTGCACCCAGTCGGCCTTCCAACGGGCAAACCCAACACGGGTCAGCCCGATCACGTCGAACCGCACCGATGTCGGCTGCCAGCGACACTGCCTGATGTACGCTTGGGCAAGCCGCGCTAGGCGCCGCTGCTTGTCGGGTCCGACCGTAAAGAGCGGTCCACCAGCAAAGCCTGTTCGTGCCGAACGTACCTCGACAATGACCAGCTCGTCTGCCTCGCGAGCGACAATGTCGAGCTCGCCAAGCGGGTGGCGCCAGTTGACCTCGACAAGCGACAGACCCGCCCGCTTGAGCATGCGTCGTGCGTGGCGCTCACCTGCCCGGCCGAGCCGCTGGCGTGCGCGCGTCACGAGCGCTCAAGCGCATCGCGGCTGGTCGACGAACTCGGTGGAGCTGCGACCATCTCATCGCCCGGCAAACCAGCCGGCAGCGATGATGGCGATCCGATCCCGTTCACTGCGACGTCTCGTGGCTTGGTTCCGCGGCCTTAGCATTCGGTCGTCGAGCTGCGCTCGGCAGCCGTTCGGGAAGCTTGAAGCTGCGGCGATGCAGAGGACATGGACCGTGGACTGCGATCGCCTCTCGATGGGCAACCGTGGGGTAGCCCTTGTGTCCAGCGAACCCGTAGTGTGGCCACTTCTGATGGTAGTCGACCATCAGGCGATCACGGCTCACCTTTGCCAGGATCGACGCAGCCGCGATGGCGAGCGACCGGGCGTCTCCTTTCACGATGGTGCGCTGGGTGAGTTCCTCGCCGAGTGGCAATCGTTTGTTGCCGTCGACAACCACAAGCCCTTGCGCCAGCTCTGGATGGCGGTCAACAACATCCCGACACGCTTCTGCCATCCCAAAGAGGGAGGCGTGCAAGATGTTGAGCTCGTCGATCAGATCGCGCTCGACGATCACGACGGACAAGGCCACGGCGTGCTCGACGATCGCATCGAAGAGCGCTTCACGGCGCTTCTCCGTCAGCTTCTTCGAGTCGTTCAAGCCCTCGATAGCCACCGATGGCGAGAGCACACAGGCCGCGGTAACAACCGGGCCGGCAAGCGGTCCCCGTCCGGCCTCATCGCAACCAATCAGCGGGCCATAGCCTTCAGCAGCAGCCCAGCGCTCAACTTGACCACACTCGAGAGTCGTGGCGTCGAAGAGCCTGAGCTGAGAGTCCGACACGGCAGCCGCGCGATCGGTTCTTAGCTGCGCACGTCGCGGAGCGAACGGATACGTGCAGCCTTGCCTCGGCGCGAGCGGAGGTAGAAGAGGCGTGCGCGACGAACGCGACCGCGATCCTTGACCTCGATCTGCTCGATTCGGGGCGAGTGGAGCGGGAAGATGCGCTCAACGCCGATGTTGTAGGACACCTTGCGCACTGTGAACGTCGACCGCAGGCTGTCGTTGTGGCGCGTGATGCACACACCCTCGAACACCTGAATACGCTCTTTCTCGCCCTCTCGAATCCGCACGTGGACACGCAGGGTGTCGCCGGCTCGGAACTGAGGAATATCGCGGCGGAGCTGCAGTCGCTCGAGCTTCTCGATAGCGCTTACGTTGCTCATCGTCGGTGTCTCCGGAAGGTGTTCATTCAGCGTGCGCCGAGCAACCTGTCGAGGACAATCGCTACGGCGGACCGGACTGATAGATGATTGTAGCCGTCTCGTCCAGCGTTCGCTTCAATCGGAGGCAAAATCACGTCGCATTCGCCCATGACGACGTCGTGGAGACCCCAGCCAGTTCCGAATAGGATCAAGGCTGGACGCTCAGACGGGGTCGCCAGATCAGCCCGCACAGACGCAAACGTCGAGTCCCCACTAGGTCGGGCTGAGGTTCCGATCAGCCACGGGCGCTGGCCATGACGCTCTTCAAGCACCTCACAAGCATCCGCCAAGCTCGCGGCCACCTCGACAAGCTCAAACGCGGCCCCCCGGACGGGGTGGTGCCTCGCACCCTCCCCTGAGCGCCAGTGTCCAACGATCCGACTCACGAGCTCCCGTTGGGCTGTGATTGGTGTCACGACAACGTAGCCAGCCGCAGCATAGCTTCGCGCGCTTCGTGCAAGATCATGGATGTCGAGGTTCGTGACGGCTGTCGTGACGACCTCGCCGTGACGGTTGACGATCGGATGATGCAGCAGCGCAATGTAGACCGGACGAAGCTCAGTGCTCATGATCCTCACCGATCAGCGTCTGATACCGCGCGTAGAGATCCGGACGCCGCAGGCGCGTTCGCTCGACACGCTGCTGCTGACGCCACTCAGCAATGCGTCCGTGATGACCAGAGAGCAACACGTCTGGAATCGCGTGGCCCCGCCACTCGCGCGGCCGCGTGTACTGCGGATGTTCAAGCAGCGCCGCGTCCGTGAACGATTCCTCGACAGCTCCCTTGCTGTTGCCGAGCACACCTGGCTGGAGCCGCGCCACCGCGTCGATCACCGCAAGCGCGGCCAGCTCGCCTCCGGTGAGCACGAAGTCACCAAGAGACAGCTCTTCATCAACGCAGTGCTCAGCGATTCGCTCGTCGACTCCCTCGTAGCGACCACACACGAGCACGATACCATCAAGTGCGGCGTACTCGGCGGCAACCTGCTGATCGAAGACGCGGCCAGCTGGGCTCATGAGCACGACGCGCTCTGGCGCGCGGCGCTCTCGTACATCGTCGATCGCGGCTGCCAGAGGCTCTGGCGTCATGACCATTCCTGCGCCCCCGCCGAAGGGCCCATCATCAACCGAGCGATGGAGATCGGTCGCGAAGTCGCGCGGGTTGGAGAAGCCAACGTCAAGGAGTCCCGCGGCGGTGGCTCGTCCCAGCATGCTACCGGCGAGGTAGCCCTGCATGAGGTCGGCAAAGATCGTGACGACGTCGACTCTCAGGCTCACGGCACAAGCCCTTCGGGCGGATCGATCACAACGCGCTGACCGCCCCGGTCGATCTCGGTGACGATCGCTCTGACAAGCGGGACGAAAAATGTCACGCCGCCGCCCACTGGCACCACCTCAAGTAGCTCCGCGTAGGTCTCGACAACCCGTCGAACCTTGCCGACAACAAGCCCCTCGACGGTCTCCACGGTCCAGCCGACGATCTCGTAGTGGAAAAACTCGTCATCGCCGGGCGCCTCCAGCGCATCCAGCGGGACGGCCAGACGGAGACCTCGAAGGGCCTCAGCAGCAGCCCGGCCGCGATGACCCTCGAAGCGTACGACGTAGCGACCGGCCTTGTGCTCGTTGCCGCTCAAGATCGTCAGCTCGCCAACCGGTGTCGCGTCGATGGTGTCGCCGTCCGACGGCACCGAGTCTGCGGTGAGAGTCAACAGCGCCGTTCCTGCACGCCACATCGGCGAGTCGGAGTTATAGCGCCGGACGTAGCAGGCCCCAGCGACCCCGTGGGGCTTTCCGATATCGCCGACAAGCAAGAGCTTCACGACAAGGCCACCGCAGTCACGGTGCCGGCTGTCTCTGAGCTCGGTGCAAGTCGGAACATCGTACGTCTCATCACTCGACCGGTCTCCGTGGGGTGGAGGCTACAGGCACCACAGCATGCGCGACGCCGCCTGGTACACAACCCGATCTGGCGGGCTCAACCGCTAGCGTAGAGCCAGACGGTCTGCAGCCCATGTCCTCAGCTTCCCGTTGGGAACTCTAGTCGACGATCTCGACTTGAGCGTGGCGACCGACCTTGCTGGAAGCTGCACGGACGACGGTGCGCATCGCGCGAGCAGTGCGTCCCTGTCGGCCGATCAGCTGACCGAGTTCGCCGTCGGCAACCGTGACCTCAAAGACGTCTTGCGAGTCTTCTTCGACCTTGTTGACGTTGACGTCGTCGGGCGTCGCAGTCAGGGACTTCGCGAGGAACGTGACTAGCTCTTCCACGCTACTCTCCACCCTCGGCGGGCGCGGCGTCAGCAGCAGGCGCGGCCTCGGCAGCAGGTGCGGCTTCGGCAGCAGGTGCGGCCTCGGCAGCAGGCGCGGCCTCGGCAGCAGGTGCGGCAGGCGCCGGCTTCGGAGCGGGAGCAGGTGCAGCGCTGTCCGTTAGCGGAGCAACGACGACCTTGCGCTCAGCTGGCGGCTTGTAGGCACCCGGCTTCCACGCGGTGTCAGGAGCGTCCATGAACGCGTTGAGCAGGTCCTTGACCGTGTTGGTCGGCTGCGCACCCTGGCCGAGCCAGTACTGGATGCGCTCGCGCTTGAGCGCCACGCCCGGAGGGGTGTGCTTCGGATCATAGGTGCCGACCAGCTCAAGGAAGCGGCCGTCGCGGCGCATCCGCTCATCGGCGGCAACGATGCGGTAAAAGGGGCGCTTTTTCGAGCCATGACGGGCGAGTCGAAGCTTGACGGTCATAGGGCGAGTCTCCGTAGGTATGCGTCTACAAGGCGCACTGCGCCGAGCGGGCGCGGAACCTACCGACGGCCTGACGCGGTGTCAACCAAGAAGGCGGAGCAGTCCCTGAAGCCGACCGGGTCAGTCTTCTGGCAGCGTTGCCGGGAAATGCGGATTCTGGGAAGAAGCGAGGTGTGCCGCTGGCGTGATGCACGAGCGTCAGGTGTGCCGCTCGGTCAGCGAACGAGAGCAAACCTCAACGCGGGTCGCAGCGACGCAATCCCCGAGTGATCTCGGGATCGACAGAAGCTGTGCCCCAGGGACCGGCGTTGAACGCACGACGCACGGCCATCGGGAACTACGTGTCGCCGAAGGTCGCCAGACACGCTTGTAGCGCGCGGACGAGGTCAGCTTCAGTGTCTTGCGGGATCGTGCGGAGCGACAGGAGGATGGCCCCGTCTTGCACCCGAACAACCACAGGGATCTCGCCGTGCCGCAGCCTCTCTGCGATCGCGCCAGCACTCGCGACACTGGGCACAACCCGGACGCAGCTGCCGCGGATCACGTCTCCGGGATGGCTCCCCCCACCGACCAGGTCGTCACTGTCGCCGACCTCGAAGCTCGCAGCGTCGCCACAGGCCTCTGCCATCCGTTCGGCAAGCCGACGCGCTCGCTGGCGTAGCGACTCCCGTCCTGCACGCACCATGCGAGCCACTGGGACCTCGTGGAACGCGCCGCGCCGGTAGGCGAGCAGGACCGATTCAAGGACTGCCAGCGTGAGCTTGCCCACTCTCAACGCGCGCGCGAGCGGATGACGCGCCATCGCATCGATGGTCGCGCGACGCCCTAAGAGGATGCCGCACTGCGGACCGCCAAGGAGCTTGTCACCCGAGAAACTCACGACGTCAGCGCCAGCAGCGACTGCCTCCGACGGCGACATCTGTGCGTCGAGCGGCGCCGGCAGGTCGCAAAATGTCCCTGTGCCCAGGTCGTGAAGGAACGCGATGTTGTTGCTGGCAGCCAGCGCCGCGAGGCCGGAAGCCTCAGGGCGATGGGCGAAACCCTCGACGCGGTAGTTGCTCGGATGCACACGAAGGATCGCGCCGGTGTGTTCCGTGATCGCGTTCTCGTAGTCCGAGACGTACGTCTTATTGGTGGTCCCAACCTCGCGCAGCGTCACCCCAGCGAGCTCCATGATCTCTGGCACCCGGAAGCTACCGCCGATTTCGACGAGTTCGCCGCGCGAGATCAGCACCTCGTGACGTGCTCCCAGCGTCGACAACATCAAGACGACAGCCGCAGCGTTGTTGTTGACAACGAGGGCTGCCTCGGCGCCGCTCAGAGCGGTGAGCAAGCGCTCGGCATGGGCACGCCGAGAGCCGCGACCCCCTGTGCCAAGATCGTACTCGAGGGTACAGGCCTCAAGACCGGCCTCGACCGCGTCGCGTGGCAGTGGAGCGCGGCCCAAGTTCGTATGAACGATGACACCCGTTGCATTGATGACCGGCACCAGCGTCGGTTGGAGCGCGGCGGTGAGGCGCGTGACGACCCGTGCGGCGAGGCCGCTCCTCGGATCGCTCGTGTCCCCAGCCCGAATGCGACCGCGGGCGGCATCGAGCTCGGCGCGCGCGGCCTCGACCCGCAGAGCCGCGCTCGCTCCGGTCGCAACAACCGATGCCTCATCGGCCAGAGCATCGACACGGGGGAGCCGTCGGTAAGCGTTGGAGTCGTTCACCCGTTCCTTATAGCACCGACTTCCCAGGGCGCGACGTTCCGTGAACATGCTTGCGTTCGCAGCACGGCCACCCGGGCGTTGGCGTTGCGGAAGCGACGACCGAAATGGCGGCTCGGTGACTCGCAGGTTGCCGGCGCTCGGTCCCGCGTGTAGAAGGTCGCGTCGTTTGCCAAGACGTGCTGCTCGCAGCGCCCCAACGCGCCCCGGAGATGAACATGCGTAAGACTACCCGATTCAAGCAGATGCTGGCGTCCAACCAACTCGAGTTCATCTGCGAGGCCCACAACGGCTTGAGCGCGAAGATTGTCGAGGAAGCTGGCTTCAATGGTATCTGGGGCAGCGGCCTGTCGATCTCGGCCGCGATGGGCGTCCGTGACAACAACGAAGCCTCCTGGACCCAGGTCCTCGAGGTGCTCGAGTTCATGAGCGACAACACGTCCATCCCAATCCTGCTCGACGGCGACACAGGATACGGCAACTTCAACAACATGCGGCGGCTTGTCACCAAGCTGGAGCAGCGCGAGATCGCAGCGGTCTGTATCGAAGACAAGATCTTCCCCAAGACCAACAGCTTCATCAAGGGCGAGAACCAGCCCCTCGCCGACATCGACGAGTTCTGCGGCAAGATCAAAGCCGGCAAGGACGCCCAGCGCGACGATGACTTCTCGATCGTGGCCCGCACCGAGGCGTTCATCGCTGGTTGGGGACTTGAGGAGGCGCTCAAGCGCGCGAGCGCTTACCATGAGGCCGGCGCCGACGCGATCCTGTGCCACTCCAAGATCTCGGAGCCCACCGACGTGGTGGCGTTCATGAAGGAGTGGGGCGACCGCTGCCCTGTCGTGATCGTTCCGACCATGTACTACAACACGCCGACCCAGGTGTTCCGCGACCTCGACATCAGCCTCATTATCTGGGCCAACCATGTCTTGCGCACGAGCATCGGCGCCATGAAAGACATCACCGCTCACCTGCTCAAGGCGGAGACCCTCCGCGACGTCGAGGCCACCCTGCCCCCCGTCAAAGAGATCTTCCGGCTTCAGGGCATGGCGGAGTACGCCAAGTGGGAGAAGGCCTACCTTCCCAAGCGCGCCGCGGGCGGCCGCGCCATCCTGCTGGCCGCGTCCAAAGGCACCAACTTTGGCAACCTCACCGACGACAAGCCCAAGGCGATGCTTGAGGTAGAGGGCAGCCCGGTCATCGCCAGCACGATCCGTCGTCTGCGCGACGGCGGCATCCGAGACATCAACATCGTCACGGGCTACAAGCCCGAGGCGTTCAACATCGGCACCGTCAAGTACCACCACAACGCCGACTGGGAGGCCAACGGCGAGGTAGGCTCCCTGCTGGCGGCCCGGGATGCGCTGACGGGCAACGTCATCATCGGCTACGGCGACATCGTCGCCCGCGGCTTCGTGTTCCGTAACCTCGTCAAGGCCGAAGCGGACGTCACGGTGGTCGTCGACTACAAAGAGCCGACCGCGAAGACCCGCTCCTCGGTCGACTGGGCGAAGGTCACGCCCGAGCGTGTCGAGGGCGTCATGAAGCTCGACTACAAGCTCACAAAGATCGACGACGCGCTCGCGCCCACCGACGCAAGCGGCGAGTGGACCGGCCTCATGCGCCTCAGCGAAGAAGGCTCCAAGCGAGTGGCTGAGGAGCTTGCAGCCCTCGAAGCTAAGGGTGTCGCCGTCGCGAACTGGAGCATGCCGCAGCTGCTCAACCACCTCATCGAGGCTGGTGTGGAAGTCGCCGTCCAGTACATCCACGACAACTGGTTGGACGTTGACGACATCGGCGACCTCTCGGATCTCTACAACTTCTAGCGCGCACAGCGCTGTCGGCGAACGCGCGACGAGTGGCCGGCCAATCGCCGCCACGACTCGCGCGTTTTTTTTTCGGGCCTCACCGGCCTCGACTGCGACCAATGGTCCGGAGCTCATCATGGACGACCCCCATCATCACTGGACCGTCGGGCCTGAGTCGGTGGGAGCTCGTCTAGACCGCTTTGTCGCCGATCAAGGCGTCGGAACCCGCGCGCAGGTGAAGCGCTCGCTGCTTGAGGGACGCCTGACCGTCGATGGCCTCGTCCCAGCGAAAGCAGGCACGAAGCTGAAGCTTGGCGAGCAGGTGACGTTCAGGCCGCCTGTGGCCACCCTTGGCGGACCGCTGGTCGCCGAAGATCTCCCGCTCGAGATCGTGCACGAAGACGATGCGGTTCTCGTCGTCAACAAGGCCAGTGGTGTGGTCGTGCATCCTGCACCCGGCCATCCGACAGGCACCTTGGTCAACGCCCTCCTCTTCCACGTCGAGGGACTCACATGCGGCGAAGACGCGAAGCGACCTGGGATCGTTCACCGCATCGACAAAGACACCACCGGCTTGCTCGTCGTAGCAAAGACCGACGCGGCCCATGCCCACCTCGCGGCTCAGTTTGCAGCCCACACCACTCACCGGCGATACCGCGCGGTCGTTCACGGCACGAAGCTCGATGACGAGGGTACGCTGAGCACGTGGTTTGGTCGCAGTCGACGCGATCGAAAGCTCATGACGGGTCGGGTGACGAGTGGCCGTCGGGCAACAACCCACTGGCGCGTGCTAGCGCGTGGCCGCGGTCTGAGCGTGCTAGAGCTCGCCCTTGAGACCGGGCGAACCCACCAGATCCGCGTCCACCTGTCCGAGCGCGGCTACCCGATCATCGCCGATCCCCTCTACGGCCGACCTGTGCCAAAGGTCGGCGGCGCTGCGACCCTTGAGTTTGCCGCTGCCCGACGCATGCCGCGTGTCGCGCTGCACGCCGCCGAGCTCGGCTTCGTCCACCCGACGACCGGCTCGCTGCTGACATTCAGCGCGCCCGACCCGCCGGATCTCGCGGCCCTCGTTGCCGCCGTGGAAGGTCCGAAGGAGTGATGACGGCATCGCCGTCGTCCAGCGGACGTCGCTGGCAAGCACATCGCCTTCGCCTCGCTCGAAAACAGCGCTTGATTTGGGACTAGTCCTAGAGCAAGCGCTACTTCCGGCTGCGGCATCCGATCTACGCACCATAGCGGTGTCGGGGCGCTCGCTGCGCTCACTCGGACTCGACGATGCACGCATCGCCGTCGTCCGCCCAACGCCGCTATGATGCGCACCTCGTTCGCCTCGCACGAAACTAGCGCTTGTTTAAGGACCAGTCCTTAAACCAGCGCTCTTTCCGGCTGTGGCTTCCGATCTGCCCGCCCCAACGACGTCTGTGCGTTCGCTGCACTCACCTGAACTCGACGATTCACGCTTCGCCTTCGGGCCGCGCGTGCGTCGGACCGGGTTGGGCACGCCTCATGGCGCTAACGGACGCAGCGGTGCCCCGCCCTTGGTGTGTTCTTCGCGACGGGTTGCTTTTCGTTGCGACGAACAAGTTCAGTAAATTCAGCGCGTTGCTGTATTGTGAAGTTTGTTGACGGAAATTGTCAACATTAGCTAGTGTTCCGGCCTCTCGCGGTACCTACACTGGGGCTCGATGCAGCGAATCACGCACAACAAGAAAACGGCGATTGTCGTCGGCGCAGGCGGCCTCGGTTGCCCGGTCGCTCTGGGTCTTGCCGAAGGCGGCGTCGACCATGTTGTGCTCGTCGATGATGACGCCGTGGAGCTGTCGAACCTGCAGCGCCAGGTCCTGTACGGCACCGCTGACGTAGGCCGCGCCAAAGTCGACGTCGCTGCTGAGCGCCTGGGCGCGCAGTTTCCAGACATCACGCTTGAGACCCGCCAGTCGAGGCTCACGGCGGACACGATCGACACGCTGCTCGCCCCGGCCAACTCCGACGGGCTCTCCGTCGTGGTCGACGCAACCGACGACCCCAGCGCCCGCTTCCTGATCAACGACTGGGCGCTTGAGCACGGCGTGCATGCCGTCCTCGGCGGCGTGTCGGGCTTCGTGGGCCAGGTGATCGCTGTCGCGGGCGGCTGTGGGCCGTGCTTTCGTTGCCTGTTCGAGTCGGTCCCGGCGCCTGGCGAGGTTGGCTCCTGCGCCCTCGATGGCGTCGTCGGAGCGCTTGCCGGCGTCGTAGGCTTTCTCCAAGCCGAGCGTGCCTTGGCGCTGCTTGGTGGGGATGTCGCCGGTCAGACAGGCTTCCTGACGACACTCGACGGCCTCAGCGGCCGCATTCGCCACATTCCGCTACCGGTTGGCGCCGCGTGCGACGCCTGCGGCGGGCTGGTTGCGCGACGTCGAGTCGACGACGCCCCCAGCGCGCTCGCCGCTCTTCGCGACGCCCCACCTGGCGGTCTCTTGGATCTCGTGGGCCCGGCCAGCGTGATGACCGAGCTCAGCGAAGAGCTCGCAGCACGTGGTGCGACCACCGGCCTCGCTGGCTCGGCCGACAACTTACACCGACTTGTGATTCGCGCTCCTGCGAACACTGAAACACCCCACCCAAAGAAGGGACATGCACTATGGCAGTGAACATCAAGATCCCGGCCTCGCTCCGGAAATTCGTTGGCGGCAAAGACACCGTGGCAGTCGAGGGCGAAAACGTCCGCGAAGCGCTCGATGGTCTCGAGACGGCTCATCCAGGCATCAAGGCGAAGCTCTGTGACGACAACGGCAACGTCCGTCGTTTCATCAACATCTACGCCAATGCCGAGGACATCCGCTTTCTGGAGAACCTCGACACCTCGCTTGCAGAGGGTGCCGAAGTCCAGATCGTCCCCGCGATTGCTGGCGGTCGATAGCGCCGATGACGACGCCGTCCCGACCAGCACTGACCGAGGTCCAGCGCGAGCGCTATGCGCGCCATCTGCGCTTGCCGGAGGTGGGTGAGTCGGGGCAGCGAACGTTGCTTGCGAGCGCCGTTCGTGTCCGTGGGTGTGGCCGGGCCGCCGAGACGGCGACCGTCTACCTGGTCGCGGCAGGCGTGGGGCGCGTGATCATCGAGCCAAAGCTCTTTTTGCGGCTCGCGCCGCGGCTGGCGCGTCTCAATGACGACTCAGGTGTGACGACCGCTGGGACGTTCGACCTTGCGATTGACCCAGCGCCCGCTGACCGGCGGGCCGCCGGCGCCATGTCGGCGCTCGGCGCTGTCTTTGCGCTGACCCGCGGTGGTGACGGCGCTCCAGTCGTGCTTGGCGCGGCAACCAACCTGCCGCTCATGTGGCGAGAGGATCCGATCGAGGTGACGAGATGGCACGAATAAGCGCCAAAGAGTTGATGGCTCGCGACGACATCCGCGAGCAGTTCGCGGCACACGCCGCCGAGTGGTTCCCCCGCGAGTGCTGCGGGTTGCTGATCGTCGGCGAAGAGGGCGGCCGCGCGGTCCTCGCTGAGAACCTTCAGGACAAATACCACAAGCTCGATCCTGAGGCCTTCTCGCGGACCGCTGAGACTGCCTACTTGCTCGACCCGCGGCTCTTGCAAGCGGCAGACGACGCCGGGGAAGACCTCATCGCGATCGTTCACAGCCACTGCAAGGTCGGCGCCTACTTCTCGGACGAAGACATCGCCCGAGCGCGCTCGCCCTTTGAGGACGGACCGCTCTACCCAGGCGTCGATTACGTGGTGCTCGATGCCCAGCAAGATGGCCTCGCTGGCTATAAGATCTTCGGCTGGAGCGATGAGAAAGAGGAGTTTGTCGAGCGGTGAGCTTCAGCGTCTCCCAGATCCTCGGCAACCCGGGGCTGCTCAAGCTTGAGCTGATGCGGAAGGGACTCCGCATCGAGCCGAGCGTGCTGCGCAGCCTCGACACGTCGGGCAGTGGTGTCACGGGTCACGCGCTCTTCGGAAGCGCTGGCGACATCGACATCAGCTTGCCGCAAGGGACCTGGGTGACGGCTCCAGTGGCGCCGCGCATCGTCAAGGCGTCGCCCTACCGGCTCGTCGTCGACGGCGACCAGCATCTGATCACGGCCGACGCATCAGCTGCCGTCGTCTGCAAAGATGACGAGGGGGCCCAGTCTCAGTCGGAGCCGCAGGAGGCCGTGCCGCGTGTGCCCGTGACCGTTCAGCCTCCTGCGAGCTTTTTCCGTCGCAGCACGTCATCGGGCATTCCGCTGCGTCGCATTGGCACGGTGCATGGCCCCTACCTAGCGCTCTCGCCGACCAACAAGTGCGGCTTCCTCGCGACCGCTGATCGCTGCCGCTTCTGCGGCGTCTCCGCTCAGCCGCAGGATGCGGTGCCCGTCGCCGACATTGTCGAGGCGATTCGAATTGCCCGCGAAGAGCAGACCGTGAACATGGTCCACCTCAGCGTGGGCTACCTTGGCACCGATGACGGTGGCGTCCGGATGCTCGAGCCTTACGTCGCCGCCATCAAAAAACACTTCGACATCGTGGTTGCGGTTGACGCGCTCCCGCCGGCAGACAACGGCTGGATCGACCGGACGTACGGCATGGGCGCCGACGCCATCAGCTACAACCTCGAGATCTTCGATGCTCAGCGCTTCGAAAAGATCTGTCCCGGCCCAGCACGGGTCATCGGCCGAGAGCGCTTCATGGAGGCTCTTGAGTACGCGACGACCGTCTTTCAGTCCGGTGGCGTCACGTGCCACTTGATCGTTGGCCTTGAGCCCCTCGACTCGACGCGCGAGGGCATTCAGACTCTGACCGGGATGGGCGTGGTTCCGGTGTTGCCGATCTATCGCCCCTTCAAGGGCCGCGACATGCGCGCCGACGAGGACATCGAGCGCTTCGAGCCTACGCTTGGCGAGCTCGGCAGTCTCTATCGCGACCTCTACCGCCAGGTCCGCAACAACCGCTTGGGCCTGTCGATGGTGCGCGACATCGCAACCGTCACCACGCCGCTTGAGGGGCGCTTCTTCGATGGCGAGCCGAACTTCCTGCGCTCCCTGGCTGACCGCTTGACGGGCACCCGCATCGGCCGTCGCACATCGGCACGGTTCTCGGATCTGCGGCGCGCGCTGCGCGTCCGCGACGTCACGATCGTCGAGCCGTGAGAAGTCATCGAGCGGACAGACACAACCTGACGCGCCCGCTCTGCGCACACGGCTACGAGCGATGAGCACCCAGCCAGAGCCTGACAACCGTCGGTTTGAGATCGACCGGCGGCCGATCACGGTGGTGCTTCTCGCGCGGATCTGGAAGCAGCTCTTGCTGCTCGGACTCATCGGGTTGCTGGTGGTGCTGCTCCAGCTCACGGCGCCGACAGGCCTGTCACCGCAGGGCTACAAGGCACTCATCATCTTCGCGTTCTGCGCGATTCTTTGGGCGACGTCGCTCTTGCCGCTCGCCATCACGAGCCTCTTCGCGATGGCGTTGCTACCGCTCGCTGGCGTGATGAGCGCTCAAGAGACGTATAGCTACTTCGGGTCTCGGGTCGTGTTCTTCCTCATGGGCGCGCTAATGCTCTCGGCGGCGATGATCGCCACCGGGATCTCGAAGCGCTTTGCGACCGTGGTTGTCCGCCGCTTCGGCGCGACACCCGGTCGCCTGGTCACCAGCGTCTTTCTCCTCTGCGCCTTCGGCTCGTCGATGATGAGCGCCCATGCGGTGGGCGTCATGGTCTTGCCGATCGTGGTCGACATCACGCGGGCACTGGGGCTGCGGCCCCTCCGCAGCAACCTCGGCAAGGCGCTCTGTTTCTCGCTTGCCTGGGGCTGCGTCATCGGCGGGAGCCTCACGGTGCTGGGAGGAGCCCGCGGGCCACTCGCGATCGGTATCGTCGAGGAGTTCAGCGGTGGGGCGCAGACCATCGGTTTTGTGCAGTACATGCTCTACGGACTCCCGATGGTTGTCGGGATGCTCCTCGTGACCCTCTTCACGCTCAAGGTGGTCTTCCCGCCCGAGATCAGCGACACGCGCGGCGCGCTAAAGGTCCTCGAGTCCAACCTCGAGCAGATGGGCAAGGTCACCGCCCGCGAGCTGGTGGTCGGCGTCATCATGGTCGCCACCGTCCTGATGTGGGCGTTTGCGGGCGACACGCTTGGTCTCGACACGATCGCCATCATCGCCATGTCGGCGCTCTTTCTGCTGCGGGCCGTGACGTGGCGCGAGGTTCAAGAGGAGGTCAACTGGGGCCTCATCCTGATGTATGGCGGGGCGATCTGCCTGTCTGCGGCCATGGCCCACACGGGCGCGGCTCTGTGGCTGACGGAGCTCGTCTTCGCCGATGGCGTCAGCTCGCCGCAGATGCTTCTGATCGTCATTGCCCTCGCCAGCGCGTTGCTCACGGAGTTCATGAGCAACTCCGCTGTGGTCGCGATGCTCTTGCCGCCGACGCTCTCGCTGGCGCAGGCCAACGGCATCGACCTCGCCGCTGCTGCGATGACCGTGGTCCTGCCATCGAACTTCGCGTTCATGTTCCCCATCTCCACGCCGGTCACTGCCCTCGCATGGTCGGTCGGCTTTTACACGCCGCGGCAGGTGGCGGTGACTGGCGCGGCGCTCCATGCGGTCGGGTTTGGGTTCATGGTGATCCTCATCACCCTTTACTGGCCGGCGGTTGGGCTTATCTGATGGCCCAAACGTTTCCCCGACCTCCCTTTTCCTTTCCTCAACCCAGCCTGCGAATCACGCGACCGTTGCCCACGGGATCGAGTCGTGTCATGGTCCGCGGCGCCAGCATTTACACCGATACTCATCTGGAGAATGCCGATGGCCTACGTCGTCGCCGAACCCTGCATCAAGTGCAAATACACCGACTGCGTCGCAGTCTGCCCCGTAGACTGCTTCTACGAAGGCAAGAACATGCTCGTCATCAGCCCTGATGAGTGCATCGACTGCGGTGCTTGCGAGCCGGAGTGTCCGGTCAACGCCATCTTCGAGGAAGATGACCTGCCCGAGAAGTGGAACGACTACATCGAGCTGAATGAGCGTCTAGCTGAGAGCTGGCCGAACATCACCGAGGTCCACGACAAGCCGCTGGATACCGCCGACGAGTTCAAGGACATCGAAGAGAAGCGTGAGCATCTGAGCGAGGATCCTCCGGAGTAGCTTCCGGCGCAGCCCAAGCCGCTGTGAGCCTCGAGAGCGCTTCCGGCGTCGCTGGAAGCGCCGAAGCGGCCGTCCAGATGCCGGGCGCAGCAGACGTGCGATGAACCTCGGCGGCTGCCCGTAAGCGTGCTCGAAGTCGGCGGTGGGCAGCTTGTCGTATCTCGTTCATCGGGACCTCCGTCAGGCATCCGGGCTCACTCACCATCCGACCGGTGCGGGTGAGCGTCAAAAAAAATCGCGCAAGCGTCACCAACCTTGCGCTCGACGATGGACGGTCCACCGTGCTTTGAGTGCACCGTCCCGAGCTCACTCCCTTTTTGTCCCTCACCATCCTGCGGGCGCTACCTCATGAAGCCAGTTGTCGCGATCGTCGGACGGCCAAACGTCGGAAAGAGCACGCTCTTTAACCGACTTGTGGGTCATCGAGCAGCCATCGTCGAAGACTTCCCTGGGGTCACTCGGGACCGTCAGTACGGTGACGCCGAGGTCCTCGGAGCAGAGTTCATTCTCGTCGACACCGGCGGGTTTGAGCCAGAGACCAACGACGAGATGCTGCAGCTGATGCGCTCGCAGGCAGAGATCGCTATCGGCGAGGCCGACGTCGTCATCATGATGTTCGACTGTCGCGCTGGGTTGCTGCCGGCCGATCGCGAGATCACCCAGATGCTCAAGCGCACCGACAAGCGGGTGCACTACGCGGTCAACAAGGTCGATGGACCGCGCCACGACCCCTTGGTCGGCGAGTTCTGGGAGCTAGGCATCCATGAGCTGTGGCCGATCAGCGCCCAGCATGCTCACGGTGTGCTCGACCTGATGGAAGCCGTCATCGCTGACTTTCCCGAAGGTTATGACGTCGAGGAGGAGCGCGAAGAAGGCGTGATCCGGGTCGCGGTGGTCGGAAAGCCCAACGCTGGTAAGTCCACGCTGGTCAACCGGTTTCTGGGTGAAGAGCGCATGCTCGTGAGCGACGTGCCGGGCACCACCCGCGATGCGATCGACTCGCGAATCGAGCGCCCCAACCCGGTCGAGGGTGGGCCGCCGCGTAAGTATCTCATCATCGACACGGCCGGCGTGCGGCGCCGCAAGTGGATCAAAACGACCGTCGAGAAGATCTCCATCGTTCGGACCTTCAAGTCCATCGACCGGGCCGACGTCTGCCTCTTGTTGATCGACGCCAAGGAAGGCGTCACCGATCAGGACGCCAAGATCGCCCGCCTCATCGCCGACAAGGGCAAGGCGTGCGTCTTGCTCATCAACAAGTGGGATGCGATCGAAAAAGACGAGGCGACACATGGCGTCTACGTCAAAGCCATTCGGTCGTCGCTGAGCTTCGTGGACTACGCGCCCGTGATGACGATGAGCGCGATGACCGGCCAGCGGACCCACAAGATCTTTGAGACCATCGATCTCGCGGACATGAACCACATGCGCCGTGTGAGCACCGGCGAGCTCAACCGCATCATCGACCGGCTCTATCAGACCCACAACCCGCCCATCTACAAGGGCCGACGACTCAAGATCTACTACGCCACACAGGTCTCGGTGCGGTGTCCGACGTTCATCCTCTTCGTCAACGATCCCGACGCGCTCGCGACGTCTTACAAGCGCTTTATCCTCAACCGACTCCGCGAGCACTTCGACTTCACAGGCACACCGATCAAGCTTGCACCGCGAAAGCGAAGCCAGAAGCAAGATCGTGAGCGACCCGGCAAGCCCAGCGACCCCAGCAAGCGGGACCGTCGATAGGTCACCGGCGTGTCGGCGGCTCAACCTAATCGCGTGTCAGCTCACTGAGCCTTCAGCGGCGCGGGCCACACGGCCCGGGCACGACCTGCTCTTCGCTCTTCGCTAAGGACACTGCGGGTTGAGACTCCTGGGCGAGCCGCGATGGTCGCCATAGCCGTACACGGCCGGCGCCGCGCACCAGCTCCCAGGCTGATCGTTGGCGATGTGGCTCTGCGCGCTTTGGTTGAGACTGAGCGAGGAGCCCTCATCGATCGGCCAGTTCTCAGCGGTGTAGATCACCTGGTCGATGATGGTGCCGCCGCAGTCGATAAAGATCTCGTCCTCGCCGTTGCTGAGCAGGAAGTCCTCGCCGTACACGTAGTCCGCGTTCACGCCACCCGTGTCGCGCGGCTCGTCGCTGCGGCTCAAGATGAAGTAGCCACCTGCAGGGACGATGATCGGCTCGCCGGTTGATGTGATGACGTGGTTGTCAGCGCCGTTGTCCCGCAGTGAACAGCCCGCAAGCTCGCGCGCTGTGTCGCTGGGGTTGAAGAGCTCAATCCACTCGCCCAGGTCATCCTGGCCAAGCGGGTTGCGCATGATCTCGGTGATGATGAGGTCCCCAAGGAGCGTCGGGGCCGCCAGCGTGATCGCACAGGTGCCCGCGTAGCAGGCGCGCGGCGGCTGACACGCAGGGTTCGGCGTCGTGGTGTGGGTACACACGGCCGAGCCATTGTCGGGCGCACAGGCGCCGATCGGCTGAGCCACCATGGGCTGGGACCCGTTGCAGGTGCCGAGTGGCGGAACGTTGCACGGGTTGGGATCGCAAGGATCGGCGTTGGGGTCGATGCACGCGCCGTTGCGGCACTCGCGCTCGCTGTCGAGGCAGTTGATGGAAGCCTCCACGGGGTAGACGCAGGTTCCGTTGATGCCCACCGTGGGGTCACAGTTGCCAGGGGTCGTGTAAACCTCAGCAACGTCTCCATTGCAGCCAGGGGCGGGCGGGGTGTCGCAGACCACGTCCTCGCACGGAACGATCGGCTCATCCACGCACTGCCCGTTCATGCAGATCTTGTTGATCGCTAAACAGTCCTGCTGTCCAAGCTCCGGGTAGTTGCACAACACCGTGCCACTCGCTTCGGTGCAGTCGCCGATCGCTTGATAGGTGACCTTGCTGTTGCCGATGCACACAGGCGCTGGCGCCTGGAGGCACGCCGTTGCGGTACAGAGGCTCTCCGAGCCGCCCTCGTCGCCGCAGCCCATGGCAACGAGCGCAGGCAGGACCAATGACATCAAAACGTGGCGTTGCGACATGGCAGCACACTCCAAAAAGACAGCGGGGTAGGGCGAGTCCAACAGTGTGGACCGGCGAAGGCTTACGATCAACTGGCCCGCGTGCGCGCAGGCCCGCGCCCGTTCTCACGGATGCGGGCCGTGCGGCTTCGTTGTCTCAAGCGGACCAACGACCTGACGCGTAGCTCGAGGAGCCTCGCGCATTCATGCCGACCCTAGGGCGTCGCCGGCGGGAAGATCGGATCCTTGATGTCGATGAACGACAACCGGTCCACGTGCTTAAGCAAGCCATCCATGGCAACGCCACCAGGCGTCACGATGCGGTCCGCCGTCAGCCCAGACTCAAGGTCGAGGCTGTTGACCAGCACGAGCTCAAGCTCGTTGGTCGCGCGGTCCACAAGGGACTCGTCGACATCGGAAGGCAGCGGCAGGGTCACGCTGACCTCGCCGTTGGTCCAGACGGTCCAGTGACGGCCGGTCTTGCCCTTGAAGAGCAGGCGCTGGATGTCGGCGCCGCTCACGCCGCCAACATCGGCGGTACGCGTGCTGGCGTCCCAGCCAGAGGTCGTCGCAAAGCCCAGGAAGTCGGGGAGTGTCGGGCTCTCCGGAAGCGTCTCGCCTGGCTCGGTTCGGATGAGGATACCGCTGCCGGCGTCCGGACGTGGGTCGTCGCTGTTGGGCGGGATAGCCACGGCCACGACGGCCGCTGTGTAGGCTGCATGGGGGCTGTTGAGTCCGGAGTGCATCGGCGCGTAGCTGAGCTGGTAGGGGTCGATCTCGGGCGTGCGCTCGTCGGCGTCCGCGACACCGTCAGCGGGGTTGGTGTCCTTGTTGGACGTGTCGGCGCCGCCGGTGAGGCCGAGGGGCAGCATCACGCCGTCATCCGTCAGCGCGCCGCCCAGGATGAAGAGCGCGTCAGCGTAGCCAAGCTCGCCGATGGCCGGCAGCGGCGGCACGGCGAATGCAGCCTTTAGTCCGAGAGGCGAGCTCAGCTTCGGAGCCGCGGCCGACACGGACGAGGCGTCGCCGATGGTACCGGGGCTGATACCCGGCGTGTAGGCCGACCAGAAGTTCTCGAAGAGAGGAAAGACCGCGCCGACAATGCGGGTCAGGTCGAGCGAGCCGCCCGCGACGGCGTCGATGATCTCCGACGAGTACTCTGCGACCTCGGTCAGGTCGAGTCGACCGGCGAGGGTCCACATCCGCTGCTCGCCCTCAGGGGCCGTCAGCACGAAGCTCTCGATGGCGGGACCGTCGAGGCCGAAGGTGAGGCCGCCAGGCACGGTGATGGCCTCGCTCGCGTCGGTTGCCGGGATGTTGTGGTCGGGGTCGAGGTAGCGCTTCACGTCGGCCCCGAGCAGGACCGGCAGGCTGAAGTCAAAGAGGGCGGTCGACAGAGCAAACGACGAGAGGCTCAGCTCCAGCACGCCATCGCGCTGGTAGTCGGTGAAGTCAGGCTTGCCCTCGATGATGCCGACGTCTTCCAGGATCGTCGCGTCGACGTCGATCTCGCCTTCTGGGGTCTTGTCCACGCGGCTATAGACCGTCGGTGGGACCGGTAGGAACATGACGGCGCTGCTGTCGATGCCGAGCCATGAGACCCACGACGTTGTCGCACCGAACACGTGGAGTCCAACGCCCGCGCTGGTGTCGATGGCGCTACGGACGACGCCGTCGGCTGCAACCGTGCCGCTCTCAAGCACCGAGCCGTCCGCCGCGGTGATGGCAAAGTGCCCGCTCACCGGATCGAGCGTCAGCTCCTTGAGGACCGCGGCGGTGATGGTGTCGCCGGCCGCGGCAACCACATTGACCAGCTTGATGGTGGCCGAGCTGTCGCCTTCGGTTGCGGTGATCGTGACCGAGCCTCCCGTGGTGCCCCCCGTGGCTACGCCGTCGGCGTCGACGCTCACAATGTCGTCGTCGCTTGATGTCCAGGTTGGGCTCGCGGCGACCACAAGGTCCGCGCGCGCCGGATCGACGAGCTCGGCGCGGAGGGTGGTGGACTCGCCGGTGGTGACCGCTGTTGGCCGGCTCGTGATGCGCACGCTCGTGGCTGTGGTCGGCGTCGGGACGCAGGCGCCCGAGACGCAGGCCTCCCCGTCGGCACAGTCGACATCCGCGCCACAGAACCACGCGCTGCACTCGCCGGACGCGACGTCGCAGCGGCAGTCAAAGCGCTCGTCCGTGCACTGGCCCTCCGCGAAGCCTTGCTCGCGGCAGTCGGTGTCGTTGGCGCACTTGAAGACAGGGACGCAGCAGCCTTCTGTGCAGATCCAGTCGCTCTTCGGGTCCGGGCACAGGCTCTTGTCGTTGTTGCCGTTGTCGTTGAGACACGGGTTCTCACAGACCTCGACGGTGTCCTCGGTGGTGGTGTCTTCGGTGGTGTCTTCCGTCGTGTCCTCGGCGGTGTCGGTGACGGTTGTGTCTTCACCGCCAGCCGCCGGGTCGTCGGAGCACGCTGCCAGACCGGCAGTGAAGAGGAGGGAGGTGGCGAGCGCGAGACGTCGCGTCATGAACGAACTCCTGGAGGGTTTGTCGAAGTGCGGCGGCACTATAGGGGCGCGGTCTTGGCGGTTCAATCCGAAAGCGTGGCTTCTGAGGACCGGATGGCTGGCCGTTTCGTGGCGGTGATGACCCCTCGCCAGGCCGCGATGCGTTGGCTTGTCGCCAGCGCCGCGACCAGATGCTCGAGGAACTCGACCGTTGGTCGCTCAAGGTCGAGCGTGCCCAAGTTGAGCCGGTGGGCAGTGCCGAGCGCTGAGGTGCTGCTTCGGCTAACCCGCACCCGCGTGCCAAACCGTGCGTCTCGCCACACCGACAGCTCGACGCTGCTCGCGGTGGCGGCCCGCTCCACGACGTAGGTGACGCCGCGAGGGTCAACGGGGGCGGCGTCCATGGCGGCCTGAAATCCCTCATGAAGGCCAGCCATGTCGTCGGCCACGTGGCGGTCGCCGACGGGCGCGCCTCGCTCATCCAGGCGCTGCAGGACGACCGGAAAGCCGACACCTTGGGCTGCGCGGGCGCCTCCCATCGGGCTGCCCACGACGACGCTCGGCTCAAGCGCAATCCCGAGGGCTCGGTAGCCATGCGCCAAGTTGACGCCGTGCACGGTAGCACCTGCCTCGATCCGCAGCGCGGCCAAGAAGGTGTCGAGCTTGCTGCGGACAGCAGGCTGGCGATCGGTGCGGGCTCTTGCCGCGGCTGGCTTCGCAGTCGCGTCTGGCCAGGTCGGGGCGCCGCTGAGCTCGAACACCCCGCGGGCTGCGTGGGCGCTGAGCGCGTCGGTCTTGAGAGTGCCGGTCTCGACCGCGGCGATCACGTCTCGTGGGCGGTCACGCACGGCGCCGTCGACGGTGATCCAGGCCTCGCTGACGCCGGCATCGACGGCCGCGTCGAGCACGAGTCCAAGGTGGCGCGCGCTGCCGCTTGGTCCAAGGCAGACCCAGCGGGTAGGCTGTGCGCCGAACGTCGCATGCGGCGGCAGCTCAGCGCGGAGGGCCGGCGTCTCGAGCGATGACGCACCGCTCGAACCAGCGCCATGTTGCTCAAGCGCGTCCTCGAGCGCAGCAGAGAGGCGCGCCGTCGCGAGCCGAGACCACCCGATCGCGAGCGGGTTGCCCGCCGGCCCATGGGCGGTGGCGCGGCAGGGGTTGTGGGTCGCGCCGAGGCTCTCGGCGAGCCACGCGGGGACGCCTCCAAGGACCACCGGCTTGATGCGGGAAAGTCGGGCAATGGCGCGTTGCGCCGCCCCGTCGAGCGCATGGACCCAGACGTAGACGGCGTCGATCGCGTCCGCCTCTTGCCAGCGCTTGAGGACGTGCGGCAGCACGTGGAGCCCGTTTCCAACGTCGAGACGCTCTCGCCACTGCGGAGCCCCTGTCTCCATCAGCCGCTGCAGCTCGGAACCTACCGCCGTCACGAGTCCTGCGTTTCCGGTCCCGCCCATAGCCACCGGTCCGAGGCGGAAGTCCGGGCCGCGCGCTGCACCGCCACTGCCCGGGATCAGGTGCGGTGCCTGCTCGTCGACCTCGGCGTCTGTCCACACGACGTGAGCGTGATCGCGCCACACGTCGACGACGCCCTGTGCCCAGCGGGGGCCGCCGCCGATCACGGTCACGAGGTCGACGCGCTCGCCGCTGTGCCCCGGCATGGTGTCGGCCAGTGCGTGCGGGCCAGCAACGCTCGGGGTCCCGAGCACGTCCTGAGCGAGTGGGTGGGCTGGCCACGCCTGGACGCCGGCCGCTCGGAATGCAGCCAGCGCGTCGACGCCTGGCGAGTCCGGCGCGAAGGTCTCTGCCGCGACGACCGCGGTCTTCGGCGTGAAGAGTCGTGAGAGGTCCATGCCCGGGTCGTGACACCTCGGGACCGTGGCGTCAACGCAGGTGCGGCAGACGGACGCGATGCTGCCGTGCGGAACGGGGCGGCTCCATCAGTGCTTGCCAGCGGCCGGTCGCAGGCGGTACCGACTCGCCATGCCTGAGCTGCCCGAGGTCGAGATTGTCCGCGAGAACCTCGCGCGATGGACCGTCGATCGGCCCCTCATCGCTGTGGCGGTGGAGCCCGGCCACGAGCGTCGTGTCCACGCCGAAGAGGGGCTTGAGGCGCTCGTCGGCGACTGGTTCCGGGCGTGGCACCGCCGCGGCAAGTACCTGCTTGGCGAGCTTGCCAGCGGTCGGACGGTTTTGAGTCACCTCGGCATGACCGGCAAGTGGGTCGCGACGCCCGGCGAGCGACGTTTTCAGCGGATCGGGCTGACATTTGGCGGGTCTGACGGCTCACCGCGAGACGTCGCGCTTGTCGACCGCCGGCGACTCTCGCTGACGTGGCTCTTGGCAGCGGATGTGGCCTCGTCGCACCCGCGCATCGCGTCGCTGGGGCCAGAGCCGTGGAGCGCCGATCCTGCATCGTGCCTTGGCCCGCCGGCAGAAGGGCCGCTCTACGCTGAGCGGTTCGCAGGCCTGAGACGTCCGCTGCAGCTCGCGCTGATGGACGGCTCCCGGGTCGCTGGCATCGGCAACATCACCGCGCTTGAGGCCTGCTTCAGCGCTCAGGTTCACCCTGCGACGCCGACCCAAACGCTCACGCAAGCCGACTGGGCTCGCATCGCGGCCGGCGTCCGCCAGCACATCGTGCGGACGCTCGATGACGAGCGCGGCGACGAGGTCATGTACGTCAACGATGGTGCCGGCGAGACGGCGTTCGATGTTTATGGGCGCGCGGGCGAGCCTTGCCGGCGGTGCGCGCAGCTGCTGCGGTCGGCAAAGCTTGGCGGACGGCCGAGCACCTGGTGTCCAGCCTGTCAGCCCCAACCCACCTCAGGGAGCAAGAGAGATGCATAACGCAGTGAGAGCGATGCTCAGCCTCGGGCTGGCGCTCGTGGGTACCTTCGGGTGCGCCAGCAGCGCCGAAGCGCCTGCGACGAGCCCGCCGGCGACCGCCGCCAAGGCGTCTGCCCTGTTGATGGCCGCCCCGCCCACCCTGAAGATGGAACAGACGTCGGAGCTGGACTTGATCCTGCTTGGCGATACGGGTGAACCGGGACCGCTGGTGGACACGTGGCGACCGGTCGTAGCCGGCATGGACAAAGACGCCATCTTGGTCCTCGGCGATCTCGTCTACGTCCGCGCACCGGAGTGTCCAAGCGGCACTCCCGACGCCGCCGCAACGAAGGTGCTCGATGAGCGCGTTGGCGGGGTGGTTGGCGGCTTGGGTGCCCCGACCATCTTGGCCCTTGGCAACCACGACGTCGATCGGCCGGGAACGCGGCGGCCCCGCGAGGAGTGCGTGCTGGCGTATGCGGCCACGCGGCCAGAGTTCGTCATGCCGGATCGCGTGTTTGTCGTGGACTGGGGCGTGGCGGTGGTTGTGGTCGTTGACACCAACAACCTCGACATCGTGGCGACGGCGGCAGTGCAGCGGGCGTTCGCAGCATTCGATGCCAGCGGGCGCAAAGGCTGGAAGATCATCGCCGGCCACCACGTGCTGAGGACCTACCACGACAAGGAGCAAGAGGACGTCGTCCAACCCTGGCTCGAGGCCAACGATCTCAAGCCCGACATCTTCCTCAACGGTCACGCACACCTGCTTCAGTTCGGTCGCTACGATGGCGTGTGGGCGATCACCAGTGGGACCGCGGCGCTTCCGCGCGAGCGGCCAAGCTGTCCAGGTTCGTGTGGCCCGGGCCAAGAGTGGGGGCAGTCCGACTCGGGTTTCGCGACCCTTCGGCTGACGCCTGAGACGTTTGTCGTGAGCTTTCACCCGGCAGCGGGCGGGCAGCCCCTGTGGACCCGGACGGTCGATCGTTCGGCGGGAGACAGCGAATGACCGGCCGGCGACTGGCGGCATGGGGCGCGGTGCTCGCGGGGCTTGCCGTGGCGGCCGGTGCGTTCGGAGCGCACGCGCTACGCGATGCAGTGACCCCAGAGCGGCTCGACGTTTGGCGCACCGCTGCAACCTACCAGCTGGTGCACGGGATCGCGCTTGTGGCTCTTGGGGCCTGGCAAGCGCGCCTGAAGGCGGGTGACGCGCTCCGGTGGCTCCGGCGTGCAGGTCTGTTCATGGTCTTTGGCGTCGTGGTGTTTTCCGGCACGCTCTACCTGCTTGTCGGCACCGACACTGGCTGGCTCGGTGCGATCACGCCGGTCGGCGGTAGCTCGCTCATTGCGGCGTGGGGGCTGATGGCGTGGGCGCTCTTTGCCCGGGGATCCGGCGGCGACTTCTAGCCCCAACCATCGCGACCTTCCCAATAACCGACCGATCAGGTACCAGACCGACCCCTTGACTTATGAGGGTGGGCGGATAGGTTTTGCCCAAATCGGACCTCTGGGGTCCGAGTTCGATTCTGAGGGTGTCCCAGCACGGTGTAAGCCGCCGCGACGGGCACCTGGCTCGACAGCGACGGAGAAGCAATTGTCTGCAAGCGCCGAAGAGATCAGCGAGTTCACAAACCGCAAGTACGAGGCTGGGTTTGTGACCGACATCGAGACGGAGTCGCTGCCGCCCGGTCTATCCGAGGACACCGTCCGGTTTTTGTCTGCCAAGAAGGGCGAGCCGGAGTGGCTGCTGGAGTACCGTCTCAAGGCCTATCGCGCGTGGCTCGAGATGGACGAGCCGACCTGGGCGCACGTCCGGTACGAGCCGATCGACTACCAGGCCATCTCCTACTTTAGCGCTCCCAAGTCCAACGAGAACGCTCCCAAGTCGCTCGCCGAGGTCGACCCAGAGCTACTGCGCGTCTACGAAAAGCTGGGCATTCCGCTCCAAGAACAAGAAATGCTCGCTGGAGTGGCCGTCGACGTGGTGTTCGACTCCGTCAGCGTCGTGACCACGTTCAAAGCGAAGCTCGCCGAAGCTGGCGTCATCTTCAGCTCGTTCTCAGAAGCTGTGCGAGAGCATCCCGAGCTCATCAAGAAGTACCTCGGGTCGGTCGTGCCCCACACCGACAACTACTTTGCGGCGCTCAACGCTGCGGTCTTTTCCGACGGGTCGTTCGTGTTCGTGCCTAAGGGCGTCCGCTGCCCGATGGAGCTGTCGACCTACTTCCGCATCAACGAAAAGAACACTGGTCAGTTCGAGCGCACGCTCATCGTCTGCGAGGACAACGCGTACGTGTCGTACCTCGAGGGCTGCACAGCTCCCATGCGAGATGAGAACCAGCTCCATGCGGCCGTCGTTGAGCTCGTTGCGCTTGAAGACGCCGAGATCAAGTACTCCACGGTTCAGAACTGGTACCCCGGCAACGAAGAGGGTGTTGGCGGCATCTACAACTTCGTGACCAAGCGCGGCATCTGCAAAGGCGCACGCAGCAAGATCTCGTGGACCCAGGTCGAGACGGGCTCCGCGATCACCTGGAAGTACCCCAGCTGCATCCTCCAGGGGGACGGATCCATCGGCGAGTTCTACTCGGTGGCGCTGTCGAACATGCGGCAGCAGGCCGACACCGGCACCAAGATGATCCACATCGGCAAAGACACCAAGTCGACCATCGTGTCCAAGGGGATCTCAGCCGGTCGGGGCGAGCAGACCTACCGTGGCGCGGTCAAGATCCTCAAGAGCGCCGAGGGCGCTCGGAACTACACCCAGTGCGACTCGTTGCTCATTGGCGACACGGCCAAGGCCGACACCGTCCCGTACGTCGAGGTCCACAACGCTAGCGCTCAGCTTGAGCACGAGGCGTCGACGTCCAAGATCTCCGACGACCAGCTCTTTTACTGTCAGCAACGCGGTCTCGATGAAGAGAACGCGGTGAGCCTGATTGTGAACGGCTTCTGCAAAGACGTGTTCCGTGAGCTCCCCATGGAGTTCGCGGTCGAAGCTGGAAAGCTCCTCGAGGTCTCGCTCGAGGGCGCCATCGGATAGCGCGGACAACGCCCGCGCACCCACTCGGCCGAACGCGTCGCCCGCTAGCTGCCGACGTCGACTCGGTCCACCCAACGACCTTCTCTGGAACTGCTGACAAAGCGAGCCGGACTCATGCTCTCCATCAAAGACCTCCACGTTAACATCGGCGACACGCCCATCCTTCGCGGCCTCAACCTTGAGGTTGCAGACGGCGAAGTCGCAGCGATCATGGGGCCGAACGGCTCCGGCAAGAGCACGCTGGCGAAGATCCTCGCTGGCCGCGACGGCTACGAGGTGACCGCCGGCAGCGTGACCTTCAAGGGGCAAGACCTGCTCGACCTCGACGCCCATGAGCGTGCCCGCGAGGGCGTGTTTCTCGCGTTCCAGTACCCGGTCGAGATTCCCGGCGTCTCCAACCGCTACTTCCTGCGCGCCGCGGTCAACGCGATGCGCTCCCACCGCGGGCTCGATGAGCTCGACGCGGTCGGCTTTCTGAAGCTCCTCAAGGAGAAGATGAAGCTGGTCGACATGAGCCCAGAGCTCGCCAAGCGCGAGGTGAACTCGGGCTTTTCCGGCGGCGAGAAGAAGCGCAACGAGATCCTGCAGATGGCGCTGCTTGATCCCGCGCTGTGCGTGCTCGACGAGACTGACAGTGGCCTCGACATCGACGCGCTCAAAGCCGTCAGTGACGGCGTCAACGCGTTGCGAGGGCCTGAGCGCTCCATGGTCGTGATCACCCACTACCAGCGGCTGCTCGACTACATCGTTCCCGACCGTGTCCACGTCCTGCTCGACGGCCAGATCGTTCACTCTGGCGGCAAGGAGCTCGCGCTTGAGCTTGAGGCCAAGGGCTACGAGTGGGTTCGCGGCGAGGCCGCCTGATGGTGGCGCAGCACACAGAAAAAGCTCCTGAGTTGACGGTCGCAGCGCTCAATGCGCGCGGACGCGAGCGCTTCGCTGCCCTCGGTCTGCCGTCCACCCGCCGAGAAGCGTGGCGCTACTTTCCAACCAAAGCCCTGCGCGGCGTCGACCTGACGAAGGCCGCACCTGTCGCGGGTGGCGGTGTTGCTCCAGGCGTGGCTGAGCTGGCGAGCGCGGACTTTGCCGACCACGTTGCCCGCATCGTCTGCGTGGATGGTCGACTCGAGGCATCGCTCAGCACCGTCGATGTGCTGACCGCCGTCGAAGCGAGCCTTGGGCAGACATCGGAGCTCATCGGCACCGTCGCAGACAGCGACGACGCCCCGCTGCGTGCGGCCAACGAAGGGGCGCTTGTGGCGCCGCTTGTGCTGACGATGCCGGCCAACACCGTCATCGACGGGCTCGTCGAGATCCTCCACATCGCGACTGGCGAGCAGGTGGTCCAGCCCCGCTTGGTGCTGGCGCTGGGACGCTCCGCCCAGCTCTCGGTCGCGCAGCGCTTCGTCGCGACGCCGGCTGCGAGCGCGGTCACCTATGTGGTCAACGCGGTCACAGAGATCGTGCTCGATGACAACGCCACCCTCGACCACGTCGAGATCGTCGATGAAGGCGCGGCTGCGTTCCACGTCAACGATGTCGTGGCTCGGCTGCACCGCGACAGCACGTTGCGTACCTTCACGGCAACCCTCGGCGGCGGCTCAGCTCGAACCGCCATCCGGGCTGAGCTCGTCGGAGCCGGCGCCAGCTGCGCTCTCGACGGTCTCTACATCGCCAAGGACCGCGAGCGCTACGACCACTACACCGAGATGGACCACATCGTCGGCCACACCGACAGCTCGGAGTACTACGCCGGCATCATGGATGACCGCGCCGAAGGCAGCTTTCAGGGGCTGGTCTTCATGCGCGAGGGCGCACGGAAGTCGGCAACGGCCCAGATGAACCGCAACCTCTTGCTGTCTCAAGGCGCGGTCGCCAACTCGAAGCCTCAGCTCGAGATCGACAACGACGACGTCAAGGCCACCCACGGCACCACGGTCGGGCAGCTGGATGAGCTCGCGCTCTTCTACTTGACCAGCCGAGGCATCGAGCCGACCCGGGCGAAGGCGATCCTGACCTTTGGTTTCGCCCGCGACGCCATCTCGCGCGTCCGCCATGCTGGGCTGCAGAAGGCGCTGACGACGCTGGCGCTCAACAAGCTCGCAGGGTCACTGGACCTGACGGGTATTGACGACGGCGATCTTGCGGATGGCTGAGGCAGCACTAGGGCTCACCGAGGCTGAAGTCGCCGAGATCCGTGCCCAGTTTCCGGCGCTCTCGCAGGAGATCCACGGCCGTCCGCTCGTGTACCTCGACAACGGTGCCACCGTGCACAAGCCCCAGGCCGTCATCGATGCCCTGGTGGGCTTCTACAGCCGCGACAACTCGAACGTCCACCGCGGTGTCCACACGCTCAGCCAGCGGGCCACCACGGCCTACGAGGCCGCGCGGTCGACGGTCGCGCGTTTCATCGGCGCGGGCAGCGACGATGAGATCGTCTTCACTCGCGGCACCAGCGAGGGCATCAACCTCGTGGCATACGCTTGGGGCAAGACCAACCTCAAGCCGGGCGACCGGGTGGTCGTCACGGGCATGGAGCATCACTCCAACATCGTCCCGTGGCAGCTCATCTGCGCGTCCACAGGGGCTGAGCTTGTGCACCTGCCGTTCGACGAACGCGGTGTGCTCGAGCCTGCCGCGATCGCCGACCGCATCAACGCGCAGACCAAGATGGTGGCCTTCGTCCACGTCTCGAACGCACTGGGGACAGTGAACCCGGTTGAGGCCCTCGTCGCCAGGGCGCGCGAGGTCGGTGCCAAGGTCCTCATCGACGGTGCCCAGGCCATCCCGCACATGCCTGTCGACGTCGCCGCGCTCGGCTGCGACTTCTACACGTTCAGCGGCCACAAGGTGTACGGTCCGACCGGAATCGGCGTGCTCTGGGGCAAGCCAGAGCTCCTTGCGGCGATGCCCCCGTGGCACGGCGGTGGGGACATGATCGAGTCGGTCAGCTTTGAGGGCTCAACCTTCGCCGCACCACCCGCTCGCTTCGAAGCCGGCACGCCCAATATCGCCGGCGCCATCGCGCTCGCTGCAGCGCTCGATTGGGTCGGTGCGATCGGCTTGGACCGCGTCGCTGCTTATGAGGCCGACCTGGTCGCTCATGGCATGGCAGTGCTCGACGGAATCGACGGCGTCCGCTCCATCGGCACGGCGCCCGGCAAAGCTGGTCTGCTTTCGTTCGTCATCGAGGGCGTCCACGCCCATGACGCGGGCATGCTGCTCGACGAGCAGGGCATCGCCGTGCGCGTCGGTCACCACTGCGCCGAACCCGCGATGAAGGCGTTTGGCGTCTCGGCCACGATTCGGGCGTCACTTGCGGTCTACAACACCCGCGCCGAGCTGACACAGCTCGGTGAGGCGCTCAAGAAGGTCATTCGGCTCTTTGGCTGAGCGACCCGAGGGGCCTCGTAGTGCTCCGGCGGCGTACGGGGCCGGAGCCTCGACGGGCATCACCGCGATCTACCAAGGCGTGGTGATGGACCATGGGCGTGCGCCCCGACGTCGCGGCACCCTCGCGCATCCGACCCACAGCGCTGCCTGTCGTAACCGGCTCTGCGGTGATGACGTTGCGCTCTCGCTCTTGGTCGTCGACGGCGTAGTCGCCGACGTCGCCTTTGAGGGAAAGGGCTGTGCCGTCATGTTGGCGGCCGCCTCGACCCTGTGTGAGACGGTTGTCGAGCAGCCTCTGGCCGCCGTCGACCAGCTCCGACGCGCGTTCTGCGGGATGGTCACAGGGTCTGACGTTGATGCTCAGCTGCCCGAGCCCCTCAGTGCCTTTGCCGCGCTCTCGCCTCATCCCAGTCGCCATCGCTGCGCCACGCTCGCGTGGGAAGCGCTGGCATCAGCTCTGGAGTGAGCCCGGCGGACACGATCGTCGCAAATGCGCTGGTCTTTGGCCGCGGCGTGGGTAGTTATAGACGTGTAGGCTTCTCAAGACCCCGCTGATGGGGCCTGCGGCAAGCGCGACTCGGAGGACGACGTGACGGCCATCGCCAAAGGTAATGTAAAAGACGATACAGCCCGCTTGAAGGTGCTCGACGCCATCAAGGCAGCAGCTGGGCCGATAACCGTCAGCGACGTGGTCGCTGCGACTGGACTCGCGCCACACCTGGCCGAGGGACAGCTCTCGGACTTGGTGCGCGAGTACGACTCGGAGCTTGATGTCGACGACGAGGGCAACCTCATCTACAAGTTCGCGCCGTCGCTGGCGGCTCGCGAAGACATCGTGAAGGCCGACGCTGCTCGGCGTCGCAAGGAGGCCTTCAAGCAAGGCGCGATCAGCTTCTTCAAGGGCTGGACCGTCGCGATGGTCATCGTCTACTTCGTCGTGCTCATGGCTCTCACGGTCGCGATGCTGGTCGCGATGATGTCCCAAAACGACGACAACGACAGCGGTGG
>CALHXW010000069.1 GCA_938040325.1 uncultured bacterium | reverse complement strand
AGCGGACGCCGCTGGCAAACGCATCGCCTTCGCCTCGCTCGAAAACAGCGCTTGATTTGGGACTAGAACTAGACCCAAAACAAGCGCTCTTTCCGGCTGCGGCTTTGCACTCGCCAGCGACGTCCATGCGTTCGCTTCGCTCTCCTGAACGCGACGATTAGCAGGGGTGTGCGTCATCGGTGCCAAGATCGATGCGCCATGCGTTCGGGAGGTAGCGTTCAACGGTCTCGCCGGCGAGGTTGAACCAGGCGTTCGCCGTGTCGAGGATCCAGCTGTCGCTTGAGACGGCGATGTCGGGCGCCGCTGCGACCTCCGGATCGGTCTTGTCGGTTGTCCGTGCGGTCCAGCTCCAGCCGTTGTCGGCCGCGGCTGCCATGAACATCTCGCAGAGTCGGCCGCTGTTGGACACGGGGCGATCAAAGCACCAGTCACAGGACGCAACCCCCAGCTCGGCTGCCGCCCGGCCAAGCAGCGCGATAGCCTCGGCCGTCTGGGCGACGCGCTTGTAGCTGCCAGACACCTGGGAGAGGTCGCGCCACACGCGGTCTCGGCCGCGCACCATCAAGGCTTGCGACAGCGCGGCTTCAATCGTGATGAGCTGGTTGAACCCATCGATGCGCAGGTGACGTCCGTGCACGGCATCGTGACCGACACGCTTAGCGAGGCGCGCCTGGAGCTCGTCGTCCCCACACGAGGCGCCACGGAGCGCGATACGTTGTCGTGCGTGCAGCTGATAGCGGTCACCGACGAATCGCACGGCGGTGTCGATCGGGTAGTGGCGTGTGCGCAGCCAAGAGAGCTCGGCCACGGCGCGACGGAGCGTGGGGGCATGTCGTTGGCCGAACCATCGCCCGTCTTTGGGATGGGGGCCGCGCTGACGTGTGGGCGTGTCGGTCATTTGCCCAGTCCTCGACGACTGGCGCTCGGCTTTGGGTGCCGCCGGATCACGGCGTGCTCGGAGTCGCGCAGAGCGACGGGGTGCGCACGTCGACAACGCGGCCGGCGTCTGGATCGATGAAGTAGGCGTAGAGCTTGCCGCCGCGGTCGTGGAGGGCAATGACGCGCGTGCCTGCTGGCGTCTGTTGGACGACGATGCCGCCGTTGACCGGCGACGTGTCGCCCGCGTCCTCGCGATGGGCGCCGGATGTTAACGGGATCCGGTGCTCGACGACGCCGGAGCGAAGATCTTGGATCGCCACGACAGTCCCGGAAGTGTCCTTGAGGGCCCAGCGGCTGTCGCCGAGGGGAACCGCTTGGACGTCGTAGCCGGCGAACCCGTCGCCGCCAATCGCGGCGCGGTGCGTGAGGCCCGGTCCGACGACGAGCCGTGAGCTGCCTCCTGGGCCAGCACAGACGTCGGACTGGATCACCATGGCATTGCCGAAGAAGCGCCCGTAGCCGCAGGGGCCGTCAGCTTCAGCGATCGTGTGACGGGCCAGCTCACGTGCAGTCGCGAGCTCGAAGAGGGCCACCGATGTGGTGGGCGTGATGCCGCGGTCGACTTCGGCACTGACGAGGGCATGCCGGCGATCCTCAGAGACCTCGACCCGCACAACGCGCGCGCTCCTAGGCGCCACCGGCTGACAGTCCCGCGCCTGAGGGCAGAGCTGGACGTTGGGCTCACCAAGGACGCCCTTAAACGGTTCAGGAAGAGTCGCGGCTGCAGGTGCGGTGGCAGCGACCGAGCTGAGCCGGTTCGTCGCCACGTCCCACGCCGCGCAGCTGACCGGCTCGTAGCCGCTACAGAAGGTCACCGTGTTGCCTTGGAGTCGGACAGACTCAGGCAGGATGGTCGTTGCATCGATGCGGTCCGCCGGCACGCAGTCGGTCGCTGCGGATGCCCGACGTGCGCTGTCAGTCGAGGCGTTTGGCGCCGGTGTTGGGGGCGCCGAGCCGCAGCAGGCGACAGAGATGAGGAGCGACGAGAGCGCTGCTCGTTTCCACGCGGAGGTGGCGAGCCACCTGCTGCGCGTCGTCGTGTCGCGACGCCGCGCGCGCGCTGGCCAACGCGTCTCGTTGGCGCGGGCTCGCGAATTGGCGGTGTGAGTGGGAGCTTGCGTCGTCATCAGCATGAGGGACTCCACGGTCATCGGTCTCTTCATAGCACGCCGACCGCTTAGGCTGGTCGGTGGGCGCCTCGGACAGGTTAGCGCGCGTGCGCCATCTCGGGGGCATGGCGGCCGGTGCAGGCAGCGCCCGCCGGCCCGCGTGGCGCTTCCGTCGTGCCTGGGGCACCCCTTGGCTGGCAGTAGCCGCACGCGCGATCTTGGCCTCCAACGGCGCGGGGGCCAAGTCCTTGCGTCTCGCGCTTTCTTGGTCGCTGCGGCGTCCGTGCCGGAACGGCTGTTACCCATGGGAGACGGCTGCTGGTCGGCACTGTCCTGTTGCCAGGGCCACCGGAAGCGGCCGTTCGCCCTTGTCGCCATCTTCCGGCCGTGCGATGCCTCCTCCATGCCGCTTACCAACCTTAGTGATTTCTCTATCTACTCGCGACTCACGACCCTTCGGGACACCGATGACGCGAGGCTCAAGGGCCCGGCGATGAAGCTGTGGCGCCAAGCGTTCTTGGCCGAGTGCCAGCGCACTGGCAAGACGCGACGCGCGCTGACCGACTGCCCGTACAAGAACATCGACAAGCTCGCGGGCGACCTCGAGGTTCTCGGCCTCGAGGAGTTTGCCGAGGCGTGGCGCACGATGCGAGACGCGGTCATGCTCGTCGACAAGGCGTACCGGCGTGAGCTTACCGACAACGGTAAGAAGCTGATGAACGAGCAGCTCCAGGCGGGTAAGTCGATGGACGAGGCGATGGCCAAGGCGGAGTTCCGCTCGATTGGCCCGCCGATGACCCGGCATCGTCTCCAGCGTCACTTCGACAAGCTCGAGGCGATCGACGATGACCGCGATGCGCTCCACGACTTCTACGTCAAGAACACCGACGCCTTCTGGATAAAGTGGCGAGCCGCTGTCGACGCCAACAGCGAGGCGCTGGCGTTCCTCAACGACGTCGAAGTCCCCGAGGTCTAAAGGTCTCGTCCGGCTCGCCGGTTGCAAAACCGAGACCGGCGCGTCCTGTCCGGAGTTCTGCCGCGGCACACTCGCGCGGATTTACGCCGAGGCCTCGGCGTTGGGGGGCGCATGTGCTGCCGCTCCGCGCACAAGAGAAACACGCTTGCCGTCGCGGTGACGGAGCCCCAGGATAGCTGCATGGGGTTGAGAGCGATGGCTGGGTCGGTGATGTGCATGGTGCTCTTTGGCACCGGGCATGCTCACGCCGAACGCAAGCCACACCACCCGAGCGTCTTGACCTGGGAGGGCCCTCGGGCGCCATGGCGTGCGCGCAACATCAAGCACGACAGCCGCTCGGAGTCCCACCAGGGGCTCATCGACCTGTCGACCGCTCGGGCTGAACCTGTTGCCCCGAGCGCGCCCGAGGCAGCGAAGTTTGCCACGGCGCTGGCGGAGCTCTGTCACTTTAGGCCCGCTCACAAGCGGCACGCTGAGCGCTGGGCCCCCTGGATCATCGAGGATGCGAAGCGCTTCGGCGTCGATCCGTTCACGGTCGCGGCGCTCATGTACGAGCAGAGTCGCTGTCGCGTGGACCACGAGCTCTCTGGCGTTGGTCTCGGCGGCATTGAGCGTGGCATGCACATGCGCAGTGTGTCGGAGGGTAGCTACCACTACCACGTCTACGATGGCGCTCAGTGGCAGCCAACCTCGCTCGATATCAGCGACCATCCGTTCACCTTCGGCGGGCTTAAGCGCGCGCGCTCGGGACTCTACTTTACGGCCGCGCTGTTGCGCGTCGCTCGTGACCAATGTCCCGGCATGGATGGCGCCCACGGGTCGGTCCCCCATCGTGACTCGGTCTCGCATGTCGTGTGGGGGGATCGCGTGCGTGGGAGCGACGCCGAGGACCGCGTGCTGTGCGCCCGTCGTCGCCTCATCGAGGCCTACCATGGGCCCGAGCGAGAGGCGCTCGGACAGTTCAAGAGCGTCGCGCTCTCGAGCCCCCTCGACGGTTGGCCTCGCAAGCTGACGAGTGTCTGGGGGGAGTCGCGCGATGGCCGTGACGGAAAGCGGAAGCGGCGTCACCGCGGGATCGACTTCGCCAGCTATCGCGGCGAGCCGGTGCGGGCAGTCGCTGCGGGCACGGTCGTTCTTGCCGGGGTGGACCTCAAGATCGGAAAGACGCCGAACTACGCGCCAAGGGCAGCAACGAAGGTGCGCAAGCGCGACATGGGGCCTGGGGGGCTGCTGGTCAAGATCGCGCACGACGACGGACTCACCAGCGCCTACATGCACCTGGACCGCTACTACGTGTCTCGCGGCGACCGGGTGGAGCGCGGGCAGCTGCTTGGGCGGGTAGGGCGGTCTGGCGTGCGGCGCTCGCATGCGCACCTGCACTTCGAGCTGCGCGATGAGGGCCGTCGCATCGACCCGGTGCCCTACCTGGGGCCGCTGATCATCACCCCAGACGCGACCTGGCGCGGCCGGCGGATTGCGTTCTATCGGCGCCGAGCCCGGTACAAAGCCAGACGAGCAGCGCGCTCCGCGAAGCCCGCAGCATCGAGCCAGGCCAGCAGTCCCTGACCGACGGCGCGTGACGACCTGCGCTCGCGCTCGCCGGCGCCGGTCCGTTCGCTTCGAACGAAAATAGCGCTTGTTTGGGGGCAAGCGTATATAACGCGAAGCGATGTCAGCAGAAGTGCCCACTAGGCGTTCGCGCCTGCCGTTGTCGCTCAAGCTCGGGACGCCGCTCGCGGTTGCGGCCCTTGTTGCGCTTCGGTTGATCGGCTTTGAGCCGTGGTCGTCGTTTGACGACTGGACCTACGACCGCGTGCTGCTGCCGCTGCTCAGCGAGCCGGAGCGGAGCGACGACGTCATCATCGTCGAGATCGATGACCGCACCTTGTCGGAGCTTGGTGAGCGCTGGCCGCTGACCCGGGCAACCTGGGCCCGCTTCGTGAGTGCTATCGAGCGCCACCAGCCCGCTGCGATTGCGATCGACGTGGTGTTTGACCAAGCCGACGACACGAGCGCGATCGAGCTCGGCGAGGGCTTGCTCGAGCGGATACAGGACACGGGGCTGAACGCGGGCCCGCGGGGCGCAACCCTCGAGCGCTACCTCGAGTCGGAGATTGCCCGACTCGACGCCGATCAGCGGCTCGCTGCGGCGATCGCTCGGTCGGGCAATGTCGTGCTCGGCGCCATCTTCTCGACCACCTCCCAAGAGCGACAGCCGATCGCGCTGGCCCCCATCGGAGAGGCAGCTGGGCGAACCTTCGGGTTCACGGCCAATGGGGTGGTCGCGAGTCACGCCCGGCTCGGCATCGCAGCGCGGCGCAGCGCAGCGATGAATGTGATTGTGGACCCAGACGGGACCGTGCGGCGCTACCCTTATCTCACCCAGAGCGGCACCAGCGTGTACCCGTCGCTGGCGCTGGCTGCGCTGACGACGAGGGAAACGACCGCAGAGGGCGTGACTGCCTTGGTGGATCGGGCGGCCGACCTCGACGGCGCCGCGCCGCACATTCGCTTCCGAATGAACGGCTCGGTTCCCCGCTTTCGCACGGTGAGCTTCTCCGACGTCTTGCTCGCCGCTGAGGACGACGATGACCTGACGGTGGCGCTCAAAGACAAGGTCGTGCTGGTCGGGGCATCGGCTGTCGGCGTTGAGGACCAGCTCCACACGCCCTACGCCTACCGCGCACCCGGCGTTCAGGTGCATGCGGCCGCAGTCGAAAACCTTGCCACCGATAAGCACCTCTTAATGTTCGGACTCGCGGGGTGGCTCGCCATCCTCGAAGCCTTCCTCGTCGTGGCGTTGCTGGCGATGTTCTGCGGACGTGGCTTGGACTTATGGCGCTTCGCTGCGGCCACGCTCGGCGCGTTTCTCATCCACTGCTTGCTGGTCGTCGCGGCCGCCGAGGCAGGGTGGCTGTTGACGATGACGCCGCCTCTTGTGGGCATGGCTCTCCTCTGTCTTGCGGAGCTCATCTACCGGATGGGGGATGCGCGCCAGCAACGTCAGGACATGAAAGAGCGTGAGCGGATCCTGCAGGCAGAGCTCGACGCGCTCGAGCGCTTCCGTCTAATGGTCAACAACGTCGGCGACGCGATCGTGACGGTCGATCGCGAGCGCCACATCATGTGGATGAACCCAGCAGCTGAGGTGCTCTTTGGTCGTCGGCTCGACCGGACGGCGGGCCAGTCGATCCAGCTGCTGGTGCCTCAGTGGTCGCGCGTCGTTCCTGACACGCCGGTCCTCGAGGGGCGACGCTCCGCAGCGCCAGCATCAGCGATGTGTACCCGGAGCAACGGCGATGAGTTTGCCGCCGAGGTCTCGATCACGCCGATGCGGATGGGCCGTCAGCTCTTCGACAACTGCGTGTTCCGCGACGTGGAAGCGCGCAAGCGAGTCGAGCGGCTCAAGGAAGAGTTTGTCTCCGTCGTCAACCATGAGCTCCGCACGCCGATCACGTCCATCCTCGGGTCCTTGCGGCTCATCACGGGTGGCGGCATCGGTGAGGTGCCCCCCGAGATCCTCAAGCTCACAACCATCGCTCACACCAACGGCGAGCGCCTGCTCTACCTCGTCAACGACCTGCTCGATATTGGTAAGCTCGAGTCGGGCAACATGAGCTATGACCAGCGCCCCGTCCGGGTCATGGACCTGCTGACGACGGCGGTCGAGGCCCACAGTGGCTATGGGCATGAGTATGAAGTCAACGTCTCGATCGTCGGCGATATCGGCGACGTAGAGGTCAGCGTTGAGGACAAGCGCATCGTCCAGGTCATTGGGAACCTGTTGTCGAACGCGATCAAGCACTCACCGGCTGGCGGCACCGTCGTGCTCACGCCAACCCTACGTGACGACAACGTGCGCGTGTCTGTCACGGACACGGGACCTGGCATTCCAGAAGAGTTCCACGAGCACCTGTTCGAGAAGTTCACGATGACCGCGGCCGGCGACGGGCGAAAGCGCCCTGGCACGGGCTTGGGCCTGTCGATTGCGAAGCGCATCGTCGAGGACCACGGCGGCACGATTCACTTCAAGAGCAAGGTCGGTCACGGCGCGACGTTCTGGTTCGAGCTGCCGGCGCTCCGCTAAGCTCAGCGCTCGGCTGGGCGCGCGGGAGCCGCCGTTGGGTCCCCCAGGTTGACCTTTGGCAGTGGAACTCCGATCCTGCTGCGGTCAGAGGACGTCGAAGGGTTGCGACGGGGGTTTGAATGAAGAGAGTCGCGTTGGTCGATTTCAGTCGACGATGTCGCGTGCTTACGGGCGCTCTGGGGGCGTTCATCGTCGCCGTTAGCGGGCCAGGCTGTGGGTCCGGACACGATGATGACTGGCGCGGGCCTGACACGCTCGATACCGACACCATGCCACCGGACACGGCCGACGGGGCGCCGCTCGACGGGCCGCTCGACCCCGGCCGGGTGACGTGGCGCCGGCTCAACCGCGATGAGTACAACCGGACCGTTCGCGACCTCTTGGGAACCCAGCAGCGACCGGCTGACGACTTTCCGTCCGACGACACCGGCTACGGTTTTGACAACATCGCGGAAGTGATGTCGATCTCGCCGCTGCATCTTGAGGTGTACGAGCGGGCTGCCGGTTCGCTGGTCGATGAGGTCCTGGACCTGTCGGCATCGATCGATGCTCACTTCGAGGCAGAGTTCGACCTGAGCTCTGAGATCGGAGGTGTGACCGGCGAGGCCTACAACCTCTGGTCGAACGGAATCCTCTCGACAACGTTGGTCATTCCGGAGGCAGGGGAGTACCGGTTTCGGGCAAACCTCTACGGGCAGCAAGCCGGGCCAGAGCTGGTTCGTGCTGGCTTCGCGGTCGACGGGCAGACCTCGGTGTCCTTCGACGTGGACGCGACCAACACGCCCACAACCTACGAGCGGGTCTTGACCCTCACGGCCGGCCCGCATGAGGTCGGAGTCTCGTTTCTCAACGACTTCTACGACCCGGCTAACGAGCTTGATCGCAACCTGATCATCGACTGGCTACAGGTCACGGGGCCTGTAAGCTCGGACGGCACGTTCGGCGCAGCGTCGCTGCTGCCGGAAAATCCAGCCCTTTGGAGCCGCCACATTCGCTGCTCGCCCGCCGAAGTCGCCGATGAGCTGTGTGCCCGCGCCACGCTGGAGGACCTTGCGACCAAGGCATGGCGGCGGCCCGTGGAGCCAAGCCAGGTCGACGGCCTCATGGCGATCCGAACGGCAGCCATCGACGAGGGCCTCACGCCTCTGCAGGGGTTGCGCTACGCGATGACGGCGGTCCTGATGTCGCCTCGGTTCGTCTTCCGAACGGAGTTCTTGGATGCGCCGCTGAGCGAGACGGTCCAAGCGCTGGACGGCTTCGAGATCGCGACGCGTCTCAGCTACCTGCTGTGGAGCTCGATGCCTGATGACACCCTCTTTGAGGCTGCACGTAACGGCGAGCTGGACACCGCGGCCGGCATCGAAGCTCAGGTTCGCCGGATGCTCAACGATCCCAAGGCGGTCGCGCTTATCGACAACTTTGGCGGCCAGTGGCTCTACATCCGCAACATCGACAACGCCATCCCCGATCCGTGGGTCTATCCTGACTTCGATGAGGACCTGCGGGCCTCGATGCGCGAAGAGATGCGTCGGTTCTTCGCAAGCTTCTTGGAGAACGACCGCAGCATGCTGGAGCTCTTGACCTCGTCTGAGAGCTTTATCGACGAGCGTCTCGCGAGCCACTACGGGGTGTCTCCGCCCCTTGGCGGTGACTTCGCCAGCTCATCGCTGTCGGGTACCGGGCGTCGGGGACTGCTGGGCCAGGCGGGGCTGCTGACCGCGCTCTCAACGCCATTTCGGACGTCGATTGTCCGACGAGGCCGCTGGGTGCTCAACCGCCTCTTGTGCTGGGATCCGGGGGACCCGCCCCCCGGCGTGGAGGGCCTCATCGAGACGGAGGAGGCCACGGCCGAGCCGAAGACCCTTCGCGAGCGCATGGAGCAGCACTACACCGACCCCGTGTGCGCAAACTGCCACAAGTCGCTCGATCCAATCGGCTTCGCCCTTGAGAACTTCGACGGCATTGGCGGCTGGCGCGACACCGACAACGGCTACGAGATCGACGCGTCAGGGCAGTTCCCAGACGGGGAGACGTTCGACGGCTCCGATGAGATGATCGATCTGCTCGCTCATGACCCGCGCTTGCCGGCCTGCATGGTCGAGCAGGTGTTCACGTACGCGCTCGGTCGCGGGGTCCGTCGAGCCGACGAGCCGTACCTGGAGATGATGACAGCCGCATTCGCCGAGCGTGGCTACCTCTTTGAAGAGCTGATGGTCCTCGTAGCAACGAGTGACCCCTTCCGAATGCGCCGCGGGGAGGTGGCCCAATGAGCCGCAAACGTCGCCAATCACGTCAAAAGCGTCAGCACGAGCAGCGGCGGACACACGCCCTCTCCAGGAGCGGTCTGTCGCGCCGAAGCTTCCTCGGTGGAGCCGGTGCGATGATCGCGCTACCCTTTCTCTCATCGCTGGGTTTTCGCTCACGGCACGTCGCGCGCGCGGCGACGCCTGAGTCGCCGGTCCGGTCGGTCTTCTTCTATGTCCCCAACGGCATCCACATGGCCGACTGGACCCCAACGACGTTCGGCCCTGGGTATGAGCTGCCGTCGATTCTCGCACCGCTGGCCAACGTGAAAGACAGCGTGTCCGTCCTGTCCGGGCTCGACAACGCCCCCTGCAAACCCGATGGCGCAGGAGACCACGCCGCCGGTACCGGCGGGTTTTTGACCTGCACGCACGTGCGCAAGACCGACGGTGACGACATCCTCAACGGCATCTCGGTTGACCAGGTGATGGCTCAGACGTATGGCGCCGAGACAGCCTTGTCATCGCTTCAGCTCGGACTAGAGAGCGGCGACAGCGTGGGTGACTGCGACTCGGGCTACAGCTGTGCCTATGCCCGCAACATCTCTTGGGCCGGGCCACAGACGCCGCTGCCAAAGATCGTCAATCCACGTTTGGTCTTCGATCGTCTCTTCCAGGGCGCCGACGCCACGCTCACTGCCGATGAGGTGTTTCGACGAACCACGCTCAGAAAGAGCGTGCTCGACTACGTGGTCGATGACGCCAAGGCACTCCAGACCCGTCTCAGCGCTAGCGACAAGGAGAAGGTCGACGAGTACCTGACCGGCGTTCGCGAGCTGGAGAAGCTCATCGAGCTAGGCCAGAACACGACGTGTTCCCCACCCGACTATCCCGACCAGCAGATGGACTTGACGGCCCGGGCGATCGCGATGAACCAGCTCACAACGATTGCACTCCAGTGCGACCTGACTCGCACCGTCTCGTTTATGTTTGGCAACGCTGGCTCGTCACGGAACTACAGCTGGCTCGACCCCACCATCAGCGAGACCCACCATGAGGTCAGCCACCACAACAACAACCCCGAGAACTTCCGGATGCTCTCCGCCATCAACAGGTACGAGGTCCAGATCTTTGCCGACCTGCTGGAGCGCTTTTCGGAAGTCGCTGACGGCACCAGCACGCTGCTCGACAACTCGCAGGTGTTCTTCAGCAGCGAGATCGCCGACGGCAACAGTCACTCCCATGCCGACATGCCGATTCTCTTAGCTGGTGGCGCTTGTGGAGCGATTCGGACGGGTGAGCATATCGACTTGACCGGCGGTAAGGTGTCCGATCTGTTCATTACCATGTTGGGAGCGGCAGGTATCGAACGGGCGACCTTCGGTGACGATGGGACCGGCCCGATCCCGGAGCTGCTTCTATGATCCACCATCCTCGCTGCGGCCTCAGCGGCATTGGGGTTGCAGCCGCAGTCGCAGTGTTGACCGGTCTCGCCGGGCTCGGGCTCACGTGCGGACCCGGTGAAGATCCATGTGATGACGACCGCTTAGGCTGTGCCGCAGCCCAGGACAGCTTTGACTATATTGCCTGCCCGGAGCTTGGACCGCTCACGGTGACGCTCGGCGCAGGACAAAACAGCTTTCGGACCGTGTCTGAAGCGTCCCCACCGGAGATTGAGTTCGGGTTCCAGGGGGGCCAGCACGTCTTCTTGGGCTTCCGCGTGGGCGATGTCCAGCTCGACCTTGATCCGAAGATCCGAGTCACGATGTGGCTCGCGGAAGGGGAAGACTGCAGCCCGGGCGCACCGACCAATGAGGTGCCAATTGGCTGTCAGTCCCTGGGTATCCGGCAAGTCGTGATGGGAGGACGGGTGCCGCTGCAGGTCGCTGGTGACGTGGTTGAGGAGTCCGGGCTGCTGCTCTTCGTCGACCCGCCATCCCGTGGTCGACACGTTGTGAGCGTCGAAGTGGAAGATGTTTGCGGTCGCCTCGCCAGTGACTCGCTCATCTACACCTACGGCGAGCACTAGGGCGTCTCGAATTCTTGTGAGAAGTGCGCGGGCTAGCGGCGCTCGGGAAGCAGCACATCTGTTGCGGGACGGGCTGCCGCACCGTCAGGGCGAGGCACTTGTCTCATCCCGCCTGTGTGACCTTTGCTTAGCCGTTTGACCAGCCAGTCAGCCT
>CALHXW010000068.1 GCA_938040325.1 uncultured bacterium | reverse complement strand
CAGACCCAAATCAAGCGCTATTTTCGAGCGAGGCGAACGCGATGTACTTGCCAGCAGCGTCGGCCGAATGAAGGCCCTGCGAGCATCGTCGAGTTCGGGTGAGCGAAGCGAATGCACCGGCGCTGGTGGCGAGGGCATCGCCAAAGCCGCACCCGGAAAGAGCGCTTGTTTTGGGGCTAGAATGAGCCTGCGCGGTTCAGCGCGACGAGACTGCGGTGTTCGTTGGGGACATGCCATGAGGGATCACAGACACACACGTGGACGCGGCGCAGTCCGGTCACAAGCAGCTTGCCCGCAGCTCGCGCGCTGGGCGGGTGACGACCCAGCCGCGGTCGAGCTGGCAAGTCGCGGGGCCTCCCTGATGGGGGCCTCGCGGTGGCTGAGAGCCTACGCCGCCGAGCCTGAGGCGTGGCTGGCTCAGCTTGGGTGCGGGCCCGAGCTGGCTCGCTGGCGACGTCACTTCGGCGGGCTTGGACACGTCGAGCGTCGCCTCGTCCACTGCGTCGCTGCCTCTCCCACAGGCCTCTCGCTGTCGACGCTGGTGGCGTGCTGGAGGCATCCTTGCGCCTCCGCGGTCGCCGAGCTCGTGGCCGCGCACTGGCTTCGGTGGGTCGACAACGACCGGGTCGAGGTTCCTGGCGTGCGGCGCGATCTGCTCAGCGTGTGGACCGCTGAGCGCGACGCCGCGGCGGCCAGGCAGACGCTGAGGCGCTACACGGCGCGGCGGCTCGCATCGCCTGAGCGGTGGACCCCCGACGACACCGCATGCTTGGCGGCCTGCTTGCGCGCTAGCGACCTCGCGACCGCGCTAGACGATGACGCGCTCCTCACCGCTGTGTCGCTGCTCCGACGCACCCCTCACGCGACCGTTGCCATCGATGCGTTGCGGCAACGCCTCGCTGGTGTCGCTTGTCATGAAGGCGGCCTCTCGGTTCGGCGGACGCTCGGTGCCGCGCTCATCGAGTCCGGCGCGTTTCGCGAGAGCTTGCTGCTGCTCGACGATGGGTCGCGCGCGTCGACCGTCATGCGTGCCCACGCGCTGCTGCGAAGCGGTGAGGCGCATCAAGGCCAGCGCTTGCTCCAGGCGCTTGGTCCAGCCAAAGACGATCTCAACTGGGTGCTCCAGTGGGCGCTCAGCGCGACCCGAGCTGAAGACACAGGCGGCGCTGACGCCGCACTCGAGACGGCGCTCGCCACCGCCCGTGAGGCAAGGCATCGCGGGCTGATTTGGGCGCGCTTGGCAGAGCTAGCGGAGGCGCGCAGCGCCGAGTCGCTGCCGCACTACGAGCGCGCGGTCGCGGATCTGGGTGCCGCCGGCGACGCGCTCGGGCAGACCTATTGTCAGGCACGCTACGCCCGCGCCCTGGTGCGCTGCGGCCGCCGGGATGACGCTGCGGATGCGGCGACAGCCGCGTGGCGCGCAGCGATCGATCTCCCCAACAGCGTGCTCCGCGGGACGGCAGCGCTCGCTTGTGTCGAGTCCGGCGCTGCTGCGCCGGAGACGTTGGTGACCGCGCTTCGTGCAGCGGCCAGGTCTGAAGACCCCGAGCTGGCCGAGGACGCTCTGCGCGTGCTGAACCCCGACGGCACAGCGCCCATCCTCAGCCTGGGCAACGGCCATGCGTGCCTCGATGGTCAACCCCTGACGCTCACGCCCAGCGGCCCACCCTGGCGCCTGCTCGACTTCTTGTGCCGGTTGCCACCAGGGTCGGTCGTCTCGGTTGCTGAGCTCTTCGAGGCTGGCTGGCCGAGCGACCGCGCCCACCCTGACTCGCGGCGTCGGCGCGTGCACACCGCCATCTGGACGCTCCGGCGTGCAGGCCTCCGCGACGTCATCCAGACCGTCGACCGCAATCGCTACCGCCTGCACGCCCAGGTGATTGCGCCCGTCAGGTGACCGTCACTCGGGGACACCATCCCACGGATCGGTCGTTCCAAAGAGTGCCATGGAGACGGGGGCCGGCGGGGCAAAGCTCAGCGGCACGATGTCGTCGACACAGTCCGGCAGCGGGGCCGTGGGGTCCAGCAGCCGCGTCACGAGGAGCTGGCCGCCGCACTGGACACCGGTCGTCGTTGGGCTCTCGAGGGAGTGGGGCGCGCCGTCGATCAGCTTGAACTCGGCGTTGGGGTTGTTGTCGAGGTAGTAGTCCACCGTGCGCTGGTAGGCGGATGTTGGCAGAAAGTCGTACTCGCCGTGGAGCATCAGCAGTGCGCCCTGGTAGGCGCTGTTGTCGAAGGGAGGCGCGTCGTAGCGTGGCCAGATGGCGAACGACTCGGCGAGTCGCGGGGTCGTGCCCTGAACGGCGATGGCGTTGTTGTAGTCAGCGAGGATCTCGGCTTGGGAGCGCTCGGTCGACAGCTCGTTGATCGCGATGTGCTCGCTGAGCACGAAGCCCCAGTTTCGGACGGTCAGCGGCAGGTCCTGGGGCCCATCGGGCGGGCTGAACGCGGCGATGAGCTGGGTGATCGCCGCGACGTCTCGGGGCTCGCAGCGCGCCAGTCGATAGACAATCGGCGCGTAGAACGACCTGCCTTGGAGGTCGCTAAAGACCTGTCCGAAGAAGGGCTTGAGGTCGGCGATCGTCAGCCCGAGCGCGTCGATCTCGGGGCATAAGGCGGCGTCCGCTCCGCTGAACGCGTCGGTCACCACCTCACGAGCGCTGCGCCCGAACGCGTCGTCGAAGCGAGGACCACACGTCGTGTCGGCATCGCAGGCATCTAGCCAGCGCCGGGTCACGTCGTCGACATAGCGGTCGATGCTGAGCAGGTCGACGTCAATGGCAACGGCCGACATGACCGCGGCGTCGGATTGCTCGGGGTAGAGGCTGAGGTAGCGGTCCAGCCAGAGGGTCCCGTAGGAGCCGCCGTAGAGCGAGACGAGCTCATCGCCCGTGCGCAGGTGGTCGATGAGCTCGCCTACATCGCGCGCGGCGTTGGTGGTCGAGAACCCAGCGAGCTGCTCGTCGGTCCACTCGGCACGCACCTCGGTGAGGCAGGCGGCGACCTCTCCTTCGCCGAGGCCGATGCTGTTGGGGCCGTCGATGCCCTCCGAGCTTGGGCACCGCAGCTTTGTCGAGCGTCCGACGCCGCGGTGGTCGAGCATGTAGTAGCTGCGGTCGGCGTCCAGGGTGATGAGCTGGTTGACGAGGGGCTCGACGTCGCTGCCGCTCTGGCCCGGTCCGCCTGGCAGGATCCAGACCTGTCCGCCGCCTTCCGCACCGCGGTAGCGCTTGAGGAAGACCGTGATGCGCTCGCCGTCTCGGTCGTCCCAGTGCAGCGGCACCTCGATGTCGGCGCACTCGGCGCGCATGTCGCTACCTTCGCTAAAGAGCGAGCAGGAGCTCCAAGCGACCTCAAGCGCGAACCCAGGCTGAGCGGTGTCGTCGACGTCGGCTGCGTCGGTCGACGCGTCTGGGTCCCCGGGGCCTGAGTCGGCGGCGTCGATGGCGTCGATGTCACCCGGTGAGGCGTTGTCATCGCCGCATGCGGAGACGCCAACGAGGCTTGTGGAGACAACGAGAAGAAGTGCGATGTAGGTGGAGTTAAGCATGGCTGCGACGCTAGCGGAGCGTGCGGGGCCGGCGACTCAAAGGTCACTCAAAAGCGACTGGGGCAGCGCCCGCAGCTTGGCGCCGTGACCGTCGCAGCCAGGGCGTGATGACGGCCGTGAATGCCAGCATGTCGAGACCGACATAGCTCACGCATGGACGGGACCTAAAGATCTCAGCGTGCCGATAACCTCAGAGGAGAACCCCATGCTCTTGCTCGCTGAACTCATGCTCTTGACCGCGATCGCTTCCGGCGATGTGGTCCCCGTCGATGACACGCTCCGCGCCGACACCAAGGTCGTGCTCGCGCCGCGGGTTGGAACGCCGCCGAAGTCGAACGACGGCGTTCCCCATGTCCAGCTCGACCAGCTCTCGCCGCGCGCCATCATCGAGGAGCTGTTGGCGTGGATTCCGGTCGGCCTGCCCAACGCCAGCACCGGGCGCTCGCACCACTCGCTGCCAAGCTCGGTGGGCTTTCACGTGCGCCGTGGCGGCGGCAAGACCGAGTTCGGCCACATGCACAAGGAGGGACACTTCCACCTGCCCTTTGCCGGCCGGCTACAGAAGCGCATCGTCGAGGCTGGCTGGGGGATTCCGCACCCGGTCGCGCGTCAGTTTACGATGGTCTTCGCGCCGCGAGACGCCACCGACCTCGTCGAGATCAAAAAGATCCTGCGCCTGGCACATGCACGGGCGCTGCAGCGTTGAGGATCACGGTGTCGGCGACCGCCGCGAGCTGGTCACGGAGCCACTTGTGGCCGGTGTCGGCGTGTTGGGTCTCGTGCCAGGTCATGCGCAGCTGAACCGGCGGTATGACTGAGCCCAGCGGGTGGGGTAGGGCCTGCAAGCCCTGCTCAGCGGCGACGTAGCGGGCGACGGGCGTCGGCATCGACGCCACGCAGGCGACCCGCTTGAGCACTGGTCCGATGGCTCCGAGGTAGCTGACCTTGAGCGGCACATGGCGCGCCACGCGCTGGCTCACGAGCACCTCGTCGAGCGAGTTGCTTGTGACCACGTCCGGTCGACCGGCCGGGACCAGCTGGACATGGGCCGCTTTGCGCCACTGATCGGCGTCCATTGACGCGCCGAAGCCAGGGTGCGTCGGTTGGTAGATGATGGACCAGCCCATGGGCTCGCCGAGCGTCCGCGAGAAGAACTCTGGGTGGTCGAGCTTTGGTGCCGCGACAACGATATCGACCTCGCCGTGGAGCAGGTCACGTCCCATATGGCGCTCGCTGCCGAGCACCTGCAGTCGAAGCCGAGGGGCCAGCCTTGAGACCGTCATGAGCACCCTCGGCAGCAGGAGCGAGCCGACGATGTCTGGCAGGATCAGGCGAAAGACCCGCTCGGAGCTCGCTGGCACAAACGCGCCGCTGTTTCCGAGCTGGTCGATGGCTGCCAGGGCCCGCTCGACCGGCGAGCGCAGGCTCTGGCCTACGGGAGTCAGCGCCATCGCGCGCCCGCTGCGCACCAAGAGCGGGTCTCCGAACGTGGTGCGTAGCGTGGCGAGCGTTCGGCTGACCGTCGGCTGGGACTGCCCGAGTCGCTCGGCAGCGCGTGTGACGTTGGCCTCACGCAGCAACGCGCGTAGCGTCACCAAGAGGTTCAGGTCCAGTCCGTCCAGTGGTGCCGTGTCTCTTCCCACGTGACCGTTCTCCCACACGGCGAGTCGTCTCGCAACGCGGGTTGGGTACGCGCCAAATCGGGACCTCGGACCGTCCGCCACGAGCGTCGATGGAGGCAGGTGAAACGCGGGTCGAAGCCGTCATAACATGCAGACTGGAAGGGAGTTTCATGATAGGCTGGGCGGGTTGAGAGCGCCCCTCCACGGGAGCCTCGCGGCGCCTAGAAACATGGCTTTGAAATGGGCCGACAACCATCTTGAGATGGGGCGCCTAACCCTTTAGCGGGCAGGTCGAGCGAACCCTCAAGCGAGGGCCAGTCCGCCGACCGTGAGGAGACAACGGCATGACGTCTATTCTGCACAACCCGTTCTTCGAGGCGCTCTCAGCCTCCAAGCACGTGCTCATCGCCGGCGCCGGCGGGGGCTTCGACATCTACGCGGGTCTGCCGCTGGCGCTGGCGCTCAACAAGGCCGGCAAGCGCGTGTCGCTCGCGAACCTCTCGTTCACCTACCTCGGAGGCACCGATGCGCCGCACTTTGCGCCGCATGTCTATCGAGTGGGTCCAAAGTCGACGGGCCAGGGCGGCTACTTCCCCGAACAAGCGCTGTCGGCTCGGCTGCATCAGCACGGCTTGCCGTGGTCGGTCTATGCCTTCGAGAAGGTCGGCGCGAAGCCGCTCCTCGCAGGCTACCAAGCGCTGGTCGACGATCTCGAGGTCGACGCCGTCGTGCTGGTCGATGGCGGCACCGACATCTTGATGTTCGGCGACGAAGCGGGGCTCGGCACGCCTGAGGAAGACATGGTGAGTCTGTCGGCGGTGTCACAGCTGAAGGTCCCGACCCGGCTGGTGGCATGTCTTGGCTTCGGCATCGATGCGTTCCATGGCGTCTGTCACGTCCACTTCCTCGAAAACGTCGCTGAGCTCGAGCA
>CALHXW010000067.1 GCA_938040325.1 uncultured bacterium | reverse complement strand
TCGGCGGGACGAACCCATCGCCGTGAGGCTGGGCCTCGACGTTGTCGGGGATGCCGTCGTCGTCGGCATCGATGTCGTAGAGATCGGCCGCGCCATCCTGGTCGAAGTCCGGCGTTGGGAGCGGCGTGTCTGCGGTGCTGTCGTCCTGCCCGTCGCTGTTGACGTCGGTGAAGCCATCGATCACGCCGTCGCCGTTGACGTCGTCTCCACCAGCCTCCGATGCGTCCGTCAGCCCATCGTCGTCGCTGTCGATGTCGCGGTGGTCTGGCAAGCCGTCGTCGTCGGTGTCGGTCGGCGTGCTCCAACCGCCACCGAGCTCCGGGGCGTACGCATCGTCGATTCCGTCGCCGTTGGAGTCGACGCCAGCGGGGGCCTCTCCGTCCACCTCCGACCAGTCGGGCACCCCGTCGTTGTCGCTGTCGAGGTCGGCCAGGTCCGGCACCGGGTCGCCATCGGTCGACTCCAGCTCCGGCAGCGGCACGCCCCCTTCGCTTGCGTCCCAGGCGTCATCGAGCCCGTCCATGTCCGCGTCGATGCCGCTGGGGCCAGCCACATCTTCGCTTGGCGCCGCCTCGACCCAGTCTGGCAGTCCGTCGTCGTCGCTGTCGGGATCGAACACGTTCGGAACACCGTCGCCATCGGCATCTCCCGCCGGCTCTTCGCCATCGAGCACGCCATCGTTGTCGTCGTCGGGGTCGTCAGCATCCGGCGTCCCGTCCTGGTCGTTGTCGCCGCCGACGCAGACGCCGCTGTCGCTGCAGAATCCGCTCTGACAGTCGCTGTCGAGCAGGCAATCTTCGCCAACCAGGCAGCCCGGACAGAGGCCGCCACCGCAGTCGATGTCGGTCTCCGTTTGGTTGAGCGTCCCGTCGTCGCAGGTCGGGCAGTCCTCGTCGGTCTCACCGTCGCAGTCATCGTCAATGCCGTCGCAGACAACATCGTCGCTCGGCCAGTCGGCGCACTGCTCGACGGTGTCGCCGGCCTCGCACACGTCGACACACGGCATGTCGCAGGTCGGCACCGGAACCGGCACGTCCTCATCCGTCTCGCCGTCGCAGTCGTCGTCGAACCCGTCGCAGGTGAAGTCCGTGCTCGTTGGCTCGTAGCAGGTCTCAACGACAGAACCGCTGACGCAGGCGCCGCCGCACAGGTCACCGCAGGTGATCGGGTCGTCATCGACGAAGTCCTCATCGGCGAAGCCGTCGCAGTCATCATCGAGCCCGTCACAGGTGCTGTCGGAGCTCGCGATCGGAAGGCCCGGGACGCAGTCGTCGGTCAGCGCGCCATCGACGCACGACTGGGTCCCGTCAGCCATGCAGACGCCAAAGCCGCAGGTCACGTCGATCGCCGTAAAGTCGTCATCGGGCGTGCCATCACAGTCGTCGTCGACGCCATCGCAGTTGGCGTCTGCCTCGGGCGTCCCCTCAACGCAGGTGTCGACCGGCACGCCAGCCACGCACTGAAGCTCGCCCGTTGACGCACAGCCACCAACGCCGCAGGTCGTGTCGCTCGGCACATAGTGCTCGTCATCGGTGCCGTCGCAGTCTTGGTCGAGTCCGTCGCACTGGTCATCAGCGGTCGGCTGCCCGGGGCTGCAGACCTCGGTCTCGGTGCCGTTGATGCACTGCCAGCCGCCGATGTTAGCACACTCGCCCGTGCCGCATGTCACCGGTGGCATGGTCTTCGTGTAGTCCTCGTCGGTGCCGCCGCTGCAGTCTTCGTCGATGCCGTTGCAGGTGGTGTCGGTCGCAGCGCTCGGGCAGCACGATCGCTCCGGTGGACGGTCCACCTGCCAACGGACCACCGCTCGCGCGCTGTTGATGGCCGGCTGAGAGCACTTGTAGCTCCAGCGACCGGCGTCGACCCCAATGCTCATCCCGCCCGGTCCGTCGGTCACTGCAACGTAGGGGTCTGGCGCGGTGTTGCCGTTGGTCTGGGCCAGCTCTGGGATCATCCAAATGCCGGTGCTGCTGTTGGTGTCTGGCGCGTTGGGGTGAGCGCCGGCAATCGTCGGCTGCTGGCCAACCCAGATATACTTGGCGTTGTTCGGCGTCAGCACTTTGCCGTAGAACGCCGCCGAGCCGTTGCCTGTGTTGACGATGGGGTTCGCCGGGCAGCTGCTGGCGCCGGGGCAGTCGCCGCAGCCCGCGGGGTCGCCGGACGCCTGGGTCAGGTCCCAGCAGTCATCAAAGAAGTAGCCGGTGTTGTAGCCCGTGATCTGGCTGTTGGCGGTCATCTGCGGCAGCGTGCCGAAGCGGTAGTTCTGTTCCGACGATGACGCGCTGCCCGGCTTTCGCAGCGTGATGTCACTCTTGACCGAGCCGTCCGCCTGCGCGGTGTACTTGGCGCTGACTTCCATCCCAACGTTGTAGAACGCGCGGCCTCCGAACCGGACGCTGCCGTGGCCCTCCATAGCGGCAAAGATTCCAAAGTGGTCTCCGAGGGTGGGCGACGGGTCGTCGACACTCTCGACGGGGGCGTAGGTACCCACAAAGGTGTTCTTGTTGGTCGGTGTGCCGTTGATGTTGCTGTTGACGGTTCCGCCGGCGCCCTGGCTGACAAACACGTCCATCTGGCCGTTGTCGTTGTTGGTCGTTCTCAGCTCGAGGATGAACGGCTGCGTCGTGTTGATGGTCCCGGCTGGCTTGGTCCATAGCGCGGCACCACTGGGGTACTCGCGAAGCTCGATGACGCCGGCGCGGTTGACGTTGAGGCCGTACCCGGGGACGGTGTTAAACTGCGCGCTTGGGTTGAGGTTAGCGTGAGCCGCCGTGACCTGACGGCGAAACACGATCGAAACGAAGCCGTCGAGGTCGCTAAAGCCCGGTGCGTCCTCGAACGTCACCGTCACCCGGAACGCGACGCGGCCGTCAGGGATCTCGGCCATGTTGCCGGTCCAGCCGGTGGCCGGCTTGTTGAGGTTGCCCGCCCAGAGGATCCCGTCGGTCGCGCCCGTGACGTCAAACCAGACTGGCGCTGTGGAGTGAGCAAAGTGCTTGGCCGATCCGCCATCGGCATCGAGCCAGTTCCGGTCCATGCAATCGGCGATGTTCGGGCAGTTCGGATGCACGCCCAGCATACCGGCGTAGTTGGCGAGTCGGTCCCACCTCCCGTTGGCGTTACCCGTTCGTGCAAGCGCGTCGTGATTCGTGTCGGACGTCCACGCCAGCGGGATGAACCCCTCGACCTGGTAAGTCTGGCCGCCACTCTCCGGGCCGACGACTTCGCGCATGTAGTAGCCGAAGTGAGAAAAGTAGGGGACACCGTTCAGCGTCTGCTGCGTTGCCGTGGGCTGGCCGTTGACGATGTCGGCGCCCTGCTGGAAGTAGGCGGACGTGTGACTCTGGTAGTTGGCGCCTACCGTCGTAAAGTCGTTGGCGTGCGGCAGCGTGATCGGTGTTCCGGCGCAATTGCTGCTGCGGTACCAATCGATGACGGTGCCGCCGAACGCGGGGCTGAACTGAAGGCACTGGTCACTCGTGGCGAGCTGTACCTTACCCGGGCACCCAGCGCAGCCGGACTCAGGCGCAATGCGGGTGAATGTCTGCGCCGCTCCCGGCGGGGAGAGCATCAGCAGCAACAGAAAGGCAAACGCAAGACGCTTCATGAGAGCCTCCGAAGAATTCAACGCTTGGCGAGATTTGACGGGCGCCAATTTGGGGGTAAGTGGACCGTAGGAGAGGTGGATCGGGCATGCAAGGAGCCGGTCAACACACCAGCACCCGAGCGGCACCAAACCGGAATAAAAACGACACCTTGAAGCCCGAGAAAACCTGGCGCTGGGGTCAAAAAACCCCAGCAAAAGCAGGGTTATTACTCGATCGCGGGATTGGGAACAACTGACCCCACTCGGGGTCGAATATGCCAACCAGGGTCACTTGCCCCCACCCGGAAGTGTCGCACACCGCCAAGGGAGCGCTGGGGTCGACGGACCCCATCTCGCGGAAATAGTTGTCGCAGTTGACGTTCAGGCGCCCCCTATGCGACGGTGTGAGGGCCCGCAGTGGCATACTCCGACACTGGCTGCGTTATGAATTTGTACTCATACACATCGCGTGTCCTACGAACTCACCACCCGTCTTTGAGGGCACTCGCCGTGCTGTTGTTGGCCATCGCGTCAAGCGCGTTGAGCGGCTGCAAGGACACATTCGAGGTCGGCGAGCGGCCGCTCCTGGAAGCCGAACCAAGCCTCACTGAGTTCAACCTGGATGGTCTTCAGAACGGCGAGAGCGAGACGCGCACCGTCGTGGTCCGCAACAAGGGCAACAAAGACGTCACGATCGACGCCCTGCAAATCGAGGTCGGCAATGACGGTATCCCGTCGTTTGCGTTGGCCGCTGCCCCGAGCCTTCCGGTCGTGCTCACGCCCGATGAGACCGTCGACATCGCGGTCGCGTTCACGCGCTATGACGGGATCGAGCGTCAGGCACGACTAGTGGTCATCTCGGATGCGCCCGACGTGAGCGCGCAGCTTGCCGCAGTGCAAGGTCGGCCCTGGCTGGTGACGTTCCCGTCGGTCGTCGTCTTTGCTGGTGTGGCCGAGGGAAGCGAAGACATCCAGCCGCTTGAGATCGGCAACACGGGCGCGCGCGACCTGGCAGTCACGCGGGTCGAGCTGACCTCGGACGCGGCGTTTTCGGTGGGCCACGGCGACACCTGGACCGATGGTGAGCCGCTGATCTTCGATCCGCCCCTGGTGCTCGGTCAGGACGAGCTGATGGTGAAGTTTGCGCCGACGTCTGATCGCGCACACCAGGGCAACCTGCGGTTTTGGGGCGACGGCGGCAACGCACTCATCGGCCACGACGTTCCGCTGCAAGGCAACGAGAGTGGTCCTTGCATTCTGGTGAATCCACCGCGCGTGAACTTTGGCCACAAGCCTCCCGGCGGGACCTATACCATCACGGTCGACGTGCAGTCCTGCGGCAACGAACCGCTGGTCATCAGCGACGCCTTCTTGGCAACCAGTGCCCAAGCAGCGACGTCCGAGCTGAGTGCGCTCGGCGTGCAGGGCTCGAGCCCGCGCTTTTCGCTCTCCTTTGCCGGACTCACCGACACCGGCTTAGCGCCGACAGCGGCGAGCCCCTGGGTCCTGCCCGCCAACGCCAGCGGCAGCTTTGCGGTCACCTACGTCACGCCCCCCGGTGCGGCGGCACAGCTGGGCGAGGTCCCGACGGAGTTCGACATCGGCTCGATCGTGCTCGAGACGAACGCTTTTCGACGCTTCTTCTCGGTCGAGGTCGCAGGCGCCACCCGCCCCGACCCCATCAGCTGCGGCTGGTGCGATGTGGAGGTCGCCGGCATTGCGGGCCAAGGCTGCAGCGGCACCCCGTACCTCGCGGTCCCCTCATCGAAGGGCAACGGCATCACGGTCTTTGAGATCGACACGCTCCCGCCGCGCGTCGCGATGGGCTCGCCCTTTGCGACGTGCGAAGACCCGAGCCGTATGGTCGTCGACAGCGACGGGACGATGTACGTGAGCTGTCGCAAGGGTGGACGCGTGAACAAACACCTCATCGACGGCACGCTGGAGTGGTCGGTGCAGCTGCCCGAGTCCGACGTCGTACGCGGCGCGATCTTGGGGCCCGGGGGCCGTCTATTCGTCGGCTGCTTCTCGACGGGCAACGTCTACGAGCTCAACACCGACACCGGCGCCATCATCGCGACCCTAGTCAACAGCGTCGGCATCTACGGCTTAGCGGTCGATGCCGAAGCGGTGTACGCCACGACGTTTCGCCAGGGACTCTTTCGCATCAACATCAGCACGCCGGGGCAGCTCAGCGTCGACTGGATGATCGATCCGGCGTTTGGCTACGGTATCGCCACAGACGACGCCGGTAGCTTGTGGGTGTCGACCTTCGACGGGCTGGCCCGTTACGACACGGACACCGGCACGCTGCTCGACGTCGTGTCGCTGAACCTCTCGGAGTCGCAGACAGCCCCGAGCGAGGACTGCAACGGCGTCACGACCGGGCTAGACGGGCGAGTCTACGTCGCCTGTGGCGACAACGACCGCTTCTACATCTACGACCCGCTGCTCAATGAGTATTGGGTGCGCCAGCTGCCGCCTGGTGCGTCCCATGCCCGCGGACTCTCGGTCGACGCCAGCAACAACATCTACACGATCAATCGCTTCTCCAACAACATCACGCGCTTTGACGCCGAGACTGGCCTTGCGCTGAACTTCGGCGAGGACCTCGTTGACGAGCCCTATGCCTACAGCGGCGACCTGACCTCGCTCAACACCTGCCTCTTTGGCGCCAGCAGCACCACGTGGGAGTCGCCCGTCGTCGAGCTGGACGGCCCGACACTCTGGCGTTCGATCCGCTGGGACGCGACGGTACCGACTGGCACCTCTGTGCGGGTGTGGGCCCAGCTTGATGGCGGCGAGTTCGAGGAGCTCACCAACGGCCAGGTGCTGAACCAAACGGCGACAACGCTGCAGCTCCGCGCCTGGCTCTCGCCGGGCGTGGGTGACGCCGTGCCCATCATCCACCGCTTCGCAGTGGCCTACGACCCATGAGCACGCCACGCCATCGTCTTCTACGGAGCACGCGTATGAACACACCTCACATCGTCCGCCTTGCCCTGCTCGCGGCACTCGCTCTTGTCGGCACCGAGGCGTACGCCCAAGCGCCGCAGCTGACGCGCGTGGTGACGCCGGACGGCCACAACGGCGTGAAGCTCAGCGCGGGCGGGCACCACCTAACGTTCGACACCGACTATGGCGGGGTGCTGCGGTTCTGGCAGCTCGGCGATGGCAACGAGCCGTCGATCCTCAACCCCTACCTCGGCGGTGGCCAAGCGCAGATCGACACCGGGAAGCTTATCAATCAGATCGGACCGGACGGCCTCCAGCCCTTTCCAATCGCCCGCCAGACCGCGCCTGCTAGCGATGCCAAGTACGTCTACTGGTTCCGCGAGACGTCCTACGAGGTGGTCGGCGACACCGCGACCTATGAGGTCACGGGATTTCCGCCCTTCGCCTGGAACTCGACCGGTCCCGCCGACGACATCCGGCTAGGTGGAAGCTGGTACACCCCCTACACCTGCAACAGCTGGCCCGAGCTCTGCACCCGCGATACGACAGGCGCGGCTGTGTGGTTCGACAGCAAACCGGGTGCAGAGAGCGGCTGGCTGATGATGGCCGACAACCGAAAGCCTGTGTCGCTCGCACTCGGCAAGCGCCTGCAGACCATCGGTGACGGCCGCGTCGCCTTTCGCGTGCGCGTCGACATGAGCGAGCACGTTGGCTACGGCATCGCCAAGATCGGCTTTCGGCGGGCCATCTCGACGAACGCAACGTCCGAGTTCGATGCCCAGGCGTCGTCCGGCTACTCCCTCAACATCAACCACTCCGGGATCATGCAGCTCGAGCGCATCGACGCCAACGGCGCGACCTTCCCCTGGAACCAGGGCCTTGCGGTTATCCCGCAAGCCGTCGGCGTCAGCAGCCCTGGTGGCGTCACCGTCGAAGTGCAGACCGCCAACCAGACGCCCGGGCTCTTGCGCGTCCTCGTCAACGACGTCCTAGTCCACGAGTACGTCGACCCCAACCCACTGCTCGGCGACCACTTTGGCATCGGCGCCTTCACCGGCGCCGGCGGTAAGCTCAAGTTCAGCCATCGGCAGGTCTCCAACGTCGGCATCGAAATGCGCGTGCGCTACGAGGGCAAGTCCAACGGCGAAATCATCAGCGAGGTCGAGATCGGCAAGGCACCGGGCGTCACCGGCACGCAGCACCAGTTCTATACGGCCGGCACCCCGACGTTCGTCTTCAACCGCGCCGAGGACGCCGATCTCTCCACGATGATGGCCATCAAGAGCTGCGGCGGACCCTCGACCATGTTCGTCACCCAGACTGCCAACGACTGCTCGTGGGATACCTGCGACCAGGTCGGCGGCTGCCCGAGCAACCCCCTCATCACCGACGGCAGCATGACCGCGCCGATGCTATGGGCCGACACTCACTCGGTCTGGCTTGGCGATCCGGGCCCGAACAGTCCCAACGCGCGCGGACTGTGGATGACGCCGCTTGAGACAACGACCAACAGCTCGCCGGCATCCGGTGGCTACGCGTTCATGTTCGCATCACCGGGGATTCTCTCCGCAGCGCTCACCCCGCAGGAGTGGACCCACGCGTGCACCCCCCAGACGCTGAGCCGCTACAAGGTCCGGGCACGCTGGACGCGCACCACAGACGCGACGCCTGGCGTCGACGACACCTGCAACGGCATTGATGAGGACTGTGACGGCAACACCGACGACGACTACGTGCCGACCCAGATCGCGTGCGGCTCGAACGGCTGCGAGAACGTCGGCAGCAGGACCTGCGTCAACGGAGCGGTCGTCGACAGCTGCACGCCGCTGCCTGGTACAGCGGACACCACGTGCGACGGGGTCGACGACGACTGTGACGGCGAGATCGACGAGCACTGGACGGGACAGACCATCACCTGCAGCGGCGGCTGCCTCAGCTCGGCGGTGGAGCGATGCGTCAATGGCACGGTCGTCAATGACTGCGAGGCCGGCATCGATAACGACGTGACCTGCGACGGCTTCGATGACGACTGCGACGGCGCGACCGACGAGGACGCGGAGTGCTGCAGCAATGAAGAGTGCGCAGACGGCGACTTGTGTACGACCAACGCGTGCGTCAACGGGCTCTGCGTGGCCGACGCCATCAACGATGGCACGACCTGCGACGACGGTAACGCCTGCACGGCCGATGACGCGTGCGCCGATGGCGCGTGCACAGGCGACGCCCGCTTCTGCGGCGATGCGGACCCATGCACCGACGACAGCTGCGAGCCGACCATTGGGTGCGTGTTCACGCCGCGAGAGGTCTGCTGTGTCTCAGCGGCCGACTGCGACGATGGCGACCCGTGTACCTCCGACTTCTGCAACCCGGACCTCGGCTGTCAGAACGTGACGACCGGCAGCGGCGACTGCAGTGGTGGCGGCGACACGAGCGATGGCGACACGGTGGAGGGTGGCGGGTCCTCGGGAGGCTGCGAGTGCAACGGCTCCGGCGACGCGCGGGCGACGCTGCTGGGGCTGCTGGGGCTGGGGCTGTGGTGGCGCGTGCGGCGCGTCACCGCGGAGCGCTGACATGGACGGTGAACTGTCCAGGGGCGCCGGCGGAAGCGCCATCGACGACGACGTGATAGGCGGCTCCGGCCGTCAGCCACACCTCGAGCGAGCCGTCGGCGCCTCCGTCACCACCGACACACGACGCGGGCTCGGGAGCACACGCGCCAGCGATGACGTAGACGATGTTGTCCCACGGAGCCTCGACGCTCACCTCGTGCGAGCCGGTGGTCTCTGGCTGCAGAAGAAAGACCACGTCGGGGGTGCCCTGGCCGCCGCCAAGCGCGGGGTCGACCACGTCGGCGCACTGACCGCTGGCGGCGTGGAAGGTGTCGGAGAAGTCTCCGAGGTCACCGAAGAACGAGTAGGGCAACCCGGGGATCTCAACGGGCGCCTCGCAGCTGTTGCCGAGTCCGGCCGGCGTCGGAGTCTCGGTGTCGGCGGACGTCGCGGCATCGTCGGCCTCGAAGGGGTCCACCTCGACGCAGCCGTGCAAGGCCAAGCCGAGCGAGCCGAGCAGAGTGACACTCATGATGAGAGACGCGCGCATAGGCCATGTGAACAAAATCGGGCGAGTGACGCAATCGGCGGCAGAGAGGCGTCGCGAAGAGGGCGGCTCGCAGCGCTCGTGTTTGCCGCGCTGGGCCTGGCACTCACCGGCTCCGATGCAGCCGCGCAGTGCCCTATTGGCTGGGAGCTGACCCTCGACGACGGGGATGCTGGCTACAGCGAGACCGGCAGCGACTGGAACACCTGGACGAGCCCAGAGGGTATCGGCGGTAGCTACCGCTACCTCAGCAAGGAGGTCGGCGACCCCAACAGCCGGGTCGGCACGGCCACGTGGGCCCCTACCAGCTTGCCCATCGCTGGGGTCTACCGGGTCACCGCAGCGTTTCGCGCGACCCCAAACCGGACCGACGACGCCGACTACTTCGTGCACGCAGCCGACGGCACGGTCACCCACCAGGTCATCGACCAGCGAGACGGTGCGGTGGTCGAAAACGACAGCCACGGGCCCGTCTATCGGGAGCTTGGCCTCTTCCCGCTCGCGCCCGGGTCTGGGCACGTATTGCTTGACGGAACGGACGACCAAAAGAGTGACGAAGCGGACGCGATCATCTTTGAGCTGGTGAGCTGCGACGGTGTGGTGACACCACCGGACCCGCCCGATCCGCCGGACCCGTGCAGCGATGCGAACGCCACGTCTCAGACCGCTTATGCCAGCTCTGTCACCAGCGGCGGCGACTGGTCGAGCACGACGGCGGCCAGCGGCCCTCCCGATGGCAACACGGCGCAGTCTCCAAACCTCGACCCTGGCGATGACTTGGTCGCGAGTGGGTTTGCGCTCTGCGACCCGCCTGGCGACGAGACCATCGCTAGCGCGCGTGTAGGGGCCTTAGTGAGGTTCCAATACGACTCGGGACCTTATGCGCTAGTGGGCGCGCTCGAGGCCGCTGGAGCCTCGGTGACGTTTTCTCAAACGAACCTCGCGTGGGTCGACCTCGACATCAGCGCGGCGGGCCTAAACTGGGCAACCCTTGCCCAGCTCACCGCGCGGCTCAAGCACCACAGCTTCCCGAGCGGCAACCGCGACAGCGACGTCTGGGTCGATGCGTTTCGCCTGACGGTGACGTGGACGACGCCCCCCGACCCGCCCGACCCGCCCGACCCGCCCGACTGCGAACCCAATGCCGCCCAGGAGTGCGCAGCGGGCCGCCTCTATTGGATCGACAGCTGCGGTGCTCAGGGGGCGCTCGCCGACAGCTGCGACGACGGGGACATCTGCACGTCGGACGCCTGCACCGCTGCGGAGTGTCGGCACTACCCGTCGGCGTTGCCGGCCTGCCAAGCCGACGACTGTAGGGGCTCAGGCCCTCCGATCTGCGTGGGCGGAACAGTGGTGGCGACCGACGGCTGCGGTGCGGCTCAAGAGGTGGTTGAGAACTGCAGCGACGGCGACCCGTGTACCGTCGAGCGCTGCGATGCCGGCGCGTGCGAAGACGCATCCGTCACGGCCCAAGAGTGTCTGAGCTGCCGACCCGAGGCGACCGTCGGCTGCGTCGACGGCGACCTCCACTGGTTCGATAGCTGCGGCACAGTCGGCGCGATCGCGGTCGCGTGCGATGACTACGACGCATGCACGATCGACAGCTGCGACGCCACGATTGAGCAGTGTGTGCATGACACGGCGCCCGGCTGCTCGGAGTGCAGCGGGGAGGCTGGTCTCGGCTGCGTGGACGGCCACCTCGCGCTGGTCGACACCTGCGGCAAGACGGTCGGAATCGCCGTTGGATGCGACGACGGAGACCCATGCACCTACGATGGCTGCGACCCCATCGCGAACGCGTGCGTGCATTCGCCGCGCGCCACGGCCGAGTGCCAGGGCGCGTCGTGCTCCGAGATGGAGCTGCTCGCATGCAGTGGGGACGCGCTCTATCGGGTAGACGGCTGCGGTGCCGTGATCGAGCTGGTCGAACAGTGCGATGACGCCGACGCGTGCACCGCCGATCGCTGCGATCCCGCTCTGGGCGCTTGCGTCCACGAGCCGGCGACGAGTGCGGCGTGCGACACGTGTATCCCAGCGTGTACGCCAGGCAGCTGCGGCTCCGATGGCTGTGGCGGACGGTGCGGGACGTGCGGCGCACCGATCGCGCCGGACGACACGAGCGGATGTGCGGCTCAAGGTACGGCCCCACCACCTTGGGCGTCGGCTCTCGCGGTTGGGCTGTTGCTCATGGCCGCTCGCAGACGCGGCGGGCGGGCTGAGCCTCACGCCGAGTGTGGCTCGGGCTCGGGCTCGGCGGGCGACTGAACACCCAACCAACGAGCCACAATCGCCTTCACCTCGGGCAGGGCAACAGGCTTGCGGTAGTAGGCGACGATGCCAGCAGCGTCGCCGGCCGCTCGCGTCTCATCGGTGACGGTGCCCGTGTGGGCGACGATTGGGACGGCCCCATGGGGCCCGCGCTTGATCTGAGCCGTCGCCTCGAAGCCGTCGATTCCAGGCAGGTGGCGGTCCATCAGGATGAGGTCGTAGCGGCATGCGTTCGCCTTAGACACGGCCTCTTCCCCGGTCGCGGCAACATCGCAGGCGACGCCGAACATGGCGAAGAGCCCCGGCAGAAGCTCTCGGTGGATCGACGCGTCATCGACGAGCAAGATCTGCCGCTGCCCCGCCGGTGCGGGCTCGCCGACGCGGGGACCAGCCGGGATCGAGAAGTGATAGTTGCCGAGGCCCGCCGCGCGTGTCTCAACCGCTGCCGGCGGCAGCGGCACAGAAAACGAAAAGCACGCGCCCGGTCCGTCGTCGTTGTTGCGCGCCACGATGGTGCCGCCCATCGCTTCGACGAGGCGCTTGGCAATCGACAGCCCCAAGCCGGTCCCGCCGTGGCGCCGGCCGACTGCCAGAGACCCTTGCTCGAAGGGCTGAAAGAGCCGTTCAGGATCGGCGCCCACCCCGGGCCCGGTGTCGGAGACCTCAAAGTGCATCGCCTCGTCGGCGCCACGAACACAGCGCACTGAGACCGTGCCTTCTGCCGTGAACTTGATGGCGTTTCCTACAAGGTTGACGAGGACTTGCGTGAGGCGCGTCTCGTCACCGAGCACGCGCTTGTGGCCGGGATCGAGGATCGCAATATCCAGGCCGAGGCCCTTCTCGCGGGCTCTCGGGCCGAGCAGCCAAACGGTCTGCTCGACCGTCTCGCGAAGGTCAAACGCCAGCCGGTCCAGCCCCAGCTTGCCGGCATCGAGCCGGCTGAAGTCCAGGATGTCGTTGATGATGGTCAACACGAGCTCGCCCGACGACCTCGACACCCGGGTCAGCTCCTGCTGTTCGGGCTCAAGCTCGGACGCCAGGATGAGATCGGCGGCAGCGATGATGCCCGTGAGCGGTGTTCGGATCTCGTGGGAGAGCATCGCCAAGAAGTTTGCTTTCGCGTTGGCTGCCGCGTCCGCTGTGTCGCGTGCCTCGCGCAGCTCGTCGTTGAGCTTGACCAGTCGAACGTTCTCAAGCTGGTAGATCTCGGCTCGATGGCGACTCTCAGCATCGGTGATTGCCCGCTTGCGCTGCTGCTCAAAGACCGACTCGCGGAGCTGCCAAGCTCGGTTGCCCCAACGCCATGCGGTCTCGAAGTTGCCGGCCTCTGCATGGACCTGCGAGAGCTGTGCGGCGACCTTCAGCTCCAGGGAGACAAGCGAGTGCTTCTCCGCGATCTGTCGGGCCTCCTCGAGGTAGGCAACGGCAGCTTCTCGGTCGCCGACCTGCAGCGTCACGTCCCCGAGATCGGCAACGGTTCTGACGAGCGTTTCGTAGGCTTCGGCCGACGCCGCAAGCTCGCGGGCCTCAAGCAAGAGCTCGATCGCACGCTCGACGTTGCCGGCCCCGAAGTTCGCCTGCCCGAGCTTCATCGTGGCGATCGAGCGTCGCCGGGGCGAGCCTTGTTGCTCCACGATGGCAGAGAGCGCCTCGCTGGCTGTCTCGACGGCCTTCTCCGCCTGGCCCAAGCGCAGCTGGATGGTGCTGAGCGTGCTCAGCGACACGCCGCGAGCGTAGGGATCGCCTGCTGCAGCAAGGCCTTCGACCGCGAGGGTCGAGTGGTGCTCTGCGCGCTCGTACTCCGCGAGCTTCTCGTACGACGCAGCCAGGTTATGGTGTGTCCGAGCGAGCACATAGGTCCGCGAGTAGTCGTGCTGCTCGAGAGTCTCGGCTTCGATTCCTTCGAGGGCGAGCAACACATCATGGTTGAGCCCGACGGCCGCCGCCGCGCTTCCGTGGCGCGACTGCAGGATCGCCAGCGTCGTGAGCCCCTCGACAAGCGCCTCACGGTTGTTGGACTCGCGTGCGAGCACGACGCTGTGGTTCAGGTGTTCCACGGCCCGGTCGAGGTGCCAAGACTCGAAGCTCGTACCGCCCATCAAGCGCAGCGCTCGCGCCTGGGTGAACACATCACCAGCCGCTTCCGCGAGGCCTGCTGCCTGCTGGGCAAGCTCATAGGCACGGTCCATGTCGCGCTCGGACATGTACACGGCGTTCGCCTGGTCGAGCAGCTCAACCGCCTCTGAGCAGAGAGCCGCGGTCATGGCGCAAGCGCCTCCGCCAGCCCCTCATCGATCGGGCGCGGGCTGAAGCCAAGCGTCTCACGGGCTGCACTGCAGTCGTAGCGCACCCAGAGCGGCAGCGGGATGGGGACGATCCAGCCCCCCTGCCCTTTGGCGCGCTTGAGCGCACGCATGAAGGTGTAGTGGCTGACGGGCTCGCCCGTCAGATTGAACGCACGGCCGATGGATGCGTCTTGCTCAAGCGCCGAACGCACGACGTCGCCGACGTCACGCGCGTGGACCCACGGGACCCCGACGGTCGGTGTGAACAGCACCGCCTTTTCGAGCTTGCCGAGCAGCTGAGCGGTCGCCTTGTGGTCGCGCGACCCATAGATCGGTCCCGGACGCAGTGCGGTCAGGGCGATGCCGTGCTCGTCGGCCTTCGACCACGCCCGATCCTCGGCGATGCGCTTGGTGCGAGCGTAGCGCCAATCGGTCGTGACGTCGGCGGGATTGAAGCGCCGCCGGGTGGTGTCGAGGGGCTCCGCAGACTCGTCCATACGGCGCCAGAGGCGGTTCTGATAGACGGCCGTGGTCGAGATGTGGACGACCCGCGAGACGCCCGCGGCCGCTGCAGCGTCAAAGGTGTTGTCGACGCCTTCACAGTTCACGCGGACAAAGTCTTCGAGCTCGCCCTGGTTGGAGCCAAGAGCGGCGTTCGAGACCACAGCGTCTGCGCCCTGAAACGCCGCAGTGAGGCTGTCGCGATCTCCGAGGTCGGCTCGCCGCATGACGACGCCACGCTCGGCGAGCCAGGCCCCTTTCGACGGGGTCCGCACGACGCCGACCACCTTCGCCCCGGCGTCGAGCAGCGCCTCCGTGATGTGGCCGCCAAGAAAGCCGGTGGCGCCGGTGATCGCGATCGTTTTGCCAGTGATCTGCATGCGTGCTCGCTGTTGAGAGCAGGCGTCGATCGCGAGAGGGTCTCACCCAAAAGCGCTGCTCAGGACGTGCGGTAGGGATGGTTCATGCTACACCGCTACTGCCGGCAGCTGAAGGGCTTGCGCAATGCGAAAACGCATGGCCCACCGTGCGACCCTGGGCGAGAGGCGACGTTCTCGTCCGAGAGAGCAAGTGCGATCACGCGAACGCTTAGAAACCAGGTCCAGGATCTGCAGTCGACCCCGTTGCTAGGCAGGTCCTCGACCCATCTTCGTGGGTGTCGCGAATCACGACGAAAAAAATCCTCAAGCTTCCGGCGCCCGGCGACGAACTACATATGCACAAGGTCGATCACGTATCCCTGTGGGGTAGGACCGAGAGGTTTTTTTTGGGATGCGCGATACATTAGAGAGTCCCCGACGATGTCGGGCTGCTCTCTACAGAACCGAGGCACGGCGCCGAGAAATCTCGCGCCGTGTTTTTTTTTGCCCGCCGTCCCTGCAGACCGCTCCTAGCGGCGGCTCAGCAAAACCTTGATTTCGAACGACCGCGCTCTATCCTGCGTGCCCGCTTGGAGGAGCACCCATGGCCGACGACGCCGCCATCGAAAACGACCAGTTTCAACCCCGAGAGCTGAGCCCTGTCGAGACGCTTCGGCACTCGGCTGCGCACCTGATGGCGTCCGCCATTGCGGAGCTCTACCCGGGCACGAAGTTCGGCATCGGTCCACACATCGACAACGGCTTCTACTACGACATGGAGATGCCGACGCCGATCTCAGAAGACGACCTGCCGACGATCGAAGCCAAGATGCGCAAGATCGCCAAGGGCAACCACAAGTTCGTGCAGACCACGAGCACACGCGAGGAAGCGCTGGCCTGGGCCGACGAGACCGACCAGCCCTACAAACGCGAGCTCATCGAAGGCTTCGATGATGCTACGATCAGCTTCTACACCCACGGCGAGTTCACCGACATGTGCGCCGGACCTCACGTTCGCTACTCGAAGAAGGTCAAACACTTCAAGCTGACGCGCACAGCCGGCGCGTACTGGCGGGGCGACGAGAAGCGCGCCATGCTGACGCGCGTCTATGGCCTCGCGTTTGAGACGAAAGATGAGCTCGAGGCACACTTGGCGCTCCTCGAGGAGGCAGCCAAGCGTGACCACCGTCGACTTGGCAAGGACCTCGAGCTCTTCCAGATCACGCCCGAGTACGGCGGCGGCCTGGTCCTGTGGCTCCCGAACGGGGCCTTCATTCGCAAGCAGATCGAGGACTTCTGGCGCGAGTCACACCTCGACCGGGGCTACGACCTGCTCTTCACGCCGCACGTCGCTCCTCTGACGCTATGGCAGCGCTCGGGCCACGCCGACCACTACACCGACAGCATGTACTCGCCGATGGATGTCGACGGTCAAGAGTACCAGCTCAAGCCGATGAACTGCCCGTTCCACATCGGTGTCTACAACAACCGCAAGCGCAGCTACCGAGAGCTGCCGATGCGCTACGCAGAGCTGGGAACGGTCTACCGTTTCGAGCGCTCCGGCGCGCTGCATGGCTTGATGCGCGTCCGCGGCTTCACGCAGGACGATGCCCACATCTTCTGCACCAGAGAGCAGCTCGAGGACGAGCTGACCGCGTGCATCGACATCGCCCAGCTGATGTACGACACGTTCGGCTTCCCAGAGTACAAGGTCGAGCTGAGTGTCCGCGACAGCCAAGACACGTCGAAGTATCAGGGCGACGATGAGGTCTGGGAGCTGAGCGAGCGCACGCTCGCGAAGGTCCTCGACGACCGCGGCATCGACTACAAACGCGTCGAAGGCGAGGCGGCCTTCTACGGGCCGAAGATCGACGTGAAGGTGGTGGACGCGATCGGCCGGACCTGGCAGCTCACGACCATCCAGCTCGACTTCAACCAGCCGGACCGCTTTGACCTGAGCTACGTCGGTCAGGACAACAACAAGCATCGCCCGATCATGATCCACCGGGCCCTGCTCGGCTCCATCGAGCGCTTCTTCGGCATTCTGATCGAGCACTACGCCGGCGACTTTCCGCTGTGGCTGGCCCCGGTTCAGGCGCGGCTGCTGCCCATCAGCGAGAAGTTCCTGGAGTACGCCGAGGGCGTTGCCGCCGAGCTCCGCGCCGCCGGCATCCGCGCCGAGGTCGACACCTCCGATGAGAAGCTAGGCTACAAGATCCGTAAGAGCGAGATGGACCGAGTGCCCTTCGGCCTCGTCGTTGGTGCGCGTGAGGCTGAGCAGGGTCGCGTCGGCGTGCGTCGCCGCAAGGCAGGCGATCTTGGGGCGATGACCGTGGCCGAGTTCGCCGCGCTGGCGACTGTTGAAGTCGAGAACAAAGGCAAGACCGAGGCGTAGCGCCTCCCGTGCGTTGGCATGCCGCCGTGCTTCGTATGGAGCACGGCCGCACCGCTGCTATAGATCCGCCGGCCGCACCCGGATGTCTGCAAGAACGCGGCTAGCGTCTGGTCAAGATCAAGCCGAGCGCTAGAACCGCACGATGGAGCTGACGCCGGCGCCCCCGGGGAGCGGGCTGACACCGAGGGTCACGTCGCTCTCCTCAGCGTCTGCGCCGTCAAGCAAGAGCAGCACCACTCCAGCGCCCACGGCCGCGACGCCAACGCTCAGCGTCACGATGCCGGCCGTGTCGAGTGTGTCCGCGTCTGACTCTGCAGCGAACGCTTCGGCTTGGGTCGTCGTCGAGATGTAGCCCTCGGGCTGGATACCGACCGCAGAGCGCACGTCGCTCCGGTCTCCCTCGGCGATGAAGTGCATCGCAAGTCCGCTGCCCACCAGCGCGGCGCCGGCTCCCACGGTGATCCAACCGATGAGACCGGTGTCGACTCCAGCAGGCTCGGGCGTCTTGTGCACGACCGACGCCCAAGGGTTTGCGGTGCTGCCAGTACCGGTGGGCGGCGGGGTCACGACCGGGTCCGGCGTTGCGGGCGGGTCGGGCTCAGGTGGCGGCTCCGAGCGGCGCTTGAGCTCCAGCTCAATATCGACCAAGTATTGCGCAGCCTGCTGGCGTTTGTCGGCCGGGAAGTCATCGATCGCAAGGCACATGTTGTAGCGGGCCTTGGCTTGGTCGAACGCCTCGCCCTTGTGATGAGCACGTGCCGCGTTCCAGAGCAGCACAGGTGACTTCGACAGCGCATATGCAGCGTCAAAGCGCGCCGCAGCGGTAGCGAAGTCTTTGGTCTCCATGGCCGCCATCGCCTCCTCGTAGAGGGCGTTGACCTCCGCTTGAGCGAGCGCCGGAGCAGTCGCGAGCGGACCAACGACCCACAAGCAGGCGAAAGCCACCATGGACAGCAACAGCCGCCCCAACGTCGTGGGCCTCGGCCCTCGCTTCACGTAGTGGTTTCCCACCGCCGTGTCTCGCTGCACGTGTCCCGTCATCTCAGTCCAGCATCTTGAACGCGGGCTTCTTCGGCTCCGGCGCTGGCTTCTTCGACGACGTCTTGGGCTTGCTCGCCTTCGGCTTCGGCGACGAGCGCTTGGCCTTGAAGGTGACGGTCCGAGACGAACCGGCGTCACTCGAGCGCAGCTGAACCAGCTCGCGCGCGCCGTCCTTTTTGATGGAGACCAGCGGCGGCGTCGTGCCAACGCCCCACTCGACGGCCACGGGGGTGAGACCCACGCGACGGCCGTTGACGTAGACAGACGCGCCAGCCGGGCGGCTGTTGATGGTCGCGGAGTTCATCGGAATCGGGGCTGGCGCCACCTCTTCCTTGATGATGATCGGCTCCGGAACGGGCGGTCGCACCGACGCCGATGCGAGCGGCTTGGCGGGCGCAGCAGCGGGCGCGGGAGCGGCCGGCGGGTCCGCGGGAATCACGATCGGCTCAGCTACTGGCGGCCTGACAGCAGCAGACGCGACGGCTGGCGCTGGCTTCACGGTGAGGTCGAGGTCCGGCTTCGCAATGGGCTCTTCCCCGCGCGCTACGTCCACAGCCGGGGCCGCCGGCGCTGGGGTCGACGGACTTGCCACCGTTGCAGGCGCCTCCTTGATCACGGCGCGCTGCATCGGCGCTGGCTCATCGCCCTGGTTTTGGGTGGCAAAGAAGAAGCCGCCCGCGGCGATCAAGAGCGCCGCAGCCCCCATGAACCACCACTTGCCGCTGTCGGACGTGACAGGGATCTCGGCCTGCTCGTCGCTGGTTGAGCTCCCCACGGGTGTGACGCCGGTGCCGACCGGCGAGACGTGCCTCAGCGCGTTCTCGACGAACTCTGCCGACATCACGGACGTCTGGCTGGTGTCCGTGCGCGGCACCTCCGCGTAGGGCGTCTTGCGCCAGCCATCGATGGTGGCCGCCATCGCTTTTGCGCTGGCCGGCCGCAGCTCCGGGATCTTTTCGAGGCACTGCATCGTCAGGTCGATCAGCGGACCTGCGAGCTCTCCGCCCGTTCGGACGATTGGCGCTGGCTGCTTGTGGACGTGGGCGACGAGGAGATCGGTCGCCGAGTTGCCGTCAAAGAGCGGCCCCCCCGAGAGCATCTCGTAGAGCATGATGCCGATCGCGTAGAGGTCCGTTTGCTGGCTCACGGTCTGCGAGCGCGCTTGTTCGGGTGCGATGTAGCGGGGCGATCCCAGCACGACGCCGGCTTGGGTGAGCTCCGCTTCGTGGTCGCTGAAGCTATCGCTGACCTTGGCGATGCCGAAGTCGAGCACCTTGACCACCTCGCCGCCACGCTTGCCGCGCGCGACGAAGATGTTGTCGGGCTTGAGGTCTCGGTGGACGATCCCCGCGCTGTGGGCTTCGGTCAGCGCATCGATCACCTGTCGCACCAGCAGGCGTATCCGCGGCCACTGAAGCGGCGCGTCGCGGCGAATGATATCGGTGAGCGACTCGCCTTCCAGCAGCTCCATCACCAGGAACATGCTGCCGTTTTTGGCCTGACCGTAGTCTTCGATGGCGACGATGTTGCGGTGATGGAGGGAAGCGATCGCCTTCGCCTCTTGCTTGAACCGCTTCACAATGCTCGGCTTGGACGCCAGCTCCGGTCGCAGAATCTTCACAGCAACCGGCCGGTTGACGCCCACTTGGGTCGCACGATAGACGGCGCCCATGCCGCCGCGGCCGACAAGGCCTTCAATCCGGTAGCGACCGGCGAAGACTGAACCGATGAAGCGTGGCTCCTTCGGGACGTGGTCGCCGGGCTTGGCCGCACGCAAGGCTGGGTTGGTGATGGCGGTTGGATCAACCAGCACCGGTAGCAACCTATGGAGCATTCCACCTCCAGCCAAGACAACGTCGCAGGATAATAACGTACCTGACTGCGCCACGTCCAGTGAACAGGCTGCCCCACGGCCATCTCAGCGTGACCGCTCGGCCGCGCTCGACGCAATGCTCCAACGATCCGGCTTAACCAGAGAGTTTCAATTGCTGCCCGTGCCCTGCGCCTCTATCGTCGCGGCCTCCACAACACGCACACCTGAGGTGCCAACGTGACCTCGACCTACCGCCGCTTTCCGGCGCTCATCGGCACCCTCGCCGTCGCGATCGTTTGCACCACGCTGGCCGACTCTGCCCATGCGGAGGGAACCCCGGCGGCGGCACCGACACAGCTCGATGTCGATCCAAGCAGAGCCTCGGCACGTGCGACGTTCGAGACGTTCCTCTCGACGATCGTTGCGGCCCGCGAGGACGATGGCAGCGACCTCGGCCCAGCCGTCGCCTGCCTCGACCTGAGCGAGCTCCCGCCCGCGGGCTCCGAGGAGGTGGGCATTGACCTCGCGCTAAAGCTCAAAGACGTCATCGATCGCATTGCCTTTGTGGAGCTCAGCACCGTCCCCAACGACGCCAGCGGCTCGCCCTATGTCTTCTGGAAGGACCCAGCCACGTCGGCGGCGATCGTCATCGCCCGAACCTCGGCGGGCGACTGGCGGTTCACCCGTGCGACGGTCGCTGCCATCGACCAGCTCTACCGAGCCGCCGCGACCCGTGCGCGCGTCGCGGGCGTCACCCCGAGCCCCACCAAGCTCTCGCCAGCGCTGTGGCTTCGCTCACAGATGCCGTCGGAGCTCCGCAACGTGGGCTTTGTGATGGAGCACTGGCAGTGGCTAGCGCTCTTCGTGCTGCTCGGCCTGGGCGTGCTGGTCAGCCGTCTTGCGCGCTTGCTGATTCAGAAGCCCCTCGGCAAGGCGCTCACGCGGCGCGAGTGGCGTGTGCCAACGGCGCTTCTCAAGGGAGCACTGCGGCCACTTGGGCTCATCGCCATGTCGCTGGTCTGGATCACGGGGCTTCGCTGGTTGGGGTTGCCGCCGGAGCTTCACAGCTTCTTCTCGGTGCTCTTCAGCTTCCTCGCTGCCCTCGGCTGCGTCTGGCTCGCGTTCGCCGTCATCAACATCATCGCCAACATCCTCAGCCACCGCGCCGTCTCGACGCCTGGACGCTTCGATGACCTGCTGGTCCCGCTCTTTCGCAAGTCGGCCAAGATCGTCGCAACCGCGATCGGCGTGGTGTTCATCGCCGACGTTGTCGGCATCTCGCCGGCCAGCCTACTCGCTGGACTCGGGCTCGGCGGACTGGCGGTTGCCCTGGCTGCTCAGGACACGGTGAAGAACTTCTTCGGGTCCCTCACAGTGCTGCTCGACCGCCCGTTCGAGATCGGCGACGCCGTCATCATCGGCGGGGACACCGAGGGGGTGATCGAAGAAGTGGGTTTCCGCTCCACGCGCATCCGAACCTACGAGAACTCACTCATCACCCTGCCCAACTCGAACCTCATCTCTGCCAAGGTCGACAACCTCGGAAAGCGCAACTTCCGGCGCTTCAAGACCACCCTCGGGCTGTCTGCCGAGACGGCCCCCGCTCAGGTCGACACCTTCTGCCAGCAGCTCGAGGCTCGCGTGGGCGCTCACCCGGTGGCCGACGCCGACACCATCAGCGTCCACCTCGACGCGCTGGGCGCGTCGACCCTCGACGTGGTCTTGGTCGCACGGCTCATCACGACCGACTCCGGCGTCGCCAACCGCGCCAAACACGAGATCTTGCTCGATATCCTGCGGCTTGGCAGCGAGCTCGGTGTGGAGTTCCCATACCCGACACAGACGCTGCACGTCCGGACGCCGACCGAGGACGTGGCGTAGCCCGCACAGGACCCGCGCCGACGAGCCCGCGGTGCGCTTCGCCCGGGGCCCCGGCTCGCTCTCGGCCAAGGAAACGCGGGCTCTCGGGACAAGCCACCTCCACCTTGGAGCAGGCGTACTCCACACCCCGTAAAAAATCGTGACTACCCAGTCACACTCTCTCGCCGGCACACCCGCCTGTTGCCTGCCTCTTGGCACCGACGGCCCAGAGTTGGCCCGCAACTTGCTGTTCGGAGACGGCAGACGGTCGGCCGCAACTGCGGGACGGCCACCCCCAACACGAGAGGTAGTCCATGATCTTAGTGTCACGCATGCTCACCGCGTTATGTCTCATTTCCGCCACGGTCAGCGCTTGTTCGTCGGACGCAACCGGTGACGCCCCCTTCGAGCCCGTCGACCCCACAACACCGACACCGAAGCTAGCGATCGAGGCCGAGGGGGACCTCATCTCCAGCCCGCCCAGCGACCAGTTCTTGGGCGTGTTTGTCCTCGGCCCAGACCATGCGTCGCCGCTCCGCAGCTACGCGCTGAAGTTCCATATCCAGTCCCAAGGCTCGACCCGCATTGCGGAGATCGCGCTGCTCGACGGCGACATGATCGTCGCGAGCCTCTTTAGCGGCAACGCAAGCGTCAGCGACGCCAACAGCGCGACCTACCCGGTCGACCACGACACACTGACCCGCGGCGATCTCTTGGTGCGCGTGACCGCATGGCAGGGTGGCGAGCGCAACGAAGCGGTGGCGGAGCTTCCTGCCTTCGCCGGCGGCGTCTCGATCCAGCCGACCTCGGCCACGCGGACCGACGACGGCCGCCTCTGGGTCTCCACCGCGCGCGATGGGCTCGTGGCGGCCTCCCCCGAGAGCGCAGTCCACTACCCGGGCGTTGCCTCGGCCGATGCCTACGACCCAGCCTATGCCGGCCCACAGTCCGACTTGGTGCTCGACGTCACGAGCCATGGCAACGACGTCTGGATCGCCACGGCAACAACAGGGGTCTCCCGGCTGTCGGCGGACGGCTGGCGCCACGCTCAGCCCCCAACAAACGACCTCGGCGAGGACTTCAACGGCAAGGAAGCGCGCGAGACCGCGACCGCCATCGTTGCCGACGCGGATGGCGCCTGGGTCGGGACCCTCGACGGCCTCTACCGTCTGGACACGCGCGCCGAGCCCTGGGTGTGGTCGCGTGTGGCCGACGGGCCGGTGCTCGCGCTGTCGGTCTCGGGCGACTCGCTTTGGGCGGGCTTCTCGACGCCGATCTTGGTCGACGCCAGCGACCCAAACTCTGACGTCTGGCTTGGGGCGCAAGCCACGCTCCTGCGGCACACCATCGCGACTGGCGAGTCGACGTACTTCGAGACAGGCGCGATCACGGCCCTTGAGGCTGACCCAGCCGGCGCGTGGGTCGGTACCCCTGATGGCCTGCTGCGCGCCGAGGGCGAGACCTTGGTGGAGGTCAGCGATGACCTGGGACTCCCTGCGGTGCTGGCGGTGACCGATCTCGACCTCGAGCCTGACGGCACCACCCTCTGGGTCGCTGCGCGCGACGAGTGCAGGCTCGGCAGCGGCCTGCTGCTCAAAGCGACCGCTCACGCCGACGGCACGTTCTCAGACATCGTCGACTTCAGCGAGGTCGCTGGCCTTGTCGGCCGTGACTTCACCATGGTCGAGGCGCTTGGCGACGGCGACGCCCTCATCTCGACCGTGGTGGTCCTGGCCTTTGGCAACACCTTCACCTCAAGCGGTTGCGCCATCGAAGGGCTGCAACAACAGCAAGGTGGTGCCTTCCTCTTCGACGCGACCACGGGCCGCGCAACGCGCTACCTACCCGCGCCAAGCCCAGACAGCCTCGTGCACGACGAGTAGGTTTGCCCCGCGCGCTCCCTGGGGATCAGGGAGCGCGCGTTCGTGGTCCTCACGCGCGCTACGAGAAGAGCGGGAGGTCGTCGCCAGGCACAAAGAACTCGTTGGCCACATCGCTCCCGTCCACGCCGGCTAGCTTCCTCAGCGCACGGTGAATGTGCTTGGGCTCAATGCGTAGGCCGTTGTCGTCGAGGGCGAGCGTGCTGGAGTTCACGGTCTTTGCGCGGAAGCCATCGGTCGTGGCGCCGATGACCCGGTTGCCGGGGATCCCTTTGCCCATCAGCATGACGCTGGTGATCGACCAGTGGTCCTTGCCGTTGTTGGCGTTGTAGTAGGGGGTGCGGCCAAAGTCGCTGCCGATCATGACCACCATGTTGTCGGCGACGCCTTGCCGCTCAGCCTCCTGCCAGAGGAAGTCCACGCCCTCGAGCAGGCGTTGGATACGCGGATAGGCGTTGTCGTCATGGTTGCCATGGGTGTCGAATCCGCCCTCGGCCAGGTTCGCGCTGACCGTGAGGCCCGCCTTGTAGGAAGCCACAGCGAGCTGCGCCTGGCGCTTGAGCTGGTTGTTGCTGTTGTCGAGCTCGTCGGGGAGATACTCGGTCAGCAACTTCAGCTCGTTATCGGACGTTCGCGACGTGTAGAGCGCTGACATCGAGTTCTGAACGTGCGGCAGGTGCTGAGCTTGCTGCTGCGCCTCGAGACGAGCGCGCTGGGCCGCCCGAATCCGGGCCGCTGTCGCGGTCGTGTGGTAGCCGCGCTCTTCGTTGTTGACGTCGGGTCGGTTCGGGTAAGCGAGTCGCTGAAAGACGCCGGTATTGCCGACGCGCGTGGCCGCCACCTTACCGCCCGTGTAGTCGTAGCCACCGTTGGTGATGAACGCCATCGGTCGGTCGGCGCCTGCAGCCGCCGCGACGAGCGCCGTGAACGACGGATAACCCTCGGGCAGCTGACCGCACCAGGTGTGCCGCCGGCCGCTGTCGTGGTTGTTGGTCTGAGTGTCGACGCCGTTGATGACAAGCAGGTTTTGGTAGTGCTTGTCGAAGAAGGCCTGGTTTTCGGCGACCGGCGCGTACTTGATGTTGCCGGCCGTCCCGATGTCGCCCGTGAAGTAGTTGTTGACCGGGTCCTCAGCCTCTTCGTTGGCGCGGCCCTTCGGGTCGCAGATGCTGGTGGGATCCCAGCCGCCGCCAGCATGAACGGTCACAAAGAACGTACCGCGATAGGGCTCTGCCGCGTGCGCGCGCCTCGAGCCAACGAGGAGCCTCGGTGCAACAACTGCGGCGCCAGCAAGACCCGCGAGCTTGAAGAAATCTCGTCGATTCATGGTGTCTCTCCGTTACTCGTGCAGGAAGCGAAAGTCGCTCAACAGGTAGGTCATGACCGCAGCCCACGAACGGATCGTGTAGTTGGTGTCGTAGCGAACCTGTCGATCCTCTGGCAGGTCCTCGCCCGTCCAGTAGTCGGTCTGGGACCGGCACTCGCCGTCGACCTGATTGGAGAGATCATCGCTCTCCACCAGCGCCTTCCCTTCCTTCCAGGTCTCATAGAAGATCTCGTAGGTCCGAGTGACCTCTGGGTCGGACTCGGTCAGGCGCTCGCCGAGGACGTGAGCGTGGAGGTGGACGATGTTGGCCTTGATGGCCGCGACCGCCTGCGGAATCTCGAAGCCGTTTTCGTCTTCAGGCTCGAAGCTTGTCTCGATGTGGGGCAGGAGCCGACGGGCCTCACCGTCGAGCGACAGGTCGCGGGCGACGCTGGTGCAGCCGACCTCGTTGGCCATCCGCCAGACGACGTTTGCCATGATGCCGTTCGGGGCTGTGATGCGCTCGGTCACGCCGTCGCTGTCGATGCCGCCGAAGAAGATCCGGTAGTCGCCTAGCAGGTAATCGCGGTCCTGCACGCGTCGACGCCACGGGTAGCCAGTGACCGCCTCGATCTTGCGGTGCAGCTGCTCGGGGGTCAGGAGCCGGCCCATCCCCAAGGCAGCCCCGATCGCCGGCTCGCCTTCTTGCCGGGGCGCGGCGTTGTCGATCCTGAAGTACTCGCTCTTGACGATCTCCAAGACCAGCGTCTTGAGGTCGTGGTCGCTCTCAGCAAACGTCGTCGCGATAGCTGAGAAGATGGCGTCTTGGGCCTCGAAAGCAGCCTGATCCTGAGCAAACGTTGGCGAGCTGGTGTCGATCGGCGCGGCGACAGGACGCTGGCCGGTGATGCCCTCAAAGAGCACATGCAGCGCCCCGCGGGCGAAGCGACTGTCGGCAACAATCCGCTCCGCGAGCCACTTCAGCGCCGTGCCGGACCGCGCAGGTGGCATGACGTCGTCGCCAAACCCTGGCGGGCGCATGTCCTGGTGCCAGCCTTCTTCGGTCGGCGCGAACCGGCCACGGTCGTTCCAGTTCTGGAAGGTGCCGGCGATCGGGTCGACCACCTCGTGGCAGACGGTGCAGTTGGCGTTGAACTGCGTGGGGTTGTGGTCCTCGATCGATGTGGGGTCGATCGGCCGCTCAGCGAGCTTGAGCACGTCGGTGGCCAAGAAGAGGTTCTGGACCACACGCGAGCGATGCCGGTTGCGGTTTGTCGCGGTTGTCGGGAAACGGTTGAGGAACATCGGCGACGTCAGCAGACCCGAGTGCGGCACGCCCGGCAGCTTCACCGGCTTGAGCTCGGTGGGGTCGGTCTCATCGTCGAAGCTGACCCGGTCTTCCACGCCGTAGATCCGCGCGGAGAGTCCGTTGACCAAGATGTAGTCGGCCGTCAGGACCTCGGTGAAGGGCTTGCCCTCGCGCACCACGTGGGCGATGAGGTCGAGCACCTCGCGGGCGAGCGAGTCGTTGGCGTGCTGCTTGCCCGCGGCGCGCACGTCATCGCTGACGCTGTACTCGTCGTTGTCGTACCAGCGGCGGTCCGGGTAGTCGTCGGCGTTGAGGAGGTTGGTGGCGTCATTGCCGCCGAGGTAGCGGTCCGTCAGGAGGTGGTCGTTGTAGATCTCTTTGACGCGATCCAGGAACGCTTCTTCGGCCATCATTCCAACGAGCACGGCGTCGAGTGAGCTCTCGCCGCCGTCAACGACCGCGTTCTCTTCGTCCAGGGTCGGCAGCCGCCCAACGAGGTTGAGCGCGGCTTTCCGCAAGAGCGCGCCGGTGTCGAGAAAGACCAGGTCGTCGAACACGTCGACGTCGGGCCCGGTGTCGACGCAGTCCACAGGGTTGTTGAAGCGCTCCACAAGCTCCGCGAGCGCCTTGTACTCATCGCTTCCTTCGACGATGAGCGCGCCACCGGGGTGTTCGATCCGGCCAGTTGGGCGCAGGAGCAACACAGACTCGCCGTCGAACTCGAAGCCGGCGATGTTCCGCACGGTCTCCAGGTTGTGCTCCATGAAGCCGAGCTGCGAGGGACTCTGAAGCACCATCGCGCTGTCGCGTGCTTGGCCCTGCGCGTTGTGGCAACCCACGCAGGTCGTGTTCAGGATCGGCGTCCAGACTTGCTCCGAGAAGTAGCGCTCCGTGGACACGCAGTCCGCGTCGCCCGGGGGTTCGCTGTCCACCGGATCGTCACCGCAGCCGGCGGCACAGACCGCTGCGAGCGCGAGTGCGCACGCTGTCCGCAGCGCTAAGTTGGCTCTTTTGCTCATGACCCCTCCCTAGTGAGATCGACAGACTAACACGGGTTGACCGAATGTCGTGCCATGTCTCGTCGGGCGCCAGGAACCGGCGGCGGCGCCCGGGCTTTCTTATGATCCTTTGCCGGCAAAAGCGCCCGACCGCCACGCGCATCCTGCGCCCAACGCGCGTGACGTCCGCGGCCCGACGGTTCGGGGTAGCGTGTGGCCAACAACCTGTGCCACAACCCGGGCATGAACCGTCGACTCATTCTCCTCCGTCACGCCAAGAGCTCCTGGTCCGAGGGCGGCGACGACCACGACCGCTCCCTCAACAAGCGGGGCAAGCGCGACGCGCCACGCGTGGGCTTAGAGCTTGAGCTGCGCGGCTGGCGACCTGACTTTGTGGTCTGCTCGACCGCGCGCCGCACCCGCAAGACCTGGAAGCGAATGGCCGGCGCGACCGACGGTTGGGATGCCATCGACGCCGTCGTTGTACCGAGCCTCTATCATGGCTCGCTGGGCGATCTTCGCGCACACGCAGCCGCCTGGAGCCCCAAGCACACCACGGTCATGGCGATCGGCCACAACCCGGGCTGGGAGGCCGCCGTTCAGCTGCTCTGTGGCGAGCCGCATATCTTCACGACCTGCAACGCGGCACTGCTCATCGGGGCAGGCGACACCTGGGAGTCTGCGCTCCAGCAGCCGTGGCGGCTCGAGGCTCTGATCCGTCCGCGAGAGCTGCCTGAGCTGGACGGCTGATCAGCCCGCGCTCCCTCGCAGGAGACTGCTCGACGTCAGTCGTTGAGCAGCAGGAACGCCGCGACAACGGCTGCGACAATCGTCAAGAGCGCGAGACCGTAGAGCAGCCATGGCTGGCCGTCGCTCGCCACTGGCGCCGCTGACCGTCGATGTTGGATCGGCCGCTCGTGTTGAGTCGTTGGAAACGCCAGCTCCGGTCGCGGCACCTCTTGGACCGCCCCCTGCCCTTTGATGCCAGCAAGCGCCGCGCCGCGGATGCTCTGGAAGTCGCCGGTCGTCATGGCCGCTTGGAGCCGCCGGATCTCGGGATCGTCGAAGCTCGTGGCGATCGTTGCGCCCAGATCGTCGTCGAGCACGCCCTGCCCGGTCTCCAGGTAGAAGCGAATGTCAGCGCCTAGCTCACGTCCGTCGCTCTGGCGGTCGCGAGGATCACGGTTGAGGCTCTTGCGGAGGATCGACCAGAGCTCGGCGCTGACCCCTGCGGGACAGACGTAGTCTGAGACATCCTGCGCAACACGCCACTTGAGAAAGCCCATGAACGCTTCGCGCTTCGTCGCGGCTTGGCCGGCGCCCTTAGCGAACGGGAAGAGCTGATGGCCCGCAAGCAACTCATAGAAGATGACGCCGAGAGCAAAGACGTCGGCGGTGGTGTCGGTCTTGTTGGTGTCGCTGTTCTGCGGGTCCGAGATCTGCTCTGGCGCCATGTACTCGGGCGTACCGGCGATGAACCCCTTGTCGAGGTTGTCGACGAAGTCGTCGCCCTGCAGGATATCGGCCTGCTCGTAGAGCTTGAGGAGCCCCTGCGAGTCCTGAACGAGCCCGAAGTCCATCAGCTTCACCTGACGGGCTTCGTGGGTGACCATGATGTTGTCGGGGTTGATGTCGCGGTGCGCCAGGCCAAGCTTGTGAAGCCCCTGGAACCCGTCGCAGAGCTGAGCCATCAAGGTGCAGGCTGCGCGCTCAGGCAGTGGTTTGCCGCTCTTGAGGACCTGCCGCAGGTTGAATCCGTCGATGAACTCCATCGCGATCCACGGCGCGCCGTCTTGGGTCGTGCCGTGTGCGCGATAGGAGACGCGGTTGGGATGGTCCGGAAGCTGTCGAAGGACCTTCGTCTCACGCAGGAACCGGCGCTCCGCCTGCATGTCCCGGCGGTAGAGCATCTTGATTGCGACGCGGTCTAGGCTCGGCCCGACACCGTCAAACACCCACGCAAACCGCCCGCGGGCGATGTATTTTTGAGGCACGTAGCCGCCAATGAGGGGCTTGCCAACGTAGGGAGACGGATCAGACACGGACAGAGCTTAACAGACCCTTCGGACGGCGTCAGTGCCTGTTGACCCCGCGTTCTCACAAGACGCGAGCGAGGCCAAGGACGAGGAGCGCTGGTCCGCCAACAACGGCGCACTGGCCGCACGAACAGTGCGACCAGATGCCCAACCCAAGCACGTCGCGCGGGCGTCGCGCCGCCCGCTACTGTTCGAACTGTATCTGCGCATTGCACTCGGTCGGGAGTGCGCCCGTTCCGCCCGCGATCGCGCTTAGCTCGTCACACGACAGCCCAGCCACCATGTCGTTGCAGGTGTCGAGCTCCGCTTGGTTGCGCACCGAGTCCGCCTCCGCACACGTGCCGGGCAACGAGCCCTCAATCAAGGATGTGCAGGTGCTCACGTCGGCAAAGAGGCTGCATCCGACCGACACTGAGCAGAAGTTGCCGATGAAGCGGTTGCACTCTGCGGTCGCATTCTCAGCTGCGTCGTCGCCGCAAGCGGTCGAAACGAGGCCGAACGACAGCGCCATGACTGAAATGATGAAGACTCTCATGGTTTCTCCGTGTGACGGTTGTGAACTGACCGAATGGTTGTTTTCCGAAATCGGCGTGCCGTCAAGCCGAGCGAGAGCGGACGCCGGTAAACCGCTGTTGCAGCGCGATCGCCACCGCAATGAACATCACTCGCACCAAGCGCTCACAAACCTGACGCGGGCCAATGTTAGGGTTGCGGGAAACGCGGCTTCTGGGACGCAGCGCAAGGTGTGCCGCTGTCGTGATGAACGAGAGGAAACCACCACGCGGGTTGCTCGGGGCGCAGCTCCTGAGTGATCTCGAGACCAACAGGAGCTGCGCCCCTGGTAGCCGCGTTGAGCGCATCGCAAAGTCATCAGAATTGCATTCCGGCAACGCTGCTAGCGCACTACCAGTCGTCGAGAGACGTTGGCGACCGGAAGAGCTTGCCGGAGTTGATACACTCCATCTCAGCGGCCCGCAGGATGTCGTCGTAGGAGATCTTGTCACCGCGCTCGGCCGCTCGGTACGCGGCCCGCAGGACAGCGTTTTTGATGTGACCACCGGAGAGCTCAAAGGAATCTCCGAGCTCCTCGTAGTCCACATCGTCTGCTAGCGGGCAGTCTTTGGGGAAGTGAGTCTTCCAAATGAGCGCCCGCCCCTCTGCGTTGGGCTTGGGGAAGTCGATCTTGAACATGATGCGGCGAGAGAACGCGTCGTCCATGTTCTTGTCGAGGTTGGTCGTGAGAATCACGACCCCCTCGAAGCGCTCGATCTCCTGCAGCAGCAGGTTGGTCTCCATGTTGGAGAAGCGGTCGATCGAGTTCTGCACGTCCACGCGCTTGCCGAAGAGGCTGTCGGCCTCATCGAAGAGCAGCATGCAGTGGTTGGCGCGCGCGCTGGCAAAGATCTTCGCCAGGTTCTTTTCGGTCTCACCGACGTACTTCGACACGATGTTGGGGATGGACACGTGGTAGAGCTTCATGCCGAGCTCGGAGGCGAGGATCTCGGCGCAGAGCGTCTTGCCCGTGCCGGGTTCGCCCTTGAACAGGACGTTGATCCCCTTGCCGGTCGCTAGGCGCTTACCGAACCCCCACTTGCTCATCACGAAGATGCGGTTGCGGCACGCGCGCAGCACCTCTTGGACCATGCTCATCTCCCGCTCGGGCAAGATGAGGCTATCGAGGGTGAGGTTGAGCCTGCTGCGCACCGACAGATCGTCCATGTTCGCCCGGATCTGAGCCTGGGCGCAGTGTTTGAGCAGCTCTTGGGTGAGCGCGACGTCCGCTGACTCCGACGAGACGACCCGCTGCTCAGCGAGCTCACAGGCCCGGGAGATCTGGCCGCCGGTGAGCTCGTAGCGACTGGAGAGGTCGCTCAGGTCCACATCCGGATGTACGGGCAGCCCGGTCGGCAGGTGCTGGCTCCAGACCTGGTGCCGTAGCTCCACATCGGGCATGCCGAGCTTCAGCTGAAACCCCACGTAGCGCTCCACGCCGCTGTCGACCTCGTCGGGCCGGTTCGACGTCAGCACCGTCAGCCCGGTGTCGAGCTCGAGCTGAGCGAGCAGCGCAGGGAGCTTGGGGCTCTGCTTGGCGAAGAGGGTCTCGCAGCGGTCGAGCAAGAGCACGGCCCCCTGAGTGCGCGCCTCGGTGAAGAGATCCACGAGGAGCGTCGTGAAGTCCCGGCTCACGCCCGCAAGCGTTGCGCAGTCCACGCGCAGCATCGGGCTCTCCAGCGAGGCTGCGAGGGCCTCCGCGAGCATCGTCTTGCCGGTGCCGGACGGACCGATGAACGCCACGCACAGGCCTTTACGCATCGAGAACGGGCCCTGAGAGTACTGGCCTGGACTGATCCCAGCCGGCCGCTTGAAGTGCCGGATCAGCGCCTCGAGCTCCTCGCGGTCGGGCGCCTCAAGAGCGACGCTCGAGAGCTCCGTCGCGGGATGTGAGAGCTCGGTGAAGAGCCGCAGCTTCTGGTCAACACTGCGCCGGCAGAGCAAGAAATCGGCGAGGCGGTCCGGTGGGGTGATCTCGAGCGCCAAGAGCCCCTCGCCCTTTGGATCTTTAGGCCGCTCAAGACGAACGAGACCGTGTTTGACCAGCGGCGCTTCCGTGGCGAAGTACGAGCGGGCCTGCAGCTTGTCGACACGGTCGGGAAAGAGCAGCGACAGCGCCGCATCGACGTCGACGAAGTCGAGCAGAATGTTGTTGTTGAAGCGGGCCATCCGCTTGCGGAACGCCAGGTCCAGCTGGGGCATCAGCGACAGCTCTAAGAGCTGCGTCTCGACCGGATCGAGCTGGTAAGCCCGCACCACCTGGTCGAGCGGGAAAGTCCAGCCCTTTGCCTCGGCCTGGTTGCGCAGCGCGGTGAGCTCCGAGTCGCCTGCCTCCAGGCCGCCGCGGAACGCTTCGAGCGCGCCCTTCATCTCGTCGGGCCCCAGCCCGCCCTGACGAAGGTGGACTTGGTGCTCAACGATGAACTCCCAGCGCCGCAGGAGCGTGTCGACGAACTGGGCGTTGAGGTGGATGAACTCAGGGTTCGTCAGCAGCTTGGCCCCCTTTGGCGTGTGCGCTTGACCTTGGCCAGTGTCGGCGGTCGTGCTCCGACCGTCAACGCCGAGCCGGCGTCGGTCACCGGACGGCTTCGTCGACGAGCGTCGCTCTGCTATGCAAGCGTCATGGCGGAACAACTTGACCACGCGCCCGGGTGGCGCATCGGGATCGACCTCGGCGGGACCAAGATAGCCGCGACGGCCCTCGCGCCGGACGGTCGCGAGATTCCTCGGCTCCGCGTGCCCACCCCGACTTCCTACGACGCGATCGTCAAGGCGATCGCGCGCTTGGTCGCTGAGGTTGACGACTGGCTGCAGCGCCAGGGCAGCCCAGACGCGTCGTGGCCCGTCGGCATTGGCCACCCAGGCTCCACCTGCTCACGCACCGGCCTCATCCGCAACAGCAACTCCCAGGCCCTCAACGGTCGCGCGCTCGAGCGCGACCTAGCGGCCACCCTCGCCCGCCCCACTCGACTAGCCAACGACGCCAACTGCCTCGCCCTTGCCGAGGCACACGACGGCGCCGGCGCCGGCTATCAGGTGGTCTTCGGCGTCATCATCGGCACCGGAACCGGAGGTGGGGTCGTCGTCGACGGCCGGCTCATCGCGGGCCACAACGCCCTTGCGGGCGAGTGGGGGCACATTCCCCTGCCCTGGCCACGCTACTCCGAGCAGCCGGGCCCCGCGTGCTACTGCGGACTCCAAGGATGCATCGAGACCTGGCTCTCGGGCGCCGGCCTCGCCCGGGCCTACCACGGCGTGTGCGGTGACGATGCGCTCGGCGTGTCGGCCGCTGAGATCGCAGCACGATCCAAGGCTGGCGAGTCGCAAGCAGCTGCCGCTATCGACCGCTACGTCGATCGCCTCGCGCGCTCGCTTGCGCTCATGATCAACGTACTCGACCCGCACATCATCGTGCTTGGCGGCGGCCTGTCCAACCTGCCCAACCTAACGGCCAACCTGCCTGAGCAGCTCAACCGCTGGGTGTTTGCCGACCGAGTCGACACGCCGATTGTGTGCGCACAGCACGGGGACGCCGGTGGGGTCCGGGGCGCGGCACAGCTCTTTGACCCCAGTGGGCGTTGACCCGCACGGCTGAACCAATCGCGGCCGGTCAACGACGGGCTCGTGTCCCTGGGACGAGTCCCGTTCAGGCGAGCGAAGCGAACGCACGGA
>CALHXW010000066.1 GCA_938040325.1 uncultured bacterium | reverse complement strand
TGAGGACGCCGCGGCTTGCCTGTCGGCGGCCGCTTCCGTCATGCTCCGCCACGCAGCTCGGCCCGCCTGTGCAGTCACAGGCGGGCCGATACGGTCACGCTGGCGTCATACCAAGTCGCGCTAAGCGTCGTAGAAACGCTTCCCTTGGGCAGCCATATCGCGCAGCAGCTGCGGAGGCTCCCAGTACGCTCTCAGGCCGGTCGTCTCAGCGAGCTCATCGAGCTCTCGCACGACGCGCTCGATGCCGTAGCTGTCCATCCACGATAGCGGTCCGCCGCTCGCCGGCACCAGGCCAATGCCAAAGACGCCGGCAACATCCGCATCGCGGTTGCTCTTGAGGATGCCCTCCTCCATGCAGCGCGCGACCTCAACCATTTGCGTCAGCAAGAGCCGCTTCTTGATCGTCTCAAGCTCGCCCTCAATCTTGGGCGCGTCGAGCACGTCCCTCAGGCCGTTCCAAAGACGCCTGCTCTTGCCTTCGTAGTCGTAGAAGCCCTTGCCGGCGACCTTTCCGATGCGGCCCTGCTCGACCATGGCCTTCACGAGATCGACAGCCGGCCCTTCGATGGTCTCGCCGGTGTAGCGCTCGCGGGTGCCGAGGCCTTTGTGGACCAAGCGCAGCGTGACCTCATCGAAGACCTTCAGCGGCGGCACCGCCATGCCGGACTCGCGGGCAGCCCACTCGACGAGCGCCGGGTCGTAGCCCTCTGCGACCAGCTCGGCCGCCTCCATGAGGTACTTGCCGAACGTCCGCGAGGTGTAGAAGCCATAGCCGTCGCCAACGACGACCGGCAGCTTCTTGATGGCGATTCCGAAGTCCACGCAGCGGCCGAGTGTGTCTTCTGAGGTCTCGTCGCCACAGATGATCTCAAGCAACGGCATCTGCTCGACCGGCGAGAAGAAGTGAAGACCGATGAAGCGGTCCTTCTTTGCGGCTGCTTTCGCGAGGTGCGTGATCGGGATCGCGGAGGTGTTGGACGCAAACACGTAGCCGTCAGCCAGCAGTGGCTCGACCTCCTGCGTGACCTTGGCCTTGATGACATCGTCTTCAACCACGGCCTCGATGATGAGGTCGCAGCCCGTCAGATCCGGCGTCTCCAGCGTGAACCGGATGCGGTCCATCAGCGCCTGCTGCTCCTCTTTCGGCTTGCGTCGCATGCGCTTGTCGGTCTGCGCCTTGCAGTGCTTTTTCGCCACTTCGAGCGCATCGGCGGTGATGTCCTTGATGACGACCTCAAGGCCCGCCTTGGCGCAGATCCAGCCGAGGCCCGCGCCCATCATGCCGGCGCCGAGGATTCCAACCTTCTTGAAGCCGTGGTCGCGGCGCGGCAGCCCCTCGCCCTTCTCGGCGGCCGTGCGATGAAACCACATGGTGCGCATCATGGCCTTGGCTTGGTCGCTGACCGCGAGCTTGGAGAAGATCCGAGCCTCTACCGCGAGGGCGCCGTCCATCGTGAGTCGACTGCCGTCCTCAACGGCCACAAGCGCGGCCTCGACGCTCTTCACCGAGCCTGCGGTCTTCTTGTAGAGCATCGCGGATGCCCCCATGAAGATCTGGGTCGCCTGCAGTGTCCCGGGCTGCGCACCGCCAGGCCAGATAAAGCCCTTGGTGTCGAAGGGCTGCTTGGCGCGCGGGTTCGCTTGGATCCAGGCGATGGCCTTGTCGCGCAGCTCTTCCGGGGTCTCGGCAAGCTCGTCGATCATGCCGACCTGCTTGGCCTTCGGCGCACGCTCGAGCTTGCCCGCGAGGATCCGCTCAAGCGAGGCCTGCAGTCCGATGAGGCGTGGCAGCCGCTGGGTGCCGCCGGCACCAGGGATCACCCCAAGCATCACCTCGGGCAGTCCCACCTGGATACGCGGGTCGTTGAGCGCGATGCGGTGGTGCGTCGCGAGGGCAAGCTCGTAGCCGCCGCCGAGCGCTGAACCAGTCAGGGCGCACACGACAGGCTTGCCAAGGGTCTCGATGCTGCGGAAGAGCGCGTTGAGCTGGACCACCATCTCGTGGAACTCGCCGACGGAGGACTTCTTGCTTAGCTCGTCGAGGTCGGCGCCCACGCAGAAGTTCTTCTTGGCGGTCCCAAGGATCACGCCCTTGAGGCCCGCGATGTTTTTGGCCCACTCAAAGGCTGCGTGCAGACCGGTGCCGAAGTCGCGGTTGATGCGGTTGGAGCTGCCGTCCATGTCGAGGTTGAGCGTTGCAACGCCGGTCTCTGGATCGAAGCTGCCGCTAATGGCTTCATTGTTGATCGATTGTGTTGTCGTCATGTGTTTGTCCCCTTCGCCTAGACGCGCTCAATGATGGTCGCGATTCCCATTCCGCCGCCGATGCAGAGGGTCACGAGGCCGGTGGTCTTGTCGCGGCGCTCGAGCTCGTCGATGAGCGTGCCCAGGAGCATGGCACCGGTCGCACCAAGCGGATGCCCGAGGGCAATGGCCCCGCCGTTCACGTTGACCTTGTCGTGGGGGATGTTGAGCTGCTGCATCGTGTAGAGCGGCACGGCGGCGAACGCCTCGTTGATCTCCCAGAGATCGATGTCGGCGGCGGTCATGCCGGCCTTCTTGAGCGCCTTCACGCTCGCCGGAACCGGGCCCGACAGCATGAGGATGGGCTCTGCACCCGCTAGTCCCACGGAGCGGACGCGGGCGCGCGGCTTCAGGCCGAGCTCTGCACCCTTCTCCTTGCTGGCAAGGAGCGTGATCGTCGCACCGTCCACGATGCCGGAGCTGTTGCCCGCGTGGTGGACGTGGTCGATGCGGTCGACCTGGGGGTACTTCCGCTTGGTCAGGTCGTCGAGGCCAAACTGACGCCCCATCACCTCGAACGCCGGCTTGAGCTTGCCGAGGCTCTCCAGGGTGGAGTTGGGCCGGATGTGTTCGTCGTGGTCGAGCAGCATCAGCTCGCCGTCGGTGACGGGGACGAGCGAGCGACCAAAGAACTTCTTCTCGGTGGCTTCGGTCGCGCGCTGCTGGCTAGCGACCGCGAACGCGTCGCAGTCGGCGCGGGTGATGCCGTTGAGGGTCGCCAGCAGGTCGGCCGAGATCCCCTGCGGGACAGCGCCCACCTTGAACTGGGTCGCGGTCTCCATCAGTGCGCCACCATCGCTGCCCATGGGCACGCGTGACATCGACTCGACGCCGCCGGCCATCACCATGTCGAAGTAGCCGGATGCCACCATCGAGGCTGCCTGGTTGACCGCTTCGAGACCGGACCCGCAGAACCGGTTGAGGGTCACGCCAGGCGCGTCGAGGTGGTAGTCGGCCAGCAGCGAAGCGGTACGCGCAATGCAGCTACCTTGGTCGCTGGTCTGGGTGACGCAGCCGATGACAATGTCGTCGACGTGCTCGGTGTCGAGGCCGTGACGGTCTCGCATCGCAACGAGGACCTGGCGCAGGAGCTCGACCGGCTTGACGGTGTAGAGGCTACCACTCTTCTTACCGCGGCCACGCGGCGTGCGGACAGCGTCGTAGAGGTAGGCGTCAGGCATCGTGGTTTCCTTTCATGCTGTTACGTGATTCTGAAATCGGTTAGCATGCTAACCAACCTATGCCAAGGCAGCGTCCCCTCCATGCCGGACGACCGACGAGAGCTCGGCCCACTGGGCTCGGCAGGCCCGCCGCTTGCGATGGGCAGCACGGAGCCTGACCTACGCGCAAGGCGCGCTCAAGCTCAGATGCACATTCAGCTTCAGAACGTGCTTCGGAGAATGGACCGCGTGGCTACTGCAGGCCTCAACGGCGAGGGCATCGCGATGACTCAGGCGCAGGCAAGTGCGCTGATGGTCGTCTTCCATCAGGGTGGACCGATGACCGCCGCCGAGATCGCAGCGGAGCTAGGCGTCACCCAGGCCACGATGACCCGCTTTATCAAGGCGCTCGTCGCCAACGGCTGGATCACGCGTGAGCGGGATCCGAAGGACGCTCGGGCACTGCTGATTCGAGCCACCGCCAAAGCCTACCGGCGGCTGCCGGCCATGATCCGTGTGTCGAACGCGATGCTCGACGAGACCTTTGCAGACCTCACACCCACCGAGGTCACGACGCTGGTCGAGCTGGTCGCTCGGCTTCGCGGCGGCGACGGCTAGCAGGCAGCGACCTCACTGCTGCCTAAGGTAGCCGCAGCGCCCGTGGCTCGGATGTGTGCGTCGATTCCCGAGGGCCACTAACCCGTGGAGTGTGTAGAGTGGGGAGGCAGCGCGTTGGTGCGCGCGAGCGAGGAGGTGCGTCGATGGAGACCATTCGTGTTGGCTACAGCAAGCCGATGACGATCGTGTTTGGCGTGTTGGCCGCGGTCAACATCGTGTTGGGGCTGATGGTTGGTGGAACGTCCCTGTTTATCGGCGGCCTGATGGTCGTTCTCGCTGTTCTGTACGCGATCAACCCGTACTTCGAGGTCGTCGCTGGCACGATCCACGTCAAGAACCTCTTCGGCATGGTCGTCAAGCGGATCGAGTTTGACGACTACAGCGCGCTCACAGTGAGCGAGGACGGCAAGAGGTTTCAGCGTGACGCGAACGACGGCGGGCCTCTCAAGCGTGTGCCGCTGACACACTGGGTCGCCGACAAGCAGGACTGGCAGCGCTTTGTCGACGCGGTCCGTACAGCGGAAGCGTTCGACTAGCCCCAAAACAAGCGCTCTTTCCAGCTGCGACTTCCGCGATGCCCTCGCCAGCGGCGTCGGTTCGCTCGCTGCGCTCACCCGAACTCGACGATGCTCGCAGGGCCTTCATTCGGCCGACGCCGCTGGCAAGCACATC
>CALHXW010000065.1 GCA_938040325.1 uncultured bacterium | reverse complement strand
CTCGGTCAGCGGCGCACGCAAGTTGATGGCCACGTCGAGCGTGCCGCTGCTGTCAGCCTCGAAGTCGAACACCTGGCTGCGCCCGTAGTAAAGCACCCGCTGCGACGACAGCTCCGATGACCGCAGCTCGACCGTCAGCTGCAGATCGCTGCCAAGCGGGATTGCCGGTGCATCGATCGCGCCGCTGAGGTCGGACCCCAAAGGCTCCGGAAACTCGGATGCCGCGAGGATGGGCCCTCCGTCGCCCGCACGGGCGTCACCGCGCACCGTGTACGTCGCCCAGAGCGGCCCGGCCGGTGGTGGTGACTCCCAAGCAAACGTCATCGACAGCGTCGGCTCGGTCTCGCAACCGCTTGCAAGGCCCAGCAGGGCCACCATCAAACAAAGCGAACGTGTGGCTGACAACCAATACCCTGTCGCGACGTTGAGACCCGATGGATGAAACCTAGCACCAAGATGCAGGACAGCGGAGGACGGATTGTGGTGTCGTAACATCCAGCATGAACATAGCTCGCTGCGGGGAAGATTCGATGGTTCGTGAAAGGACGCGATGTGTTGCTGCCTCGGTCATGGTTGTGGCCCTTTGGGGCCTCGGCTGCGGCGACGCGTCAACCACCGCCGTCGACACGCTGGACGCACACACGGACGCAGCTGACGACACCGGCGGCGAGCCCATCCCCGACACCGCGGCACCGACCACCGACCTTGGCGGCACGGACGTCTCGCTGGCGGATGTGCTGGACGCTCAGGACGCCAGCGACGCCGATGGCGCCGATGGCGCCGATGGCGCTAGCGACGCCGATGACGCCGGTGACGCCGGTGACGCTGATGGTACCGGCGACGCGCCGATGGCGTCCGACAGCGACAACGACGGGATCGCCGATGCCGTCGACAACTGCCCGACGATCGTGAACCCAGACCAGAGCGACGCCGATGCTGACGGTATGGGCGACGCGTGTGATCCCGGCCCGTCCAACGACAACGACGGCGACGGTGTCCTCAACGGGGCCGACAACTGCATCGCGACGCCGAACCCGCCCCAGCACGACGGGGATGACGACCTGCTGGGCGACGCCTGCGACCCAAGCTTTTTGGCCACCCCCCGCCTGCTCTACCTCTCGCTGTGGACGACCGGGATTGGACAGCTGAGCTTTGAGCCAGAGTCGAGTCACCATCAGATCCTCGGCGACCCGGCCAAAGAAGCGAGCGCCTTGGCATTCATCGAGGCCAACCACATCAATGAGCTGGCGTTCTACAACCTCCACGTCGTCCTGGCCGACCCAAGCCTGAGCGGCCAGCTGGCCGCGTTCGTCAAGAGCGCACGCCTCGTCGGCATTGAGCGCGCCCACGCCATCGCAAGCAGCATCAGCGGTGTCGACACGGTCGCCACCTATCAAGCCGCCATGCTCGCCACCGATCCCGAGGCGTCATTCGATGGCTTGCTGACCGAGCTCGAGTTCTGGCACACAGGCGGTGACTACGGCGCCTACCTCGCGCTGCTCGACCACATGAGCAGCGTCGCGCTCGTCGACCGCTTCGCCAGCCCGTTGATCGTGTCGACGTACCAAGGCTGGCTGCACAACACGCCCGAAGCGACCGACGCCGCGTATGGCTGCCCTTCTCCCAGCCTTGGCGCCGCCTCATGCATCGTCGAGGCCGTGTCGCAGCGGGTCGACCGGGTGTTGCTCCATGTCTACACATCGACCCCACTGCTTGCGACCACCTACGGCGACGACCGCTTTATGCTCTACCGGCAGACCGATCCTGCGATCGAGCTGCTGCCGATCTTCTCTCACGAGGGCCAAGCAGTCTCCGCAGGCAGCGAGCACTTCATGGGGGACTGGACCTGCGCCAACGCTGCTGAGGCCCTCGTCGGTGCCGAGTCCCGCTTCCGCGCCGAGGCCGCGTTTACCGTCGACGGCTTCGCCCACTACTCCTACTTCTTCGCCGATACCTACCTCGACGCGTGCCCGTAGTAAGGCACGCGTGCAGGTTGATTCGTCGGTGCGCCGACGTTCGACGAGACTCAAGGCGCGAGGACTGGCGGGCCAAGCCCGAGCGTCTCCAGAGCCGCATCGAGCGCTCCGAGTCGCGTTCGACGACCGCCCAGCGCCAACGCCAGTAGACGTCGTCAACATCAAGCCTCACAGTGGCCCCAACACTATGGAGGCCCCATGTCGCACCCACTCGAAGAGATCATCCGCAACACCGACCGATTCGTAGTCATCGGCGACTCGTCCGAGGGACGCTTTCCCGGCATGTCGTACTACGCCTATACGAAAGCCAACAAACCCTTCTACTGCCTCGACCTCGGTGGACTGACCGAGTCGCGAGGCGGCATCAAAGGGGGCAAAGTCTACACCTCGGTTGCCGAGCTCCCCGATGACCGGGCCGATCTCGCCATCATCTGGACCAAGCCGAAGACGGCGTCCAAAGCGGTCGACACCGCGCATGAGGCGGGCGCCAAGCGCATCTGGTTCTCATTCGGCTCCGGCCACCCAGACGCCGTTGCCAAGGCGCGTGAGCACGGCATGGACGTCGTCGAGATCGGCCGCTGCCCGGTCTACTACTTGGAGGCCGCTAACGGGGCCTGCAAGTTCCACACAGGCGTGGTGAAGCTATCGGGCAGCTACAAGAAGCCGCCTCAGACCGACGCAGACGCCAAGCGTCGAGAGATGTGGTAGCAGGCCGGACATGACCGTGCGCGCCCCGTCTCCGCCAGCCACCTACTGCACCGTCTACAAGCGAGCGAAGGGGTTTGAGGCACTCGCGGAAGCAGAGCTCTTCGCCCTCGCCGGGGGTGAGCCTGCCGAGCACGGCGTGTGGCTGTCGGAGACGCCAGTCCGCTGGGCTGAGACCGGCTACGGCGTTGCCGGCGGCAAGCAGCTCGCGGTCGCTAGCGACCTCGACGAGCTGCGGGCTGCGTTGCTGGCGCTTGAGCTGACCACGACGACCTTTGGCATCACCACGCGCCTGATCCCGCGTCGTGCGTCGGGCAAGCAAGCCGCTAAGAAGGTCATCGCTGACTGCATCGACGGCGACCCAGACTACAACGACCCGGCGCTGCAGCTGTTGCTGATTGTCTCACCCAACGGCTACCGCGTGCTTGAGGTCGGCCCGCCGGGCGACGCGACCTGGCTCGAGAGCGGCGACAAACCCCACAACTACCTCGTCGCCCTGCCCGTCCGGATGGCCAAGGCGATGTTGAACATGACGGCCGCACCCGGTGACAGTGTCTTCGACCCGTTCTCAGGCTCGGGCACCATCCCGCTCTTGGCTGCCTGGGCCGGCCACGAGACCTGCGGCAGCGACATCAGCTGGCCGTGCGTGACACGGGCGCGCGAGAACATCGCCCACTTCGGTCGGCAGGCACCGCTGACACGCTGCGACGCCCGCGAGACCCGCCAGAAGGCCGACTGCATCGTGACGAACCTACCCTACGGGCTCTACTGCTCGCTGCCGGTCGACGGCGTTGCTGACGTCCTCACCAACCTTAGAGACCTCGCGCCCAAGATCACGCTCGTCAGCTCCGAACATCTCGGCGACGCCTTGGTCGCCGCTGGCTACGATGTGCAGCAGACTATCTCGGTGGAAGCGGACCGCTTCGAGCGGTTCATCTATGTCACCCGTCCAAGACAGCTTTAGCCTCGACTTTGGCCATTCTTGAACGTGCCGCCGCTGACGTCGTCCGTGCACAGCCGGGTGAGTCGAACACGTTGCGGCCTTCTAAGACCGCGCCGGCCTCACCCACCTCCACACCGCCGACTGGATAACGTTCGCAAACCTCACGTTGTCCACGAGCGGCTTGGACAACGTTCGCAAGACTCACGTTGCCCACACGAGCCACGACGACTGCTGCTGGTCACCTGATGATTCCCGGGGATCATCGTCGCCGCCGCCGCGGCTTGTGGGGATGTGGGAGCCGTGTCGGACTCCGTCCGTACCGACTTCCAAGGGCTTGTGGACAACCCCGTGCTTTCAGCGATTCTTGAGTATCCGCTCGGTTGTCCAAGCCGGCGGTGTGCAGGTTGGTGAGGCCGCGAGA
>CALHXW010000064.1 GCA_938040325.1 uncultured bacterium | reverse complement strand
ACTAGCCCCAAAACAAGCGCTCTTTCCGGCTGCGCCTTCCGCGATGCACTCGCCAGCAGCGTCGGTCCGCTCGCTCCGCTCACCCGAACTCGACGATGCTCGCAGGGCCTTCATTCGGCCGACGCCGCTGGCAAGCACCGGAGCGTTCGCCTCGCTCGAAAACAGCGCTTGTTTTGGGACTAGCCGTGGGCGCACGGTCGCTACGAAGCGGCCGGCGCCGATGAGACCACGCTGAGCGTCTCCCCGTCACGAAGGGTCCGCGGGCCGTCTGCGACGACGCGCGTCGAGCCTGTCGCGACGTGGCGCGCGCCGAACGTGACGTCGCCGCGAACCTCGAACCGGGCACAGTCGATGAGCGAGGGCGGGCCGCTGGGAAAGCGCGCTTGGAGACCGTCGATCATCTTGTAGAAGCGCGGATCCAGGTCGACAACCACGGGCTCTCCTTGGCGCACTGGCGCCAGCACGAGCCGACCGTCCGGCAGCTGGACGTAAGCGTCCGACCACAGCGCCAGCAGGTCGTTGGTCGTCTTAACCGGCGCAAAGCGCGTGCGCGGCACTCGGATCGCGGCAGCCCCCTCGAAGACGGCGATCGCTGCGCCCATGGCGGTCTCTAGCTGGTACACCGCCGGCGAGCCGGGGTCGGTCGGAACCACGGTCTTGGCGTTGCGGATCATCGGCAGCCCCAACACGCCCTCACGTGCGTCGAGCGCCGCCTGGAGTGCGTCGAGATCCAGCCAGAGGTTGTTGGTGTTGAAGTAGCGGTGACGGGTCCAGTCTCCAAACGCCTCTCGGTCTTGCTCGGGACACTGCGCTGACTCGCGCAGCACCAGCTGACCATCTGCCCGACGCCTGGCAAGGTGACCGCCCTTCTTGTCGGCTTCGGTGCGGTCGGCGACCTCCATCAAAAACGGCAGCCCGTTGGCGGCCACATAGCCGAGGATCGCCACGTCGAGAGCTGCGCCCAGGTTGTCGGCGTTGGAGACGAACGCGTAGCGATACCCTCGCTCGCGTAGCTCGCCCAGCATCCCAGACGTGACGAGCGCCGGGTACAGATCGCCATGACCTGGCGGGCACCAGGCCTGATCGGCATCGGCAGGCCACTCCGCTGGGCTGAGGTCCTCCTGGAAGACCTTCGGCACGCGGTGCTGCACAAAGTCGAGCCCTAGCCCGTCAACGGGCAGCTCCGGGTAGCGCTCGAGCGCGGCAAGCGAGTCGGCGCGCGTGCGGAAGCTGTTCATTAAGACAAGAGGCAACCGACAGCGATGACGTTTCCGGAGCGTGAGTACTTGCTGGGCAATGATGTCGAGGAAGCTCTGGCCATCCTTGACCGGCAAGAGCGACTTCGCGCGCGTCATGCCCATGCTGGTGCCGAGGCCGCCGTTGAGCTTGATGACGACAGCCTGGTCGAGCGCGGCGAGCCCTGCGTCGACGGTGTCCGTGAGGGTGGCAGCATCGGGGAGGCTTTCGACCGGAGCGATGTCAGCCTCCCCGATTCGCCCCGTCTCACCCGACCGGAGCAAGCTGTAGTAGTGCGCGAACGTCCGAACCACGAGGTCTGGCTGTCCATCAGCGACCATCCGATCCCGAAACGGTGCAAACTCCAATGCGTCCATGCTGCGGCTCCTAGGCGTTGCTGGGTTGGCCAACACGGTGACGTGCGGCCACGAGAGCGCGGCATACCACACCGACACGGCCCTGGGGACGCCACGCCGCAGGCCACGCCGCTTCGCAGGTCGCAGCGTCACTGCTATGGACAGGGCCATGCCGACGCCAATTCACTGCTGGATCTTCGACCTCGACGGAACGCTCACCCTCGCCCAACACGACTTCGCGGGTTTCAAGCAAGCCCACGGGTTGCCGTTAGACACCCCGATCCTTGAGGGGATTGCGCTCGCCCCGCCGGCCACGCGTGCCGAGCTCCTCAAGTCCGTCGATGCCTGGGAAGCAGGACTCGCCACCGAATCTCAACCCGCACCGGACGCGCAGCGACTCCTCCCCATCTTGGAGACGGCGCGCGTGCCGATGGCCGTCCTCACTCGAAACACGCGTGCCAACGCTCTCGTGTCGCTGGCGGCGACTGGCCTCGCCCGCTACTTCCCCGAGCCTCTTGTCATTGGCCGCGATGAGTTTGCCCCCAAGCCATCGCCCGACGGCGTGCGCGGCCTGCTCTCGCTGATGGGCCACGTGGACCCGCGCACAGCGCTCATGGTCGGAGACCACATCGATGACGTCCGCTCGGGCCACGCCGCCGGGACCTATAGCGCACTCCTGCGACGCGCGGAGTCCGTGGCCTCACCCCCGCCACCGGCCGACGTTGTCATCAGCGCACTCGACGAGCTGCTGGAGACGTTCGAGCCACGATAGGTCGCCGCCTGAGCTCCGTTGGGCCAAACACTGCGCTCTCGAGAGAGCGACGACGGCCACTTCAAGCCTGAAAGCGTCCCATGAGCCGCAAGCGATCCCCAGCAGGGCCAAAAACAGGTCCGAGTCGGCCCGGCGCTTGCGTGAAAGTGGCCAAAAACACTCAAGCCGACCTCCGGTAACGACGAAGGTTTAGTTGAACTCACCTCACCATAAGTTCACAAAATGCCTCGGGTTTGCACGGACCCGGGGCATTTCTTTTTTTGGCGAACCAGCTCAAGCCGCAGGAACGCAAGAGCACGTTGGACGCCGCTGTGCCGCCGGCTCAAACAGACCGCATGCCGTAGCAGCACGCGCGGCCGCTACTCGATGAGCTCGCGCAGCGCCGCTCGGTAAGCGCCTGGGGTGTTGAGATCGCGTCCCGCGCCTGCCGTGCCAGGCAGCACGCGCCGGGGCTCGACAGCCTCGACCAAGGTACGAAGGCCCTGCTCGAGCTGGTGGACGGCGCATAGCTCCGACAGCCGGGTGGCGTCGAACAGGAGCGGGTGGCCGCGGCGTGGTCGCCCCTCGGCGTCGGTCCACCCTGGTTGGACGAGTCCGTTCGGCGTGTCAGCGAGCGCGCCCAACAGTCGCTCAACAGTGGCCGCTTCGAGTGGCTGGTCGACCGCGACCACAAGGATCGCTCTGAGCCCGCCGCCAGCTCGCTCGCGGAGCGCCGTCGCGCCCGCGGCGACCGAGGTTGAACGGCCATCTTCCCAGCGTGAGTTGCGCACGAATCGCGCGTTGTCGGGCAGCGTCACCGCCTCGACGCGCTCGGCATGACAGCCCGTGACGACGACGACATCGCGCAGCCCTGCGAGGACATCGCACTGAAAGCGCACCAGCGGTGTCGCCGCCTGAGCGCCCCACGGCAACAGGGCTTTGACCTGACCCATCCGCGAGGAACGTCCCGCGGCGGTGATCAGTGCGCCGACGTCTTGTTGACGTAGCACTTGAGCTGCTCAGCAGTGAGTCCCATCGCGTGGCCGTCGACGCCGTAGCGGTGTGCTTGCACCTCGCTGAGGATCGACAGCGCGACGGCTTCCGGTGAACGACCGCCGAGGGCCAGGCCCACCGGGGCGGACAGACGGGGCAAGAGCGCATCCAGGTCGACACGCTCGGCAATGTTCTTGACGATCTGGATGGCCTTGCGCTTGGACGCGACGACGCCGATGTAGGCGGCATTTGTCTGGTTCGCTGCAATGATGGCGGGCGTGTCGCGGTCGCGTGTTGCCACGATGACATAGGTCTGGGCATCGACGCCGAGCTCCGGCAACGCGTCTTCCGGCAGCGCATTGACGATCTGTGCGCCAGGGTAGTTCGCCGCGTTTGCCCACTCGACCCGATCATCGACGACGATGATGCGGTAGCCGAGTCCCGCCGCCATTCGGTTGAGGCAAAGGTTGATGTGACCGCCGCCCAGCAGCAGCAGCGTTGGTGCTCGCTGGTGGACCTCGATGAAGACGTCGCACGAGCCACCACACATCATGCCGATGCCGCCTGCTTCCTCCTCGGTGAGCTTCGCCGAGATAAGCTCCGTCCGTCGTCCGGACGCGAGGGCCTCGCCGGCAGCATGCAAGACCTTCGCCTCGATGCCGCCGCCGCCGATCGTGCCGGCAATCAGCTCACCGCCAAGCCCGACGAGCATCGTCGCGCCGACGGCGTTTGGAATGGAGCCGGTGGCGCGAACAATCTTAGCCGTCGCGCATGGGATGCCGCCGTCCACGAGGTCGGCGAGCTGGCGATAGAGGTCCACATCGGTCGCAGTCATGGGCGGCTTATACCATCTCTACAAGCCAGCGCGATGCAGCTCTCTCGCGCCAGCATCCGTAACACCCAAGACGAAGAGCGGCCGATGGCCTATCGTGGGCCGCGTGATCCGCGCCTTCCTCATCGTCGTCATCGCTCTCGCTAGCTGCCGTGGACGCACCGAGGACGGCATGCAACCCAGAGCAGCGCAGCGCGCCGAGGCCGCCATGGGGGTCGACCGCGCTGACGATCCGGTCGTCGGGCGACTGCGGCCCGCGCTCGAGGGCGATCCCGTCGCCGAGTCTGCCGCTGGCCCCGCCAAGACGCTGCCTCACGCGCGCACACGCGCCACGCCGTCCATCCCGAAGCACCCGCGATTCTTGGTCGCTGGCGGCGGCTCACGCCCCGACAACAACCAATACTCGATCGAAGCAGACCTTCGCCTCGCGGCCGCGAAGCTCCAGGGGCCGGGTGTCACCCTCTTTGCCGGCGGCCCAGAGAGTCACGGGGTTCAGCTCCGCGACGCCAAGCGCCGTGGACCCAGCCTCATGGACACACTCGGCGACCTCTTCAGCCCCCGCGGCGGCAGGCGCGCACGCTATCGCCAGACCAACCTCCACAGCCACGGTCCCGCGACAGCAACGACCGTCCTCGACACGCTGACCCTTGCGCTGGCGCCCGACCAACGGGACGACCAGGCCCTCGCGGTCTACATCGGCGGCCACGGCGACAAGGGCAAGAGCTCAGCCGACACGCTCATCGCCCTGTGGGGCGGCACGGCGCTGGCGCCCGCCGACATCGCCGCCGTCCTCGACACCGCGAGCAGCTCGCGCCAGGTCCGGCTCATCATGACGTCGTGCTACTCGGGTGCCTTCGCCGACATCGCGTTCGCCGGTGCTGATCCAGCCCGCGGACCCGCTCGAACCGAGCGCTGCGGCCTCTTCGCATCCACCTGGGATCGGCCCGCTAGCGGCTGCGACCCCAACCCCAACCGGCGTCGGCATGAGGGGTACGGCGTCCACTTCCTCAACGCGCTCTCGCGCCAGACGAAGTCGCGGACGCGCCTCGCCGATGGCGACATCGACTTCGACGCCGACGGCACCATCAGCTTGCTCGACGCCCACACCCGCGCGCGCATTGTTGGAAAGGGCTTTGACGTGCCCACCACCACCAGTGAGCGCTGGTTGAGACACGCGGTGGCGTCGGCCCCAACCGACGCCCGCCAACGTCCCGCGTCGTATGCGGCCGTGGACCTTCCCCATGAGCGTGCTGTCGTCGTCGCCCTGAGCGAGTCACTCAAGCTCGCCGACGTCGCTGAGGCCGAAGCGCGCTTCGCGGAGCTCGAGGCGGAGTTCGCGGCCCTGCGTGAGCTTCAGCTCGACGCGCGCGACGAAGAGAACGCCCGTGCCTCCGCAGCAGCGAGCGAGCTCCTCGGGCGCTGGCCGGTGCTCGATGACCCGTGGCACCCCGACTATCCGTTGATGTTTGATGACCCAGAGGCACTCCAGACGGCCCTCGACGACAGCCTCAGCTACGCTGCGTATCTCCAAGCTCGTGACGCCGTCGATGCGATCGGGCGTGAGCGAGACGCCCTGCGCATCGAGTCAGGGCGCTACCTCCGCCTCATCCGGGCCCATGAGAACCTCGCGCTCGCCGCTGAGCTCTCGGCTCGTGGCGGGTCAGACTGGGCGACGTTCTTGGCGCTGAGGCGCTGTGAGACCTCGCCAGCCCGCGAGCGCTAGCCCCCGCCGTGCCGACGTTCGCAGCCGGAGGTTGTGGAGAGCCGGACGAGCCTACGATCGAAATCGCTGTCGGAACGCCCGCGGCTGAGAGCCTGTGTGCTTGATGAAAAACTTGGAAAAGTTCGTCGACTCAGAAAATCCTAGCTCAGCGGCAATGAGCTCATGGGTCGCGTGGGTGTGGGCCAACAGACGCCGCGCCTCTAGCAGCACGCGCTCGGTGATCACGCGCTTGGCCGACTGGCCAGTCTCTGCCCGGCACAGGCGGTCGAGGGTCTTTGTGGAGATGCCGAGGCGCTGGGCGTAGTCGCCCACCTGGCGCGTCACGCGATAGGAGCGCTCGATGTCGCGGCGGAAGGCAGCCACGCGAGGGTCTGCCGTCAGGTCATCGAGCGACACGTCGACGCTTCGCACCACGTCGAGCAGGGTCGCGGACGCCAGGTGATGAAGCAGCTCGGTCGACGCCTCTGAGGCATCCGCTGTGGCGTACGTGTTCGCCAGCCGCCGAAAGCTCGACGCGACGCGAGGCCCATGGGCGCTGGGGACCTGAACGGTCACAGGCCAGCTGGGGTGGTCCAGCAGGCGATGCAGCAGCGAGACTTGCCGCGCAGGCGACGGCGGCAAGAACTCGGGTGTGACCAGTAAGACCACGCCGCGCAAGCTCGCCTGCGTATCCCAGCGATGAACCTGGTCGCTCCGGACTCGCAGCACGGTCCCAGGCCCGCACGGGTAGAGCTCGAAGTCGACCATGTGCTGGCAGGTGCCTGCCGTGATCAGGGCCCAGATCTGGAAGCCCGTGCGCTCGACCTGTGTCGCGGCCACCTCGACGAGCCTGCTGAAGATGCTCTGAACCGACAGCACGTCCACATGAGAGTCGGGACGCGCCTGGTTGTCGTAAGTGACCGGCACCACCCTTGCGCCAGCACCCGGATGTCCACTTTTAACCATTTTCAGCGCCTCTCTGCACCTTGTTGCGTGACGTGGACAGCCCTAAGTCTTGAGCGACCCAACGTCCAAGGAATACGGGCATGAAACTTCATCAGAGACTCATCGGAGCGGCAATCGCGCTTGCGCTCCCGCTTACTACTTTCGGGTGCGCCACTCAACAGGAGACAAAAATGACCACCGCAGGATTTCACACGCCGAGCGAGCAAAAGGCCGCTGTAGTGGCCCTACTCAAGAGCATCGAGACCGGCGACAGCGCAGCGGTTGCCGCGATCAACCCTGACCACTACATCCAGCACAACCTCGCCGTCGGTGACGGTCTTGCTGGCTTTGGCGAGGCGTTGTCTCACCTGCCGAAGGGCTCGGCACGGGTGAACACGGTCCGGGTGTTCAGCGACGGGGACTTCGTCTTCACACACACCGACTACGACTTCTTCGGACCCAAGATCGGCTTCGACATCTTCCGCTTCGAAGACGGGCGCATCGTGGAGCACTGGGACAACCTCCAGACCACGGCTGGTCCCAACCCCAGCGGTCACAGCATGATCGACGGCCCGACAACCGTGCAAGACGTGGCGCTGACGGCCGCCAACAAAAAGCTCGTCGCCGCATTCGTCGACGACGTGCTGGTCAATGGCCGGATGGAGACCCTGTCCGGCTACTTTGACGGCGACAACTACGTCCAGCACAACCCCATGATCGGCGACGGTCTCTCGGGCCTAGGCGCTGCGCTGAAGGCCATGGCCGAGCAGGGCATTGTCATGAAGTACGACACCGTCCACCGGGTGCTGGGCGAGGGGAACTTCGTGCTGACCGTGAGCGAAGGGAGCTTCGGCGGCAAGCCGACGTCGTTCTACGACCTCTTCAGGGTCCAAGACGGCAAGATCGCTGAGCACTGGGACGTGATGGAGACCATCCTCCCGGCCGCCGAGCACAAGCACAGCAACGGCAAGTTCTAGACCTGCTGAACCACGCGGCGCCCTCAGCGCCGCGTCATAGGCTCACAAAAAGAAAGGCGGCGGGTTCGACCCGCCGCCTTCCTTGGGTTCAGAGCTCCTGCTACTTCCCGTTGTCAGCACCAAGCACGTAGATGAGAAATGCGTAGGCCTGAGCGGTCTTGTCGAAGCGCTCGAAGCGGCCGGCCTTACCCGAGTGGCCTGTCGACATGTCGACGTCGAGCAGCAAGAGGTTGCTGTCGGTCTTGACCGAGCGCAGCTTGGCAACCCACTTGGCCGGCTCCCAGTACTGGACCTGGGAGTCGTGGAGCCCCGTGTCGACGTACATGTGCGGGTAGTCTGTCGCGACCACGTTGTCGTAGGGCGAGTAGCTCAGCATGTAGTGATACGCGTCGGCGCTTGCCTCGGGGTTTCCCCACTCGTCGTACTCGTTGGTCGTCAGCGGGATCGTAGCGTCGAGCATGGTGCTGACGACGTCCACGAAGGGCACCGACGCATGGATGGCCGTGTAGAGCTCCGGCGCCATGTTGACGACCGCCCCCATCAACAGGCCACCTGCGCTTCCACCCGCCGCAGCGACGCGCTTGGGATGGCCGTAGCCCTCCTTCACGAGAAAGCGGGTCGCGTCCACGAAGTCGGTGAAGGTGTTCTTCTTGGCCATCATCTTGCCGTCGTCGTACCAGGGACGCCCCAGCGCCTCACTGCCTCGGATGTGGGCGGTTGCGATGATGAACCCGCGGTCGAGCAGCGAGAGACGGGTCGCGGAGAAGTAGGGGTCGATCGTGTGCCCGTACGAGCCGTAGCCATATTGGTAGAGCGGCGCAGTACCATCCACAGGGGTGTCACGCCGGCGAACGATCGACAGCGCCACGCGCTTGCCGTCGCGAGTGGGCGCCCAGCGACGCTCGGCCACGTAGTCGCTGGCGGTGAAGCCACCCAGGACCTTGTCTTGCTTGAGCTTGGCGAAGGCGCGGGTCTCCATGTCGTAGCTGAAGACCGTGTCGGGCGTGACCGGCGAGCTGTAGGAGAGCCGAAGCGACTGCGTGTTGAAGCTCGGGTTGGCGCCGAAGCGCGCGACATAGATGGGCTCGTCGAACGTGAGGTAGTGCTCGGCCTTGTCGGACCATCGAATCACGCGAAGCTGGCGCAGTGCGTCCTTGCGCTCGGACACCACCAAGTGCTTGTCAAAGACCTCGATGGAGTCGAGCAGGACGTCCTCGCGGTGGGCCAAGACCTCTTGCCAGGCCCCACGATCTGCGGTGTTGCCGATCGGCGCTCGGACGACGCGGAAGTTCGTCGCGCCCTCGTTGGAGCGGATGTAGAAGTAGTCGCCGTGGTGGCTGACGTCGTACTCGTGGCCGTCTTTGCGTGGCACGATCGGCTTGAACTCACCGGTCGGCGCGAAGGCATCGACGGCGAGAACCTCGCTGGTGAGCGTGCTCCAAAGCCCGATTGTGACGTACTTCTTGGACTTCGTGCGCGACACCGAGACGTAGTACGAGTCGTCGACCTCGTCGTGAATGATCGGGTCGTCGGTGCCCTTGGTGCCAAGGGTGTGCCGCTTGACCCAGCGCGAGCGCATGGTCTTCGGCTCGCGCACCACCCAAAAGAGGGTCTTGTCGTCGCTCGCCCACGCGATGCTGCCTGTGGCGCCTTCGAGGGTGTCGTCGAGGATCTTGCCGGTCTTGAGATCCTTGAAACGAATCGTGTAGATGCGGCGCGACAGCGTGTCCTCGGCAAACGCGAGGAGCTGCTCACCGTGGGCGATCGAGACGGCACCGACCTTGTAGTAGTCGTGTCCCTTTGCCAGCTCGTTGACGTCGAGGATGACCTCTTCCGGGGCCTCCATCGTGCCCTTGCGTCGGCAGTAGATGGGATGCTCGGCATCGCCGGCGAAGCGGGTGTAGTACCAGTAGCTGTCCTTGAGGACAGGGACCGAGCTGTCGTCCTTGTTGATTCGCCCTTTCATCTCCTCGACAAGCCGCCCTTTCAGCGCCTGCATCGGCTCGAGGGCCTTGGCGGTGTAGGCGTTTTCGCTCTCGAGGTAGGCGAGCACATCCGGCGCATCGCGCTCGTCATCGCGCAGCCAGAACCAGGGATCTTGGCGCTCGTGGCCGTGGGCGGTGAGCGTCTTGGGGACCTGCTTGGCCATCGGAGGGGGCGTCGCGGGAACGGCGACGACATGCGTGGGCACGGACATAGGTGTCGACTCGCGGGTGGAGGTTTCGGAGGGAGGCGCGCTCCCGCAGGCGATGAGCGGGATGGCCGCAACAACCATGAGCATTCGTCGTTTCATCGCGCGGGACGCTATCACAGCCAATGGCCACTCGCTCAGCATGATTTGGGCCGGCTGGCCGATCCTCGGGATACGACCGACGCCATCGAAGAAGCACGGCGCTGTCCGGCCCAACTCACGGCGACCGCCCCGAACGTCTCAAGCAATGCCGACCACGGGCCGATATCGATTTCATGGACACGACACCACTTCAACGCTTCATCCTGTGCACGACCATCGCATCACTCGGTGGCTGCATCGAGCCGCTCGCAAGCGAGTGCACAACCAACGCGCAGTGCGGTCAGGCAACGACGAGCTGCATGACGGCTACGTGCGTCGAGGGAAGCTGCATGGAGCTTCCTGCCGTCGACGGCACGCCCTGCTCGCTCGATGTGCCCTTTGATGCGATCGCACTTCCGGAACCTTCGACGGCCGCCTGTCCGATCGCCGGCGCGGGAGCCTGTGACGCCGGGTCGTGTCAGCCTGATGTCGTGGTTTCCCCGGGCGCCGTAACGGGCGAGTGGCGATTCGCAGGCACGTCCCACGGCAACAGCACCCCGTCCGGCGGGCTCACCCTCGACCCGGACGGTCTTGGTATGGCCTACGACCAGACGGCCTCAAGAAACGTGACGTGGTGCGCCGCCAACGGCTCCGACCTGGAGGTCAGCCTCGGTGGCGTGCCGCTCCAAGGCCGCGTCGCGCACGACAACTCCGCGATGCTGCTGGGCGTCGATCCAATGTCGCTGGCATTCCGGCAGGGACCACAAGTCGAAGCGTCCGCTGTGCATGGTGAGTATTCGGTGCTCTTTTTGCGGAGGGGCACGTCCGACGTCGACTCCCACTTTGGCAGCATGGTCGCCAACCACGGCCACGGCGAGGTCGAGCTGAGAACCGACAGCCTCGCGCCGCCGATCTCCGTCCAGCTCTACTTCACCGACGGGCCCAACGGCCTCGTCATTGAGGCCCTTGCCGAAGGTGACGACGTCATCTTTTTGTGGGCCGCCGATGCGACGGCGAAGGCCAACGTCATCATCGCCCGGACCGAGAGCACAAGCGACGGGGTGTTCGTGCTGGTGAAGCACTCCGACACCCCACCAAACATGCGTGGCCGCTGGGCCATGGCGCTGCACAACTACAGCCCCGGCGTCTCTGGCGCCTGGTTCGGAGACGTCGTGTTTGGAAGCGGCGGAGCGGAGGGGACGCTCCAAGGCCCGAGCACGGTCGAGCTGACGACGCTGGTCACCCAGCTGGACCTGCCAGACGTTCACAAGGGCACGCTCCTCAAGGACGGCACCGGCGCCGTCTACCTCCTCAGCGTCGACCCCACAGGAACCATCGCGATGGGCCAGCGGGTGATGGGCACGGCGCCTGGCGGATGGGCGGGGTTCGGACGCAACCAGTCCACGGCGCTCTTCGGCGTGCGAATGTCCGGCAACGAGTGATGATCTCAGCGGGGCGCTCTTCGCTGCCTCCGGCCAGCCAAGCCGGATGAAACCGAGCGGTTAATCGCCCCGGCCGTCGGGGCCTGCGAAAAACAGCGCCCTGGTTCTGCTCAGGGGCGCAGACCGGTTGTGTGGAGTGACACCGCGACGTGTGTTGCAGAGTCGTCACTTGCACTTGCGGTCTGCGCATCGCTAGTGTCTCGGCGGCGGCTATACACTGCCAGCGAGCACATGGCGCGAATGCGCGGGGACAAAGGGGACATCGATGATCGGTCGGTCTACACGGTTTGGTACGTTCGTCGGGACGCTCGGCGCCCTCGCGCTCTTCGCCGTCAGCGCGCAAGCAGCAGTCGTCATCAGCGAGGTCATGTACGCCCCGGCCTCCGGCGAGTCGGAGTGGATCGAGCTCCACAACAACGGCAGCGCATCCGTCTCGCTTGCGAACATGTGCCTCGGCGACGAGGAGACCCAGAGCACGGGCTCCGGCGAAGGCATGCCCTGCTTCCCCGCAGGCGCGTCAATCCCTGCTGGCGCAACGATCATCATCGCCAAGGACGGTGCCCTCTTTGCGACCCAGTACGGGTTCGCGCCGGACTACGCGATCATCAACCCATCGCCGGCCAACGAGCCCATGATGGCACCGAACCTTGCGACATGGATCGGCGGCGGCAGCGTGGCGCTGTCGAACTCGAGCGACGAGGTGATCTTGATGTCACACGACGGGTCCGGCGGCGCCATCACGATCATCGACGGGATGGCGTGGGGCTCGGGCTCAGTGACGATCAACGGCACAACGACGCTCGACGAGGCCCTCGACGACATCTCCAACACGCACACCCACGAGCGGATCGACCCGTCCGGCGACAGCGACATGGCCACCGACTGGGCCGACCAGGACACGCCCACGCCGGGCACGGTTCCAGGCGCCATGCCCACGACCTGCGGCAACGGCATGGCCGACATGGGCGAGACCTGCGATGACGCGAACACGACGCCCGGCGACGGTTGCGACGGCAGCTGCCAGGTCGAGTGCGGCTTTACCTGCACGGGCGTCGGTGCGGGGACCTGCTCGACGACGTGCGGTGATGGCGACGTCGCTGGCAACGAGGTCTGCGACGACGGAGGGACCGCGACGGGCGACGGCTGTGACGCCAACTGCATGCCGGAGCCCGGCTACATCTGCACCACGACGCCCGCGTGCGACAGCGATGCGGCCACGGTCTCGGTGTGCGCCGAGAGCCCGTGTGGCCAACCCCTGCGCATCAACGAGGTCCACGTCAACGGCTTGCTCGACAGCCAGAGCGAGTGGGTTGAGCTCTACAACGCCGGCACCGTGCCGATCGATCTGTCCTTCTTCTCGGTCGGCGACGAAGAGACGATGGCCGGCAGCGAGGGCATGTTTACGTTCCCCGCTGGCGCCATGCTCGCCCCCGGCGACGTTGTCGTCGCGGCCCATAGCGCCATGCAGTTCAGCCTCGACTTTGGCACCGTGCTCGCAAAGCCGGACTACGAGTGGGATTCCGACACCGACACGACGGTCCCAGACATGGTCGCCAACACGGGCTGGGCACCGAACGCCAACACGAACCTCGCCAACACCGGCGACGAGATTCTGCTGATCTGCGGCGGCCAAGTCGTCGACCAGCTCAAGTGGGGCACCGCATCCCAGGACACCATCGCGTCCCCGCCGAACTACACGGCGACCGTCGGAAAGCCCTCCACGTTCGAGCGCATCGACCCGACCGTGGACTCGAACGGGGCGGCGGACTTCGTCCTCCAGTGCTGCGTGTCACCAGGTATGGCCGTCAACAGCAACACCCCGGCTTCCGCTGGACCCGCCAACGTCTACACCGACGCCGACACGCCGGTGAACTTCACGCTGCCCGGCGACGACCCGGACGTGGGCGACACGCTGACGTTTACGATCGACCCGGCCGGCACCACGGGCGCGCTGGCGCTCACAGACGCTGCCGCGGGCACCGTCAGCTACACGCCGCCAGCAGGCTTCACAGGCACCGAGACCTTTACGTTCACGGTCGCTGACGGCTGCGCCACGAGCGCCGCCTACACCGTCACGATCGTCGTCGGTCCGCTCACTTGCGACGCCGCCGCAGCCGATCTGAAGATCAACGAAGTTCACATCGACGCGCTCCGCGACAACTCCGGCGAGTGGATCGAGCTGTTTAACCCAACGGCCTCCCCCATCGACCTGACCCATATCCGCCTTGGTGACGAGGAGACCATTGGTGGCGGCGAGGGCATGCTGGAGTTCCCGCCAGGCGCCATGATTCCGCCGATGAGCGTCATCGTGGTGGCCAACCAGGCGGCCGAGTTCAACGCGCTGTGGCCTTACGTGGCCGACTACGAGTGGGACCGCGACACCGACAACGATCCCACCAACAACCTCATCCGAGTCGCCAGCTGGGCCAGCGGCACCATCCGCCTCGACAACACCAACGATGAGATCTACCTCGTCAGCTGCGACGGCACGGTCCTCGACGCCATCTACTATGGCCCCACGCCGGCGGGCGATCCGAACTACATGCCGGCCGAGACGCCTTGGGCGACGACGCTCCCCGACCCCAGCCCCCCCTTTGCCGGAGACCCCAACGACGGCCCGTACAGCTACGAGCGCGACACCCCCGGGGCAGACACGGACGCTGCCGACGACTTCTTCCACCAGAACTGCCCCAGCCCGGGCGAGATCCAGCTCAGCAACGAACGCCCCGAGGGTGCAGATGACGCGGTCGGAACCGCAGTCGGCACGAGCGTGATGGGCACCCTCGCTGGCACCGATGCTGACGGTGACATGCTGACCTTCGCGATTGCCTCCCAGCCCCCGGTTGGCGAGGGCACGGTCACGCTGGGCGCGGCAGGCGCGTTTACCTACGCGCCGCCTGCGGGCTTCACCGGCACGACCACGTTCACCTACACGGTTGAAGACGACTGCGCGGTCTCCGAAGCGTTCACGATCACCGTCTGTGTGGGCACGGTCGAGGTCGCAGGAAACTCGACGGACGAGGACTGTGACGGCGTGCTGCTCTGCTTTGTCGACGACGATGGAGACGGCTTTGGGGCGGCGACGACGGTGGCCGACGACGGCGACGGCGTCTGCGATGACACAGGCGAGGCGCCGCTGAACACCGACTGCGATGACACCGTCTTCCACGCCGATGTCGACTGCAACGCCAACACGATCCCCGACGGCTGCGAGATTGCGAGCGGCGCCGCAGAGGACTGCGACGACAACGACATCCCTGACGCGTGTGACATCGCCAACGGCGCGTCGGACGTCAACGTCAATGGCGTGCCAGACCCGTGCGAGGTCGATGACTGCAACGGCAACGGCGTCGACGACGGCGATGACGTGACGAACGGAACCAGCAACGACTGCAACGCCAACATGACGCCCGACGAGTGTGAGGTCGTCTCGCCCTCCCCCTTCGCGGTCACCGCCTACGGCACCAAGGCCGCCCCCGGTGTGGTTCGTGTCGGCGACGACAACGGCGCGATGAACGTCCCCGGCTTCGAAGACCACAACGCCAGCTCCGGCGCCATCACGGCGGGTACCGACATGGGTACCCCGCTCTCGGGTCCCTACGCGGTGGACACGAGCGTGGGCGGCAACACGCTCGCCGTCACCGAGTTCATGACCAACCCCGGCACCAACACGTCCAACGAGTGGATCGAGATCTTCAACTACGGTGCCGCCCCCGTCGCCCTCGACGGCTGGACGCTGGGCGACGAGGACACCGAGAGCCACGCTCTGCCCGCGCTGACGATTCCGTCGGGAGGCTACCTGGTCATCGTCAAGACGCTCACCGTGTTCACGAGCACCTGGCAGACGCCGCTTGGAGCGGCCTGGGACGCCGCCAAGATCATCGAGATCCCGCAGATTGCCCTGGCGAACTCTGCCGACGAGATCGTCCTGACGGCTCCGGACGCATCTGTGGCGTTTAGCTTGGCCTACGGCAACGACGACGCTTCCGGCGTCGCCACGGCCCTGAGCTTGGCGCCGCCCCCGTTCGACTGCAACGGCAACAGCATCCCAGACTCCTGCGACGCCGACTGCGACGCCGACGGCACCCCCGACGACTGTGCCATCGCCGACGGCGCCGCAGACTGCGACGCCGACACGGTGCCAGACAGCTGCGCGATCGCGGCCGATCCAACGCTGGACTGTGACGTCGACGGCGCGCTCGACGCCTGCGAGATCGCCGCTGACGCGACCCTCGACTGCGACGCGAACGGCGTGCTCGACGCGTGTCAAATCACCACTGACGCGGCGCTCGACTGCGACACCGATGGCGCACTGGACGCCTGCGAGATCGCCGCCGACGCGACCCTCGACTGCGACACCGACGGAGCGATCGACGCCTGCGAGATCGGCGCAAACGCAGCGCTCGACTGTGACGTGGACGGCGCGATCGACGCCTGCCAGATTACGGCCGACGCGACGCTGGACTGCGACACCGACAACGCGCTCGACGCATGTGAGATCGCCGCAGATGCCACCCTCGACTGCAACACCGACACGGTGCTCGACGCCTGCGAGATCGCCGCGGACGCAACCCTCGACTGCGACATCGACGGGGCGCTCGACGCCTGCGAGATCGCCGCCGATGCGACCCTCGACTGCGACGCCGACGGCGCGCTCGACGCCTGCGAGATCGCCGACGATGCAGCGCTCGACTGCGATCAGAACGCCGCGATCGACAGCTGCGAGATCGCGGCCGGCGCCGCGGATGCGAACGCGAACGGGACCCTCGATGCCTGCGAAGCCGACTGCGACGACAACTCCGTGCCTGACGATGTCGACATCGCCAACGGTGCGGCGGACTGCAACAACAACGCGGTGCCCGACAGCTGCGACATCGCCGACGGCGCGCCTGACGGCAACGCAAACGGCGTGCTCGATGCGTGTGAGGGTGACTGCAACGACAACAGTACCCCCGACGACATCGACATCCAGAACGGCACGAGCCTCGACTGCGACAACAACACGATCCCCGACGAGTGCGACCTGGCCAGCGGTGGCATCGACGCCAACGGCAACGATCTGCTCGACGCCTGTGAAGCCGACTGCAACGACACCGGCCTGCCCGACGACCTCGACATCACGAGCGGAGCAAGCGGTGACTGCGACCTCAACAAGATCCCTGACGAGTGCGACATCGCGGCGGGGGCAGCCGATGTGAACGCCAACGGCGTGCCAGATGCGTGTGAGGGCGACTGCGACGAAAACGGCGTGCCCGACGATCTCGACATCGCCAACGGCGCGACCGACTGCAACAACAACGGAGCCCTCGACAGCTGCGACCTCGCAGCAGGCGCCCAGGGCGAGACCGACATCACCTTCGCCCGCTCGACGTATGGTGACAAAGCCGCTCCGGCGGTCGACCGCAACGCTGCGGACCTCGGCGGCACCGCTCTTGGCTACGAGAGCGGCGCGGCGACCGCGGATGCCGCGGCGTTCGCAAGCGTTAGCGGGGACTCGGGAAGCCCGCTCGCAGGTGACTACCAGGTTGTCGCCGGCGCGACGGGGAGCACGATCGCCATCACCGAGTTCCTCAACGACACGACGGGGCCAGAGGGCGACCACGAGTGGGTTGAGCTCTTCAACTACGGCACCGCAGCCGTCGACCTGACGGGCTGGACCCTCGGCGATGAAGACAACGACAGCTTCGTGCTGCCGAGCGTGACGCTCGCTTCCGGCGCCTACCTGATCGTCGCGTCGAATGCGACAGCCTTCGTTGCGGACTGGGGCGTGAACGCCGTCGACGTCATCGAGTGGGACGGGGTGTTCCTGTCAAACGGGACCGACGAGCTGGTGTTGACCAACGCCGGCAACCAAGTGGTGTGGTCGCTTGCGTGGGCGAACGACGAGCAGGTCGGCATCGCGACCTATCTGGTGAGCGCGCAGGGACTGCTCGGTAGCGCCGACTGCGACGACAACATGGTCCCCGACGAGTGTCAGGCCGACTGCGACGACAACGGCGCAGCAGACGTGTGTGAGCTGCTGGCGGACGCGTCGCTCGACTGTGACGACGACGATGCCCTCGATGCCTGCCAGATCGCCGACGGCGCACCGGACGTCAACGCAAACGGTGTCCTCGACAGCTGCGATCCCGACTGCAACGCCAACGATGTCCCCGACGATCTGGACATCGAGGGCGGCATGCCTGACTGCAACGCCAACGGCGTTCCCGATAGCTGCGACATCGCCGATGGCGTGCCCGACCTCAATGGGGACGGCGTGCTCGATATCTGCGAAGGCGACTGCAACGACAACAGCGTGCCTGACGATCTCGACATCACCAACGGCACGAGCCAAGACTGCAACAACAACGCCCTGCCGGACGAGTGCGACCTGGCGGCCGGTGGCAGCGACGTCAACGGCAACAGCGTCCCCGATGAGTGCGAGGGTGACTGCAACGACAACGGAACCCCTGACGACGCCGACATCGCCAACGGCGACAGCCTCGACTGTGACGAAAACGACGTCCCTGACGAGTGCGACCCCGACTGCAACGACAACGGCGTCATCGATGCCTGCGACGACCCGACGGAAGTCTGCGACGGCATCGATAACGACTGCAACGGCACCATCGACGACGGGTGCCCGGTCGAGGCGTGCCCCAACGACACGACGGCGCCGGAGCTTCTCTGCGTTGAGACCCAGACCATCGAGTGCTCGGCCGCGATCAACCCGCAGACGTTTGGGCCGACGGTCAGCGATGACTGCGCCCCGATCACCGTCGAGGCCTCGACACCCGACGTTGACGGGCCGGGCGACTACGAGGTCGTGTTCACGGCAACGGACGGCAACAACAACAGCGCCATGTGCTCGACGACGGTCACGCTGGTAGACACGGAGGGACCCGAGCTGACCTGCCCCGAGGACGTCACGGTCGACGCGACGGCGGAGAGCTGCGAGGCGATGGTGGACTTGAGCTCGGTGACGGCTGTCGACGCCTGCCAGGGGGAGATTGCTGACGTCGGAAACGACGCGCCCATGAGCTTTGGCTCCGGCGAGACGACCGTGACGTTCACCGCCGTCGACGGCAATGGCCTCGCGGGCGAGTGCAGCGTGAAGGTCACCGTGGTCGACAGCAACGCGCCGATGCTCGACTGCCCAGAGGTCGTCGAGCGGAGCGCTGCCGACGACATCTGTGAGTGGTCCGGCGACGTCGAGGTTCCGTACACCGACAACTGCGACGCCGACGGGACGATCTCGGCGGCCGCTACTTCGCCGGTGGGAGAGTCCACAGCGACCCTCACAGTGGCAGACGCTGCGGGCAACGAAGCGAGCTGCCTGGTGACTCTGCGTGTCAGCGACAACACGCCGCCAACCGTGTCGTGCGACGACGCGTCGGCGACCAACGGCGTCTCGGTCACGGCGACCGACAACTGCGGTGCCACCGTTAGCGCCGACAACGTGGTGTGCGAGATTGTGGCGTCCGACGGAACGGCCGAGCCGCTACCGATCGCCGAGTGCCCCATCGACGTTGAAGGTCCCAACATCACGGTGACCGGTGCTGTCACTGGCGGCACGCTGCGGGTCTCCTACGTCGCAACAGCCTCTGACCAAGCCGGCAACGTGGCGACGCTGGACTGCGTGCTCGGCGGTGGCGATGACGCAGACGGCGACGGCATCCTCGACATCGACGACAACTGCCCGTCGATGGCAAATGCCGACCAAGCCGATGAAGACGCTGACGGCGTTGGCGACGTCTGTGACAACTGCCCGACCTTGCCGAATGCGTTCCAGTCGGACTCTGACGGCAACGGCACCGGCGACGCCTGTCAGGACAGCGATGGCGACGGCATCCTCGACGCCTTCGACAACTGCCCAGGCGTGGCCAACCCTGGTCAGGAAGACGCCAACACTGACGGCGTTGGCGACGCATGCAGCGAGGAAGGGTCGAGCGATGTGATCGTGAAGGGCGGTGGCTGCACTGGCGCTGGCTCCTCCGGACCGATGGGCGCGCTTGGGCTGATGTTGGTCGTGGCGCTCGGGCTCCGAACCCGGCGCCGCCGCGGCGACCTGCTCTAAGCCGACTTCGTCACGAAGCTTTCGGCTTCGGACGCGGGTTCCACGGCACCGGTGCGGCCGTGCGTGTACAGGCACCGCGTCTGTGCCGCGCGGGCGCGGGTGACGCGACGCTGCCGCCCGTGTCGTACGCAGGCTACTCAGCGCGAACGCCCAACAGCGAACCGTCGCCATGGCGCCACCGCCGTGGGTCGCCATGCCCAAGCCCGCTCTGTCCACACCGGAGTGAACGCGCCTGAGGCTTGGCCGCCAGCGTTGGGTGGTACGGCGTGAGATGGCCTCGACGCGGCGGGGCGGATCACTTAGCCGCGTCTCCGGCAGGCAAAGCGGACTACACGACAACACGGTGTCGAACCGCGCACGGCTTGCTGCAGAGCGGGAGCGTTGAGACTGAGATCGCCTCGCGGTCCGTACCTGCGGTCTGGATCGTTCGGCGCGGGCTGACGCCTCTCGAGGCCGAGGGTTGCGGACGGAGCGGCTGCTCTACAAAAGAGTCGG
>CALHXW010000063.1 GCA_938040325.1 uncultured bacterium | reverse complement strand
ATCCCCTCGTGCTCGAGGTCGTACGCCACCGCGACACGGTCGAATGCGGGGCCGGGGGCGGGCATCGTCACGTCGCAGCCGAAGTCGCCTTTGACGCGGGTGATGTGCATGACCTTGCAGCGCTTGGACTTCACGGCCGTCTCGAAGACGCTCTGGCCGCCGATGACGAAGATCTCGGAGGCACCCTCGGCGGCGGCGAGCGCGGCGCCGAAGTCTTTGGCGAAGACGACGCTGTCGGGGGCATCGACGTTCTCAGGGCTGCGGCTGAGCACGATGTTCTTGCGGCCCTCAAGCGGGCGGAACTTGTCGGGGATCGACGCGTAGGTCTTGCGGCCCATGATGACAGCGCACTTGCCGTCACCTGTGGTGATCCGCTTGAAGCGCTGCAGGTCGACGGGCAGGTGCCACGGGAGGTCGCCGTCTTTGCCGATGCCGCCTTTGTCGTCGACAGCAACCATGATCGTGAACGGGGTCTTGGACTTGGACTTGGCCATGAGAAGTGCTCCTGAGCGCCACCCGTTGCATTAAACCGCGACGGGGAACTTGATGAACGCGTGGTGCGTGTAGTCGTGAAGCTCGATGTCTTCGAACTCAAGCTCGTCGAGGGGTTTATCGGCGATGGTCACGCGGGGCAATGGTTTCGGTTCGCGCTTGAGCTGCTTTTTAACGCCCTCGACATGGTTGTCGTAGATGTGAGCGTCGCCGAGAGTGTGCACGAAGTAGCCTGCCGTCAGGCCGCACTCCTGGGCGATCATCATCGTCAGCAGCGCGTAGCTGGCGATGTTGAAGGGCACGCCCAGCGCGAGATCGGCCGACCGTTGATAGAGCTGGCAGTCGAGTCGGCCATTGGCCACGTAGAACTGGAAGAACGCGTGGCACGGAGGCAGGGCCATCTTCGGGACGTCGGCGACGTTCCACGCATTGACGATGATGCGGCGCGAGTTGGGGTTGTGCTTGATGAGCTCGATCGCGGCTCTCACCTGGTCGATGCCGCTGCCGGCGGGATCGCCAGGTGCGGCACCCCAGTTGCGCCACTGGTGGCCATAGATGGGCCCGAGGTTGCCGTCCTCGTCAGCCCAGGCGTCCCAGATCTTGGTGTGCGGCGAGAGGCCGTCGTGGATGTTGGTCGACCCCTTGAGAAACCACAGCAGCTCGCGCACCACCGACCCAAAGATGATCTTTTTGGTCGTCACCAGCGGAAAGCCCTCGCGCAGGTCGTAACGCGTCTGCATCCCAAAGAGGCTGCGCGTGCCGGTTCCCGTGCGGTCGCCCTTCGGCTCGCCGTGTTCGAGCACCTCACGTAGCAGGTCGAGATAGGGGCGCATGCAGCATGTCCTGGTCGGTTCGTTTCGGCTTGCGAACCGACCAAATCATGGCGCTGGATCGCACGCAAGCTCGTCGGGGCACTGCGGCACGAAGGCGCGCGGTCCGGCCGTTTCACAGCGTGAACGCGCGTTCTCGCAAACGTCGGTCGCGCCGGTCCAATGAGCTGTTACCGTCGGCGCACCACAGTGACACGCTCGCCCCGAGGAGTACCCATGCCGATGTCGTCCATGACGTCACGCGCAGCGCATCTTGCTGCCCTGTCTTTGATTCTAGCGTGCGCCGGCTTGAACGGCTGCGAGTCGGACCGTGCGCCAGGTACCGCCGACACCGACGAGTCCGACACGGTCTCCTCCGATGTCGCTGCCGATACCTTCGTTGCTGACACCGTCGAACCCGATGTGGCACCGGATACGGCCATGTCCGACACCGCACCACCTGGTTGCGTGCCAGGCTCGACTTACTGCGAGTCCGTCCAATGGCTTCAGCTCGACGCCTTTCCAACCGGCGTCGACCACCACACAACGTTCATCCGGACGGCGGCAAGCGGTGCGACCTACCTCTACGTGGTTGGCGGCGTCACGTCGGCAAGCGGCAACATCACGGTTCAGTCGAACGTGCGTCGGGCTGAGATCGTTGGCGACTTTACCCTCGGTCCATGGGCTGATGATTCGCCGCTGCCTGGTCCCCTAGGCTTTCACGGAATCGCCGAGGGCACCGCTGCCGTGTGGATTGCCGCCGGTATCAGCACCAATCCTGACGGCGAGGTCACCGCTACGAACGCCTCCTACGTCGGCACCTTCGACGCAGCCGGCGCACTCAGCTTTGCTGCCGGCCCAGACCTGCCCGCCGAGGTCCGTGTTCACCCAACCGCTCACCTCGTCGGCGACCAGCTGATGGTGGTCGGCGGTAGTGGTCCTCAACAGACGCCACGCGACAGCACGCTCCTCGCCACCGTTGGCACTGACAACATGCCCAGCGCTTGGGTCGCCGGTCCGCCCCTGCCCGAGCCCCGCAGTCACCATGCCGCGGCTGTCTACCAGGACCGAGTCTGGGTCTTTGGCGGCTTCACCCTCGACCAAGTCCCGTTGGCCGGTGTGTTGGTCTCCGAGCACGACGCGTCCGGCGTCCCCGTCGGCTGGACAGAAGTCGGCCAGATGCTCGATCCCCCATGGACAGCGTCCGCCACCGTCTACAACAACGGCATCTTGCTCATCGGAGGCGGGCAGGGCGGCTCCGGCAGCGAGCAGTACGTCGACCGTGTTCGCTACGCGGCGTTCACCGGCACACCCGAGACGTCAGGCTTCGAGCCGTTCATCGATCTGCAGACGCCACTGCCACGCGCTCGTGCGCATGCCCACCAAGTCCCGCTCCACGACGGATTCCTCTACTCGGTCGGCGGTCGCAACTTCGGGCAAAACTCTGTTTCCGAAGTCTACGTCGGCTTCCTCGCGTTCTAACTCCACCTCGCTTCGAACCCAAAAGCAAACCCGCCGTCTCCGAATCCGTCACCCTTCGATCGAGGAGTGCGGGACGCGATGATGGCGGGTCGAGCTTGGGATGAGGCGGAGGTCCGCCGTTCCCTAAGACTACATGCCGTTGGCCTTGGCCCACTCCGGGTAGCCGCCCTTGTACTCGGCGACATCGGTGAAGCCCATGTTCTTGGCGGCAACGGCGCCCTTCAGGATTGCGCTGCAAGCAGGTCCGCCGCAGTAGAAGACCAGCTTCGTGTCGCGCTTGTCGGGCAGCGAGGTGTAGGCGTCGGTGTCCTTGTAAGGCACGTTGATGGCGCCAGCAATGTGGCCCTTCGCGAACGAGTCTTCGCCAC
>CALHXW010000062.1 GCA_938040325.1 uncultured bacterium | reverse complement strand
CATGGCGAAAAGCGCGACGACTGGAAGCACTACAACAAGGACGGCCTCCAGCTGAAGGTGACTGCGGAGCGCTAGCGCTCACGCGCGTCGCCTTGCGGTCGCGCCGGCGCTCAGGCCCACGCCTCACCCGGCACGCGCCACCCAGTACCCATCACGCGCCACCCGGCACGCCTCACCCGGCACGCGCCACCCGGCACGCGCGACCCAGTACCCATCACGCGCCACCCGGCACGCCTCACCCGGCACGCGCCACCCGGCACGCGCCACCCGGCACGCGCCACCCGGCACGCCTCACGCATTACCCGGTACGCATCACGCCGCACGCGCAACCCAGCACCCTCCACGCGCCACCCAAACGTGCGCGACTTCGGGGCCCGCTTGGTGGGCGGGTGATGGGTGCGGGGTGATGCGTAGGCGCTCGGGTGCTGGGTGATGCGTAGGCGTGCCGGGTGATGCGTGATGGGTGCCGGGTCACGCGTAGGCGTGCCGGGTGATGCGTGACGCGTAGGCGCTCGGGTGCGGGGTGATGCGTAGGCGCGCTCAGGCCCGCGCTGGTGCTCAGGCCCGCGCTCAGGCCCACGCTTGCGCACGCGCTCAGGCCCGCGCTGGCGCCCGCGCTCAGGCCCACGCCGGCGCTCAGGCCCGCGCTGGTGATCAGGCTCGCGCTCACCGCGGTGTGGGTATGGGTAGGGGTAGGCGGACGCTTATGGGTGGGCGGACGCTTATGGGTAGGTGTGCGGGGGGCTGCGTGACGTCATACGACGCTCATGCCTGTGCTCACCCGCTTGCTTCGACCTGCTCCACGAGTCCTCGAAACGCTCGTCGCAGCGCTCGCATGACGGCGGGATAGGACGCGAGCCCGGCGCGTTCCATGGTCTCGAGCCAGGGCGCCCCATCACAGATCCGCGCTTGAATGAGCGTGCGCTCAGGCTGGGGCAGGCGGTCTAGCGCCACGCGGTGGTCGCTGACGTACTCGATGAGTGCAGACGCTGCGGCTTCAAACGTGCGTGGGCCGTAGGCGTAGCTGCTAACGATCGCCGCTCGCGCGCTGGCTGGCCACGGTGTGGGTGGCGCGAGCCCTGCTTGGAGAGACTCGGCGAGCGCGGCGTCCAGCAAGAGCTCTTGGTCTGCGCCAAAGAGGCGAAGCTGGGTAGGAAGGTCGCGAGCGAGCGCGTCGCGTGCCTGCGCAAAGACGGCGTGCGCGGCGTCGCTGACCGGTCGCATCATGGCGACGGCGGTCTCGCCAGCCCGGGCGCCGCGGGTGGCGCCCAGCCGGACGACGTCGTAGCCGGCCTGCCTGCGAAACGTGAGAAGCTCGGCGGTCGCGCCGAAGAGCGTGCCGAAGAGATCGGGACGGTAGTGGGCGTGGATGGCGTTGATGAGCTTGGTGCCCAGCCCACGGCGCCGGAGGTCTGGGTGGACTGCGATGCGCACGCTGCGGACCATGCGCAGCGGTCCGGCGTCGACGAGACCCAGGTGGGAGACAAGCGTCTCGGTGAGCGCGTGGCCACGGAGCCGGTGTCTGCCAGCGGCGACATCGTGGCTTAGCGGCTCGGGGAGGCCGCCTTCGTGAGCGACCATGGTCGCGGCGATCACGTTGTCGTCGCCGTCAAAGAGCGCGTGCAGATCGATGTTTGGGGCGTCGAGGATACGCTGAAGGTCGTCTGGCGTCGTGCGGTAGTGGGCGAAGATGAGCAGGCCGAAGAACTGTCGGAGCGTCTTGGGCGGTAGCGCGTCGCGGTCGAGCTTGCGGTGGGTGACGGCCTGCGCATCGACGTCTTCGGCGCGGATGGCTGCGGGCTCGGCGTCGAGCAGCAAGGCCTCGAGGACCAAGCGCTCAAGGGGGTCGCCGGCGCCCCAGCGGATAGGGGCGGTGAGCGTGAAGTGCTGAACGTGTGGTGGCTGCGCCTCGACCCACGGGACGAAGCGCAAGCTGAAGCCACGGCCGGTGCCTTCGTAGCCGCGGACGGTGGTGACGAAGAGCAGGCGAACACCAGCTGAGCGCTCGACCAGACGTCGAAGCAAGGGCACAGGCAGCTGCGCCGCTTCGTCGACCACGATGACATGACCGCTCGGTGGCGCTTCGCTCGCCCCCGTCGCGAGGTCGAGCGCTCGGACGAACTCAAGCGGGGGCCCGTGAGCTCTGGCGGCGAAGCGCAAGATCTCACCCACGGCGTCCGCGGAGGGGCCGGTCACCACGGCTGAGAGCGCGGCGGGAAGCCTTCCAAGGGCGAGGCCGACGGCACTCGACTTGCCGCGGCCGCGGTCTGCAGTCAAGACGCCGACGCCGTCGCCAGGCGCCACCATCCATGCGCTCAGCTCGTCCACCAGAGCCGCTTGCTCGGCGGTGCCTTCCGTCGCGTGGTGGCCGGCGGTCAGCACCGCATCAGCAGGCGCCTGGTAGCCGGCAAGGGCTTCGTCGAAGCGACCTGCGAAGCGCGCGCTGACGTCGGTGGCGACGTAGGGATAGGCGGCAAAGCGCGGGTCGCCCTTCGCTGTTGCATGCTCAGCGAGCAGCAAGACCAACGCCCCGCCGCCCCACACGAAGCCGTGGGCCTGGCCGATCGCGTCAGCGCTGAGCGTCTCGCGCAGGTCGAGCACGACGGCATCAAAGGAACGCCCTAAGAGCTTCCGTGCGCCGCGCGGGTCCGTCCAGTGCCAGTCGCCCGACTGCTCGGTCGGAGAGACCCACAGGACGTCCGCGTCGTGGAGTCGATTCGCGACGAGGGCACGGGCATCACTGCCTGCTGAGCGACCGCGAAAGATGATCAGCCGCCGGTGCCGTTCGGCAGCGGCCTCGATGGTGCCTGGCACGGGCGGCCGGATCGCCTATGCGCTCTCGGGCGCTGCGTAGTCGTAGCCAAGCGCCTCTGCGACGGCCTTGTGGGTGACCTTGCCGTTTTTGGTGTTCACGCCAAGTCGGAGGCCGGGATCGCCGGCGATCGCCTTGTCGACGCCTTGGTTGGCGAGAACGCGCGCGTAGTGGGTGGTCGCGTTGGTGAGCGCAAACGTGCTGGTTCGCGCCACTGCGCCGGGCATGTTGGCCACGCAGTAGTGCACGACGTCACCGACCAGGAACGTTGGGTTGTCATGGGTGGTAGGCCGCGTTGTCTCGATGCAGCCGCCCTGGTCGACGCTGACGTCGACGATGACGCTGCCTGGCTTCATCCCGCGAACCATCGCTTCATCGACGAGGTGTGGAGCGCGCGCTCCGGCGACGAGGACGGCGCCGACGAGGAGGTCGGCGTTCTTGACGGCGTGCTCGAGCGTCTCGGGGTTCGAGTACACGGTCGTGATGCGTCCCATGAAGACGTCATCGAGATAGGTGAGGCGGTCGAGGCTCCGGTCGAGAACCGTCACGCGTGCGCCCATGCCGACAGCGATCTTGGCGGCACTGATGCCAACCGTCCCGCCGCCGATGATCACGACGTGGCCGGGGGTCGTGCCTGGCACCCCGCCGAGCAAGATCCCCATGCCGCCGCTGTGCTTCTCGAGGGCGTGGGCTCCAACCTGGACGCTCATCTTGCCGGCGACTTCGCTCATCGGCTTGAGCAGCGGCAAGCGCCCCTCGGCATCCTCGATCGTCTCGTAGGCGATCGAGGTGACGCGGGCGTCCGTGAGGGCTTTGCAGAGCTCAGGGACCGCCGCCAGGTGCAGGTAGGTGTAGAGGATCTGGCCGTCGCGGAAGTGCCCATACTCGCTGGGGATGGGCTCCTTGACCTTCACGATCATATCGGCGGCCGACCACACCTCTTCGGCGGTATCGACGAGCGTTGCGCCGCGACGCTCATAAGCCTCGTCCGAGATGTTCGAGCCGCTGCCCGCGCCGCGCTCCACGAGCACCGTGTGCCCGTCGTCGACCAGCAGCGTCACGCCGCCTGGGACCATGCCAACGCGGTACTCTTCCGTCTTGATCTCTTTGGGAACGCCGACGATCATCGCCCACCTCCGTGCGGTTGTTGGCGACGACGATAACCGAGACGCGCTGAAACGCCAGCGCACCCTGTTACCCGAAGACGGGGCTACTGCCGGAGCGAGCGCCAGTCGGCGTCTGGCCAGAAGCCGTTGTCGCCGAGTTCCAAGAAGGCATCCCACTGACAGCGCTGGCTGGTCGTGCCGAAGCCGTCGACCCAGCGGTCGGAGTCTGGGTCTTGGCTGGCGCAGCCTAGGCCGGCGACGGTGCCGATGTTGAGCGGTTTGTCGAGGCCAAGGATCTGGTTGCGGAGAACGCCGGCGGCCGCGGGGATCGCAGCGTCGCAGGCGGCCGGGATGAACGGAATCACCCAGACCGGGACGTCATCTTCGATGCGGCCAGCGAAGTACTCGCAGCAGTCGTCGTAGAAGAGGCAAAGCTCGTCGCCCAGCAGGATCGAGATCAGGTCATCCCATGAGTCGATCGGCGGGACACCGTTGGTGCCGTCGCCAAACATGAGCGGCAGCAGGTGCGTCTCGAGGATCGCGTTGACCAGTGGGCCATAGGTGAGCTGGGACACCTCATGAGGGTCGATGTGCAGCGAGAGGTCCTGCGATATGCCGGCGCTGATGGTCTCCGTTGGGAAGACGCCGTAGATCTCATCGAGCGAGATGGACGACCAGCCGCACGCGTCGACCGGGTTGGACTTGCAGCTCGGATCGTACTTCCACTTGAACCGCACCCGCTTCCACACCTCTTCGGCGTCACCGGGCGCGAACGCCGCACCATCGAATCCCTCTTTGACCGTCGCTGGCTCGCCGTCGAGGATCATGTCGGTGTCGAATCGCAGATCGCCGAGGATCTCGCTGATGAGCTGGCCGTTGAGCACGACGCCATCACCAATCTGGTTGGCGGCGACAGCGATGAGCGCCGCGTCGGCTGCGTCAGCGACGAAGCCGCCGACGATGGTGGGGTTGCCGTTGCTGTCGACGAGGGCGTTGCAGACCGTGCCGAGCGAGCCGGATGCGGCCTGGCAGGCCCACGTCAGGATCAGCGTTCCAGGCTGGGTGAAGAGATCGGTCACGCCTGTCAGCACGGTCCCGGCGGTCCCGCTCAGACCGGTGATGAGGTCCATGGAGCTGTCGTGGAGGTAGGTGCCCTTAAAGACGCGGGGGAGGTCGAGCACGTAGACGAGCTCTGCTGCGGTTGTCTCGGTCGTCAGCTCGACGCCGTCGACGCAGCCGACAGCCAGCGGGACGGCGCCATCTGGGGTGAGGGGACCGATCCACTGGATCATCCAGGTCTCGGTCTCGCCGGGCTCGAGTCCATCCAGCTCAAAGAGCGTCGCCTGCTGGCCGAAGCTGTAGGGGCCGAGGATGAGGTCTGGCTCCGGCGGTTGGCCGCCGGCGTCCGGGTGCGCGGAGCCGCAGTTGGGCACACCGTTTTGCTGTTGGAAGAGCCGCACGCCGAAGTTGCCCGGCCCAACCGTGCCCAAGTACTCAAACGACGTCTGGAGAATCGGGTTCGGAGGTAGCTCGTAGACGACCTCGAAGACGCGCTCGCCGGCTTCCGGGTCGCTGCTCACGCTGGCGGTCACGGTCGCAACGCCGGCTTGGTCGAACGAGCGCAGCTCGACGGTGGCGATGCCGTCGGCATCGGTGTAGCCCGTCAACGCGCTGAGCTTTGCCAGCGACGCATCGGCAACGATGTCGAACTTGACGGTCTTGTCGGCCAGCGGATTGCCCGCTGCGTCTTGGTAGCGGACCTTCAGGTCAAAGCGCTCGCCCGCGAGCGTCGCCCAGTTGCAAGATGTCGTGCAGCTCGCACCACTGGCCGTCATGTCGGGTGCGTACGCGAGTGCGTTGGGTCCAACCGGCGCTGTGTCGGGCGGGGGCGTCGTGTCGGGCGGCGGCGTTGTGTCGGGCGGCGTCGTGTCTGCCGGCGGGCTCGTGTCTGTGCTGACGTCGGGCGCGATCGCGTTCGTGTCGCCGTCGTCGCCGCAAGCCGCGAGCGTGAGAGCAAGCGCAATCGCGCAGTTGAGCGTCAACCAATGACGACGGGCCATCGTGTATCCCCGGGCGGCCCCAGCGAGGCCTTAGAGTGAGCGAAAGTGAAGGACGTAAGGAAGCTTACCGACAGACGACGTGGGGAAGCAACCACGCCTCGCTGCGGGGGCGAGGAATTTCCGAAGTGGGTGGTACTTGCGCTTGGGCGTTGGCGCAGAGGCCCGGCGCAGGCGCCGGCCGATGGATGACACGGGCTGTTCTCGGGGGGCGAGGCCTGGTCAGGGTCTACAAGCGAGCCTTGCGCTGTCCCCTGCGGCCGAGCGCGCGGAAGAGCGGCATCAACCGAATGCCAGCCGCGGGCCAGAGCGTCGCGACCTTGGCGAGGCGTCCTCGGGACGGCGGAATCGTCACCTCGACCTGTCGGGTGGTGAGGGCTCTGAGGATCTCGTCGCGCACCTGAGCGACCGTGAGCGTTCGGCCCGAGAAGGTCATCGCGGCCTCGTCGCGGCCGACCTGCAGCTCAAGCATCGGCGTCTCGACAGCGTCGGGCAGCACGAGCGTGACGCCAACTCCCTGAGGAGCAAGCTCCGCTGCGGCCGACAGCGTGAAGCCGCGCACCGCGAACTTCGACGCTGCGTAGAGCGACAGGCCCGGCACCGGTGCGAGCGAGGCGAGGGATCCGACGTTGATGATGTGGCCGGCCCGTCTTGCCACCATGCGCCGAGCCGCGGCTCGGGTGCCAAGCACCACGCCCTTGACGTTGATGTCGAAGTGGCGGTCGATCGCGTCATCGCTGGCCGCAACGACGAAGTCTGGCTCGAGGAAGCCAGCGATGTTCATGACCACATCGACGCGACCAAAGCGCTGCTCGGCCGCATCGAGCGCCGCTTCCCAGCCGGCGCTGTCTCGGACGTCGAGACGGTGGGGAAGGAGCTCGTCGGGCCAGCGGTCAGCAAGCGCGTGGAGCGCGTCGGCGTTGATATCGCAGGCCAGCACACGGTCGCCGCGCGCGACGAGTGCCTCGGCAACGGCCGCGCCGATCCCGCTCGCCGCTCCCGTGATGACCGCGTTCAAGCCCGAGTGCCGAAGCTCAGGTCGCCAAACCCAAACGTGGGGCGGATGCCGGGAAAGAGCCAGTGGGCGGCGACTTCGGACGAGCAGACCATGTTCGGAAAGCGCGGGTCGCGCTCGCTGGGCCCGGCAATGGTCTTCTCCGCCACCATCGAGATGTACTGGTCGAGCCCGCGCTCAAGCGTGTTGCCGTTGAGCACGCACTCCATGCCCGTCGCGCGGGCGTACGCCGCGAGGCCTGGGACCTTCGACCGCTCGGGGGCGTAAGCGTCGGGCCCAATCCCGTTTTCACTGGTGACCATCAGACCCTCGTCGGTCCGACACACGATGGAGTGGTTGCCCTCGGTGTGCCCGCTGGTCGCCAAGAGCGCGACGCTCTCGCCGAGCATGGTGTCGCCTTCGAGCAAGACGACGCGCGCCGGGTCAATGTCGTCGAGCCCGTGGGGGCAGTACCACTCGCGCTGAGGCGGGAGCAGGCCGAGCGCTGACTCCCACTCCTGCCGCATCACCAGCAGCTTCGCGCGCGGGAAGAGCCCGCCTTCGCCAATCCAGCCGCGCAGGTCCTGTGTGTGGAGGTGGTCGTAGGTGATGTAGTCGACGTCGCTCGGCATGACACCCGCTTGCGCAAGCACCGAGGCGACGCTTGGGCCGCGCCTGCTGATGAGTGGCTCGACCAGCCCGCGCGCCGGGCCGAAGCGCTCAAGCATCCGCTTGAAGTTGGGAGTCTCCGCGTTCGCATGGACGTCCGAGGGGCTGACGAGCAGCGTCTTGATGCCGCCCGGGGCCTCGAACTGCACGATGAACATGCGGTTGACGAGATGGACGTAGGGCGTCGGTACTGACAGCGCGTTGCAGAAGCCGTAGCTCGCCGGGTACGGAAATCGCACAAGCTCCGTCGAGCGGTAGTGGGTGACGCGCGGGGCGGCCAACATCTTGTCGCGGAAGCGGGTCGCGCGGCGGCGGACCTCGCGCAGGCGCTCCGTGGGCGCGGTCGCGTCCCGGGCACCCGCAAAGTCGTCGATGGGCGTGAGAGCGGGGTCAGCGAAGCTCACCGGCGCGCTCTTCGATGGTGCGCTACGGGCCTTGCTCACGCGGCTCCCCCGGTGCGCCGGCGGACGATCCAGCCGAGCGCCAGCGCCGCCAACAGCGCCGTCAGCGGCAGGTGTTGGTCGCCGCCTGCACAGCCGGAGTTGCCGCGCACCACGACGCTCCCGCTCGCGTCATCCCCGGTGCCGCCATCTTGGATGTCTTGGACCTGGCACGTGCCCAGGCCGCCACAGAAGAAGCCCGCCGGGCAGGTCCCGCAGCTTCCGCCGCAGCCGTCGTTGCCGCACTCGCTCGCTCCACAGTCCGGGGTGCACGCGACACAGGCTCCGTTGTCGCAGGTGCCCCCAGCCTCGCAGGTGCCGCAGCTCCCGCCGCAGCCGTCGTCGCCACAGCTCTTGCCCTCGCAGCTCGCCACGCACTGTCCAGGGACGCACTGACCGAACTGGGTGCAGTCAAAGCCGGCATCGCACTCACCGCAGCTTCCGCCGCAGCCGTCCTGGCCGCAGTCGACGCCTACACACTGGGGCTCGCACGCCGGACCGCAGGTGCCGTCGAAGCGGCAGATCTCGCCGTCGACCGTGCACTCGCCACAGCTGCCGCCACAGCCGTCGCCGCCGCACTCCCGGTCTTCGTCGTCGCAGATCGGCTCGCACACAATGGGCTCGCCCACGCACTGGCCGTTGAAGTCGCAGCTCTGCCCGGGCTGACAGTCGCCGCAGCTGCCGGAGCAGCCGTCCCACCCGCAGATCCGACCGTCGCAGTTCGGAATGCAGCCGCTGGGCGACGTGCACTCGAAGTTAAAGGTGCAGCTCGTGCCGGTGTTGCACTCGCCGCAGTTGCCGCCGCAGCCGTTGTCGCCGCAGGTCTTGCCAGCGCAGTCCGGCGTACAGCCAGCGACACCGACGCACTGGCCGTTGAAGTCACAGCTCTGTCCTTGCCCACAGAACCCGCAGGCCCCGCCGCAGCCATCGCCGCCGCACACCTTGCCGCTGCAGTCCGGTGTGCAGCCGCCGCCGCCAACGCACAGGCCCGTGAAGCTACAGCTCAGCCCAGCGGTGCACGAGCCGCACGTGCCCGAGCAGCCGTCCCAGCCGCAGGTCTTGCCGTCGCAGTCTGGCGTGCAGCTGCCGCCGCCGCTGACGCACTGGCCGTTGAAGTCGCAGGACTGGCCTTGGCCGCACGTGCCGCAGGTGCCTGAGCACCCATCGCTGCCGCAGACCTTGCCCGCGCAGTTCGCGTTGCAGCCGGCGCCACCCACGCACTGACCGGTGAAGCTGCAGCTCTCGCCTGGGTCGCAGATGCCGCAGGATGAACCGCAGCCGTCGGATCCGCACGTCTTGCCGTCACACTGAGGGACGCAGGTGCCACCCGCGACGCACTGGCCCGCAAAGCTGCAGCTCTGGCCGGATGGACAGACGCCGCAGGTGCCGCCGCAGCCGTCGGGGCCGCAGCTCTTTCCGGCGCAGCTCGGCGTGCACTGGCCGGGGTCCACGCACTGGCCGTTGAAGTCGCATGACACCCCCGCCGGGCAGGTCCCGCAGGTGCCACCGCAGCCGTCGGGCCCGCAGGCCTTGCCGTCACAGATCGGGTCGCAGCCCTGAGGCACGACGCACTCGCCGTTGAAGTTGCAGGACTGCCCCGCAGCGCAGTCGCCGCAGCTGCCAAAGCAGCCGTCGAAGCCGCAGACCTTGCCGTCGCACTCCGGAGTGCAGCCACCTGGAACGACGCACTGGCCGTTGAAGTTGCAGCTTGCGCCCGCGGCACACTGACCGCAAACGCCGCCGCAGCCGTCGTTGCCGCACTGCTTGCCGAGGCAGTTCGGGGTGCAGCCACCGCCGCTGACGCACTGACCTTGGAAGTTGCACTGCTGGCCAGGGGCGCAGCTGCCGCATGTTCCGCCGCAGCCGTCGCCGCCACAGGTCAGGCCCTGGCAGTTCGGCGTGCAGCCGCCGGTGTCGACACACTGCCCCGTGAAGCTACAGCTTTGCCCGGAGGCGCATGCGCCGCACGAACCACCGCAGCCATCGCCGCCACAGGTCTTGCCGGTGCAGTCGGGCGTGCAGGCGCCGGTCGCCACGCACTGGTTGTTGAAGTTGCAGCTCTCGCCAGCGCCACAGACGCCGCAGTAGCCGCCGCAGCCGTTGGAACCGCACTGCTTACCGGTGCAGTCGGCGGTGCAGCCGGACTTCGGAACGCAGAGGTAGTTGTAGTTGCAGCTCTCGTCGGGGGTGCAATAGCCGCAGTACCCGCCGCAGCCATCGCTGCCGCACTGCTTGCCGGCACAGTTGGTCTCGCACTGTTGCTTCTGCACGCACTGGAAGTTGTAGTTACAGCTCTCGTCGCCACCGCACTGGCCGCATGAGTTTCCGCAGCCGTCGCTGCCGCACTGCTTGCCTTCGCAGCTGCCGGTGCACTGGCCGGGCTCGATGCACTGGCCGTAGACGTTGCAGACCTCACCGGTCGGGCAGGTCCCGCAGTTGCCGCCGCACTCGGTGCCCTTGCACTGGTCATCGTTGGGGTCGATGCAGCCGTGGTAGGGCACGAGGTTGAGCAGGTAGTCGACACCGCAGGTCTTTCCAAACCAGCTGCAGTTGATCGAGACCTCGAGGCCAAACGCGCAGTAGACGAACGAGTCGCCGCTGCACTTGCCGTTGATCGGGACGTTGTCGCAGTCGGCGGCATAGGCGTCGGACGGGGCAAGTCCGGCGATGGCGAAGACCAGCGCGAGGGCGGCGAGCACCTTCGCGAAACCGTGGGCAGTGCGTGCGATCGTGTTCATAGTCGGGAGTATACGAGGGCGATTAGGCAGCGTCCACGGGGCGTTTGTGCTCTTGAGCAGAACGCCTCCGTAGGCGTGCGGGTCCGTAGGCGCAACAAGCTGGAGGCCGCGGTTGAGCCCGACGAACGAGAGGGCTGCTGTGCGCGACTCTGGACGGAGGCGGCGCCTGTCAGCTACAGAGTTCGCCACCAAACGCTCAGGAGCGTGTCGTGGACCGGATTCGAAACTTCTGCATCATCGCGCACATCGACCATGGCAAGTCGACCCTAGCGGACCGCCTCATCCAGCTCTGCGACGGTATCGACGAGCGTGGGTTTCGCGACCAACTGCTCGACTCGATGGAGCTTGAGCGCGAGCGCGGCATCACGATCAAGAGCAACACGTGCACGCTGGAATACACGGCGAAGGACGGCCTGGACTACCAGCTCAACCTGATCGACACCCCCGGCCACGTGGACTTTAGCCACGAGGTCCGGCGCTCGCTCATGAGCTGCGAGGGGGCGATCATCATCGTCGACGCGACCCAGGGGGTGGAAGCCCAGACGATGGCCAACCTCTACCTGGCGCTTGAGTTCGACCTGGAGCTCTTGCCCGTCATCAACAAGATCGACCTCCCAGCCGCCGACATCGAGCGGGTTCAGGAGGAGATCGACGCCGACCTGGGGCTCGATCCGTTCGCGGCGATTCCCATCTCGGCCAAAAACGGCACCAACATCGGCGATGTGCTGGAAGGTGTGGTCAAGAATCTCCCGTCACCGCTGGGGGATCCCGACGAGCCCCTGCAGGCGCTCATCTTCGACGCCTACTACGACCGCTACCGCGGCGTGGTTCTGATGTGTCGCGTCCATGACGGGGTGCTCAAGAGCGGCGACCGCATCCACTTCATGCACACTGGCGCGAGCTACATCGCGGAGGAAGTCGGCTTCAGCCACATCGAGCTGAGCAAGCAGAAGCAGCTGAGCGCCGGCCAGGTGGGCTACGTCATCGCGGGCATCAAGACCATTCGCGACATCAACATCGGCGACACGATCACCCACGAGAAGCGGCCGTGCGCCGAGCCCGTCCCTGGCTACCGACCTGCGCGGCCTGTGGTCTTCTCGTCGATCTACCCAATGTCCAACGATGACTACGGCGACCTCACCGAGGCGCTCGAGAAGCTCTCGATCAATGACGCGGCGCTCGTCTACGAGAAGGACTCGTCGGCGGCCCTCGGTCTTGGCTTTCGCTGTGGCTTCTTAGGTCTGCTGCACCTCGACGTGATCCAGGAGCGGCTCAACCGCGAGTTCGGCATCTCGCTCATCCTGTCGGCGCCCTCGGTGCTCTACAAGCTCAAGCTCGCCAAGGGCGAGGAACTCGAGATCGACAACCCCAGCAACTGGCCCGACCCCAGCCAGATCAAGACGATCTCAGAGCCGTACATCAAGGCGTCCATCATGGTCCCCGAGACGTACATGGGCGCCGTGATGGAGCTCTGCACCGAGCACCGCGCGGCCAACCTCTCGATGAACTACCTGTCGGTGGGCCGGGTCGAGGTCATCAGCGAGATGCCGCTGGGCGAGGTGCTCTTCGAGTTCTACGACCGGCTCAAGACGGTGACTCGCGGCTACGGCTCGTTCGACTGGGAGCCGCTCGACTACCGCGCTTCCGACATCGTCAAGGTCGACATCCTCGTCAACAAGGACAAGGTCGACGCACTGACCTACCTTGTGCATGCAGACAAGGCCCGCGTCCGCGCGCTTCACTACTGCGAGTCGCTGTCGAAGACGATCCCGCGGCACCAGTTCAAGATTCCGATTCAGGGCGCCATTGGCGGCAACGTCATTGCGCGCTCGACCATCAACGCCTTCCGAAAGGACGTGACCGCCAAGTGCTACGGCGGCGACATCTCGCGTAAGCGGAAGCTGCTCGAGAAGCAGAAGAAGGGGAAGGCGAAGATGAAGCAGGTCGGCTCGGTGGCGATCCCGCAGGAGGCGTTCGTGGCCGTTCTTCGGACCGACAACGACTGAGCCCAGCAGGGCCGCTCGCGCGACAGGGAGCGGCTCAGCGGCGGTCTTCGAGCTGAGCGATGAGGTCGTCGATCGGCGCGATGTCGTCTTCGTTGATCTCGATAGTGGTCGCTACCGGAGACGCACTCGGCCGTGACGGGCTGGCGCTTCGGGGCTGGACCTCGGCTAGCGGCAGATCCACGCGAGAGCTGGCCCGGATCGGCTTGGTGTCACGTGCTCGGGGGCGGGCGACCTGCATGTCGCTGGTTGCATCGGGCTCCAGCGCAACGGTCGGCTCGGTCACAGGTGTCGGCTCGTTGAAGACGAGTCGCTCATTCACCCACGCTTGGTAGCGCTCTCGCGACCACATCCCCTCGCGCGCACCGATCGACACTGCCTGGTCGACCTTGTGGAACGCGCCTTCGCGAATGTGGTTGCGGATGGCGTGGTTGCTGCGCGCAATCTCGCAGATCGGCACGCGAATGCCGTGGTCGGGCAGGTAGTCGAGGCTCTGCGCCAGGCCACCAAGGAAGGCGTTGGCGAGCTGGGCTCTCACGCCGCGCTCGGCATCCGCTGGGAACGCCCCCACGATGCGCTGAAGTGCTTCGCCGACGGTGCCGGCATGGACCGTGGCGAGGACGAGGTGGCCCGTCTCCGCCGCGTCGAGGGTCAGCTGCATGGTCTCGGGACGTCGCATCTCGCCAACGACGATGACGTCCGGGTCTTCGCGCAGCGAGTCGTAGAGGCCTTGGGCGAAGCTTGGCGTGTCTTGGCCCACCTCGCGCTGGCGAATCAGTGAGCGTCGCGGCTGAAAGCGATACTCGATGGGCTGCTCGAGCGTGATGATGTGCGCGGCTTCACGGCGATTGATGAGCTCAATGAGCGCCGCCAGGGTCGACGACTTGCCCGACCCTGTTGCGCCACAGATAAGGACGAGGCCGTTGGCGCCGTCGATGAGGCTCGCCACATCCGGGTGGAGGTTGAGCTGCTCTAGGGTCGGGGCGACGCCTGCGAGCAGTCGCACCGCGAGGCCGAGGCCGCGGCTGGTGTGTAGGATGTTGATGCGGCAAGCGATGCCAGCAATGGTTCGGGTGAGGTCGAGGGACCGTCGCTCGATGAGCAGCGCCTTGCGGTCGGACGGGACGATCTCGCGGACAGCTTCGCCGATTCGAGCGGCCGGGATGGGGTCGCCGGCCATGCGCAGCTTTCCACGGACGCGGAATCCAGCGGGCATGCCGGCCTCGACGTGGAGGTCACTGGCGCCCATTCGCCTGGCACTCGCTACTAGCTTCATCAGCATCTCAGCCTCCTGCGTGTCAGCTCGCGCTGTCAGCGATAACCGCTCGCCGGCGCCCGAGCATTCCTCGGGCTTGGTCTGCTGGGGCAGTGCCCCACGAGCCGGCGATGGGCTCTGTGTCAGCGCTTGGTGCGCCGTTGCCCGCGGGGCCACACGTGGACCGTCGAGGGATGACAGGCGGGATGTTACTCACACTTTCGAGACGGGCCAAGCCCGTTGAGTGGAGTCATGAGGAATGATCTCCAAGGGTTGGGGTGTTTCGCGCGCTCTTGGGCGTGTGCGCGGATCGTCTCTGGATTGTAAAAAATTCCCCGGCCGCGAACTTTGAGAAACTTTTGGCCGCTCGGCCGCGTCTAGGTGTTGTGGACGCGACAACAGCGAACACAAAAATGCACCGAGCGACGCAAACGCGACCTCGGACGGAATGATGACAATGCAGGTCGCGTTTGCACGGGTCGAAGATGGTCGACCCCTGCTGGACCGGCTAGAGCTTCGAGGAGACCTCATGATCTTCCAACCCAAGCGAGAAAAACCCAGCGAAGAGCAATCTCTGCGAGAAGGGTTTCAGCGGGAAGCGCTGCCTCATATGGAGGCGCTGTACAACTCAGCGCTCTACATGACGCGCAGCCCAGCACTCGCGGAAGACCTCGTCCAAGAGACATTCCTCAAGGCTTTCCGGTTCTGGCACCGCTACGAGCAGAACACCAACTGCAAGGCGTGGTTGTTCCGCATCCTCACCAACACGTTCATCAACAAGAACCGGCGCAAGAAGCGGCCGACCATGTCGATGGATGCGACGGAGAGGGAGCTGTCATCCGCGCTCGTGGCGGACAAGTCGTCCTTTTACGACACGCCAGAGAAGGACTACATCAGCAAGCTCTTCCCAGAGCACGTGCAGAAAGCGATCGAAGCACTTCCCGAGAACTTCCGCATCCCGGTGGTTCTCGCGGACCTTCAGGACTTCTCCTATAAGGAGATCGCCGATATCATGGACTGCCCGGTCGGTACCGTGATGTCGCGACTCTTCCGGGGAAGAAAGCGCCTGCAGGAGGAGTTGTTCGAGTACGCTGTTGAGCTCGGGGTCATTCCCGCATCGGTCGCTCGCGACGATGACGGGGCGGTCTCGCTCGATGCATACCGGCGGAGCAAGAAAGCCGCCGCGGGCTGACGCCTAGACCTAACCTGCGCGTCGGCACTGAAATCCGTTTCCAAGCTGACGACTGAATGAACTGCGACGACATTCAAAATGCGCTGTACGTGTACCTCGATGGCGAGTTCGCCGAGCTTGAGGCACGCGACTTTGAGCGGCACGTCGATGCCTGCGCCCGGTGCACCAAGCTCATGGTGCGCGAGGGCCGCTTCCTCGAGGCTGTCCGCGACGCCGCACCCCAAGACCCCGCTCCGGCGGGGCTGCGTGACCGCCTCGCGCTCGCGATCGACAACGCACCCTCACCGTTGCCCGCGACGTTGCCTGTTGCGCCTCGTCCCCGAGGCTGGGCGTTCGCGCTTGCTGCCGCTGCTCTGGTCCTCGTCGCCGTCGGTCTCTCCGTGGGAACGACGGCCAGTGCCGAGAACACCGTGATCGACGAGTCGGTGGCCACCCATCAAAAGTCGCTGCCGATGGAGGTCCGTGGATCCCACCGCAACGTGTCCGACTTTCTCCAGCAAAACGTGCCGTTCGCCGTGGACTTGCCGACCTTTCAGGACCCCACCGCGCGGCTCGTTGGGGCGCGCTTGACGCGCGTGCATGGGCGTGAAGCGGTGCTGCTGAACTACGAGGTCGACGGCGAGCGTATGAGTGTGATTCAGCTCGCGGCCGAGACCTCCGTCGACGACGCGGAGCCGGCGGTCCAGAGCAAGCGCGGCTTTGACGTATGGACCTTCAAGCGCAAGGGCGTGCTCAACTCGTTTGTCGGCCGTGATGCGCGCAGCGTGAGGCGCCTGGTGCGAGCCGCGTACCGGCGGTAGTCCGAGCGACCGGCCCGACGAACGCGACGACACCCTAAAAAGGGCATAGTCTCAATGACGTGCTCAACCCTTCCCGCCGCCGCGGTGCCCTCAACACCCGCCACGCCATCGCCGCACTGCTCGCAGCGGCGTTGCTGGTTGCGTCGACGTCAGCCGCTCTTGGCAACGACCCGACCCGGGTCTGGTACTCGGTCGACACGCCGCACTTCACGATCCACAGCTACGGCGACAGCGAGGAGCTGGTCCGTCGAGTGGCGTCTCACTGCGAAGAGGCCTATGAGGCGCTCAACGGTGACCTTGGCTGGGTGCCCGAGGAGCGGATCCACGTCGCCGTGATCGACGCGTTCGACGGCGCCAACGGCTTTGCCGGGGTAGTGCCCTACGCAGCGATGACCCTCTACGCGTTCCCGCCACCGGCGCACAGCGACCTTGGGAACTTCTCCAACTGGTTGAAGCTGCTGATCTTTCACGAGTACGCCCACATCGCGCATCTCGACAACGCTACCGGCGTGCCCCATGTGGTCAACACCGTCCTCGGCAAGACGCTCAAGCCCAACCAGCTGACGCCTCGATGGTTCACCGAGGGCGTCGCGGTGTGGGTCGAGAGTACCTACACAGGCGGTGGTCGCGTGGGTTCGTCCCGCTTCGAGATGTACCTGCGTGCCGCTGCGCTGGCCGACGACCTGCCGAGCTTGGCGGAGATCACGGGCAGCCCGCTGCGCCATCCTCGCGGCGCCAGCTACTACATGTACGGCGGCTACCTCTTTGATCTGATCGCTCGCGAGGCTGGTCCCGATCGCATCCGGCGGTTGCTCACGTCCTATGGCAAGCGCATCGTTCCGCCCTACGCGCTCAACATCCACGCGAAGGCGGCGACGGGACGGAGCTTCGACGAGTGGCATGAGCGCGTGCTCACCGGGGTGAGGGAGCGAGCCGCCAAGCGTGTCGCCAAGGTGGAGGCCGAGGGGCGAATCGAGGGGCGACGCATCACCGAGGGCGGCGAGTTCAAGGAAGCCCTGACCTTCGGCCCCGAGGGCCAGCTGCTGTGGGTCCAGGCCGATGGGTTGAGTCCCCAGCGGCTAGTGGCGGGGCTGGTGCCTGCGACGGGGTACGTCGAGCCGCAGACGGTCCTTCGGTGCGAAGGGGGATGTGGGGACTTCAGCTTCACGCGCGATGGTCAGCGGATCCTCTTGGCAACAACGCGTTTTCACCAAAACATCAACATCCACGGGACGCTCACGGAGATTCCAGCGCGCGTCGGGCTGCCTCGGCGTACGCCCCGGGTCATCCCCGGCACCCGTCGGGCCCAGTACCCTAGCGCAGCAGCGAGCGGGCAGGGCGTGTGGAGCATCATGACCTCGTGGTCGCAGGCGACGCTTGAGGAGCGCGACATCGCGAGCGGCAAGCTCCTGCGGCGGTTCGTGCCGCCTAAAGGCGCGCGCCTCGATGCCGCGGTGGCGACGCCGCAGGGAGACGCCGTCTATCTGTCGATGCATCACGATGGCAACCGGGACCTCTACCGCCTTGAGCTCGCGTCGATGACGCTGTCTCGGCTCACGAACGGCGCGTCGATCGAGCTTGACCTGTCGCTGTCTCATGACGGGCGATGGCTGCTCTACAGCTCGGATGTGGACGGCGTGTACAACATCTATGCGCGGCGTCTCATCGGGACGCCAGTGACCAAAAAGCTCACCAACGTCGTCCTCGGCGCGTTTGATCCCGCACTCAGCCCAGATGGCAGGACGCTGGCATACACCGGCTGGACTGCGGACGGCTTCGAGATCTATGCGCTTGCGGTCGAGCTGGACGCCGCAAAGACGGTCGCGACCGCGGATGGTCGGCAGCTTCTCGCAGCCGAGCCGCCGACGCTCGGTGAGCGTGTTGGGAACAAGCGGAACTACGAGCCGCTGCCGACCATGCTCCCGCGCAGCTGGCTGCCGACTTACACAGCGACCTCTGCGGGCCTCCATCGCGTCGGGCTCGCGTTCGGAGGGGCCGACATGAGCGGCCAGTACTCCGCGCTCGCTTCCATCGACTACGACCTCGATCGCGGCGATGTGAGCGCTCAGGTCTCAGGCACGCTCTCGACCTTCACGCCCGACCTGACGCTGACCTTGGGGCGCTACTCATGGGACCGCACGGCGTTCATTGGCGACGAGGTGAGCGACTATCGCGAGGAGGTACTCTTCGCCACGGCCGGCGCGTCACTGTCGGTCCCAAGCGTCTTCGTGCCGATGTTCATGAGTGCGCGCTACACCGTCGACATCTCGCGGGCCCTCGAGAAGGCCGAGTACCGCCACACGCCAGGTGAGTTCGTGCCCTTCCTCCCTGCCGAGGGCCTGTCCAGCGTGCTCCGCCTGTCTTGGGGCTTCGGCGACACGCAGGGAGCAACGTTCACCGTGGGGCCTTCCCGCGGGGTCTCGGGAGGCCTGACCTTCAGCCTTCGAGACCCCGCGATAGGCTCTGACCGCACCAACGTGTCGCTCACCTATCGCGCCAACGCCTACCTGCAGAACCCGTGGCTGCGAGACCACACGCTCGCTCTGCGGGCCGAGGGCGGCTGGTCGGGCGGCGACGAGGACACACGTGCCGTCTACCGGCTCGGCGGTGTTCCTGAGCAAGACATCGTCGGGGACTTGCTCAACGAGACCGGGCCTGGCGCCATCTGGCTGCGAGGCTTCGAGCCAGGCGCCTTCGCCGGGCAGGCCTACCACCTGGTCACGGCAGAGTACCGGCTGCCCTTGCTGCGGCTTCGTCACGGCATCGGCAACCTGCCGGTGTTCTTTCAGGACCTCACCCTCGCCGTGTTCAGCGATGTGGGTGTGGCCTACCGCGGGCCCTTCGCCGACGCACTGGGAGAGATTCACGGCGGCATCGGCGCGGAGCTCCGCTTCGGTGTGGACCTCTTCTACGGGATCTTCGCCCACTTCCGGCTCGGCTACGCCCGCGGGCTAGGGCCTGACGGGGTCGACCAAGTCTACCTGCTGATGGCGCCTGCGCCGTAGACGATGACCCGCGCGGATGTGCGCCAGTGGCCGCCGGGGGCAATGCGGTCGACGTCTGCTTCGAAGCGGTGCGAGCCGGGGCTTCGGTAGGCTTCAAAGTCGTAGACCAGCGGTGGGGTCACGTCGCCCGGGCACCAGTTGGCGCGGGGCGCGTTGACGCTGGCGATCGCTCCGGTGGGGTTTTCCAGGCAGTAGTCGAAGCCGCCATCGGGTGGGCCTTGGTGCGTCAGGGTGCAGAGCGTGTCGCAGTCGGCCCGCCAGGGGCGCTCGGTCGCAGCTGGGACGCCATCGACGGTGAGCGTGTGAATCCGCTGGCAGAACTCCTCGGCGGGGCCAATGCAGCCGGCGTCCGTGCCGCCGCCATGACCCGTGATCCGGTACTCGAGCAGCGAGTAGGCCACGCCCTCGGGCACGTCAAAGCTGACGTCGAGGCGCTCCTTGCCGTCGTCGCTTCCCGCGAGCTGGCCGTTGAAGAGTGGCAGCACCGCCAGCACCGGGCGCGGGGGAGGGCCTGGCTCGAGGTCGAAGCGCGCCGTCACATTCCAGCCACCCTGCGAGCCGCTGACGAGGCCTGCGTTGTCGGGCCATGTGTCGATGAATGCTCGCAGCGTATGTGGACCCTCGCCAATGCCGTTGACGACATCGGTCACGTCGACGTCGAACGTGAGGGGGCCTCCGAAGGGCGTGATGGCCCGCGCAAGCTCGATCGCCGGCGGTGCGTCCGGCTCGTCGCCGGGCGGGTTGAGGCTCAGCTCAAACTTGCGGTCGAAGGCGTCGCAGTGAGGCGGCCAGTTGTGACCTTCTGGGGGCGGGTCTTCCGCCCAGAGCTCAAAGGGATAGCAGCTGGTCGTCAGCTCGACCACCAGCGTTGCCTTCGCGAAGGGACCGCCAGGAAAGCTCACGTCGCCATCGGCGGTGCGAAACACCGCGTTGAACCCGTCGAGACCGCTGATGCGGATGCTGTCGAAGACGGTCACGGAGTACGGGGCCGCTGGCGCCACGACTGTGTCTACGACCGTCGTGTCCGCGGCCGAGGTGTCATCGCTGACGTCAGGGGCCGTGTCGGCCTGCTCGCTTGTGTCTACAGGCGAGACGGCCCCCGGGCCCTCATCGCTGCTGCACGCCAGCATGGCGAAGGCGGTCGCGATGGCGAGCGGCACCAAGCGGCGCGGGTCGGCGGGTGTCCCCACGCTCAGCCCTTGAGCCTGTTGATGCTGTCGACATAGGTGGCACGCTTGCTCTGTTCCTCGGCCAGGCGGCGACGTTGCTCGGCGATGACCTCTGCCGGCGCGTTGGCGATGAAGCGCTCGTTGTTGAGCTTCGCCTGGGTCTTTCCGAGCTCTTTGTCGAGCTTGGCGATGGCCTTCTCAAGGCGGGCGATCTCCTCACCCATGTCGATGATGCCCTCGAGGGGCACGTAGACCTGGCAAGGCCCTGCCACGGCGACCGCGCTCTTGGGTGGCCGCTCCAGCCCGACGCCGGTCTGAAGGTCGGTCACGTTGGCGAGGTGCGCCAAGTACTCAGACGCGCCAGCGACCAGCTCTGCCGTTGCCTCGTCAGGGGCGCTGACCACGACCTTCAGCTCGACCTTAGGCGAGATGCGGTTTTCCCCGCGGACCGTCCGGACCGCGCCGATGACCTCGATGAGCTGCTCCACGAGTGCGTAGATGCGGTCGTCGCGCAGCGCGGCTTCCTGCTTGGGCCACGCGGCGATGACGAGGCTGTCGGCGTCACGGTCGCTGAGCGGTAGCTTCGTCCAGATCTCTTCGGTGACGTAGGGCATGAAGGGATGGAGCAGTCGCAGCGCTTGATTGAGCACGTGCATCAGCACGGACTTGGTCAGCAGCGCGGCTGGCCCGCCCGCCCGAAGCGTCGACTTCGACAGCTCGATGTACCAGCTGCAGAAGACGTTCCAGAAGAACCGGTAGATGAGTCCGGTCGCCTGCTGGAAGTCGAACGCCTCCAGCGCGGCGGTCGTGTCGGCGACGGTCTCGTCGAGCTTGTGGAGCACCCAGCGGTCAGCGAGCTTGAGCGAGTCGAGCTTGCTGAGGTCGAGCGGGGGCGGCACTTCACCCTCCTCAACGTTCATCAGTAGAAAGCGGGTCGCATTCCAGATCTTGTTGGCGAAGGCGCGGTTGCCGGCGACGCGCTCCATGCTGAGCTTCAGGTCGTGGCCCTGGGTGGTGAGCGCCGCGAGCGTGAAGCGCAGCGCATCTGCGCCATGGACCTTCGTGACGTCGAGCGGGTCGATGACGTTGTTGCGCGTCTTCGACATCTTCTGCCCAAGCTCGTCGCGGACCATCGGGTGCATGTAGATGGTCTTGAACGGGACCTCGCCCATGAACCGCAGGCCAAACATCATCATCCGGGCGACCCAGAAGAAGATGATGTCAAAGCCGGTCTCCATGACCGCAGTCGGGTAGAAGGTCTTGAGCGCTTCGGTGTTGTCGGGCCAGCCGAGGGTCGAGAACGGCCACAGCCCCGAGGAGAACCAGGTATCGAGGACGTCGGCGTCCTGGGTGAGCGACGTCGAACCGCAGGCACTGCAGGCGCTCGGCGCTTCCATCGCAACGTTGGCGTGCGCGCAGCTGTCGCAGTGCCAGGCTGGGATCTGGTGGCCCCACCAAAGCTGGCGGCTGATGCACCAGTCGCGGATGTTGCGCATCCAGTTGAAGTAGACCTTCTCCCACTCTTTACTGGTGAAGACGGTGTCGCCGTTCTCCACAGCCTCGATGGCCGGCTTGGCGAGCGGCTCGATCTTGACGAACCACTGGTCCGATAGCATGGGCTCGACCGGGACATCGGTGCGCTGGCAGTGCCCCACTGACAGCTCATGGTCTTCGACCTTCACGAGCAGACCGAGCTCATCGAGATCCGCCACGATCTGCTGGCGCGCGGCGTAGCGGTCGAGCCCCTGGTAGGCCTCCGGCGTGTTCTCGTTGAGGCAGGCATCCTTGTCGAAGATGTTGATCATCTCGAGGTTGTGGCGCTTGCCTGTCTCGAAGTCGTTGAAGTCGTGGGCCGGCGTGACCTTCACCGCGCCGGAACCGAACTCCATGTTGACGAGCACGCTGTCGGCCACGATCGGGATCTTTCGGCCCGTCAGCGGCAGGTCGATGGTCTTGCCGATGAGGTGCTGGTAGCGCGGATCGTCGGGATGCACGGCAACGGCTGTGTCGCCGAGCATGGTCTCGGGTCGCGTTGTGGCGACCGTCAGCTTCTCGTCGCTGCCGGTGACGGGGTAGGCCATGTGCCAGAGGTGGCCGGCCATGTCCTTGTGCTCGACCTCGAGGTCGCTGAGCACGGTGTGGATACCGGGCGACCAGTTGACCAGACGCTTTGCGCGGTAGATCAGGCCGTCGTTGTGCAGATCCACGAAGACCTTTCGGACCGCGTGGGAGAGCCCCTCGTCCATGGTGAAGCGTTCGCGTGGCCAGTCCACGGACACGCCCATCACCTTCATCTGGCTGGTGATGTTGTGGTGGTAGCGGTCTTTCCACTCCCAGACCTTGGCGACAAATGCCTCGCGGCCAAGGTCGAACCTCGACTCGCCGGTGGTGGCCTTCAGCTCCCGCTCGACAACCATCTGCGTGGCGATGCCGGCGTGGTCGGTGCCAGGCATCCACAGGGTGTTGTAGCCCTGCATCCGGCGCCAGCGGATGAGGATGTCCTCGATCGTCAGCATCAAGGCATGCCCGACGTGGAGCTTACCGGTCACGTTCGGCGGCGGGATGACGATGCAGTAAGGCGGCTTTTCCGAGGTGTCATCGGCGGCGAAGTAGCCCTTGTCGACCCAGATCGGGTACCAGCGCTCTTCGCATTGCTCGTGCTCATAGGCTTTGGATAGAAGCTCGGTCACTTAGGCCTCATCTTCGGATGTCAGTCGGGTGATCTCGTCTTTGATGATGTCTTCGGCCAGCTCGGGCACGACCTTCCACACCACCTTCTCGGCGAAACCTTTCATTTTCTTGGGAAGCGAGTCGCGCAGCGCTGCCTCGACGTGAGGTTTGATATCGAGCGCGGCGTGTTCGAGTAGCTCGTCCATGCGTGCCGCGAGGGCAGCTTGAATGGCGTCTTCAAGTAACGGCGCCGCAAGCCGCTCGATGGCGACGTTGAGCTGGGCATGCACCGCGTCGTTCAGCTCGTCTTTGAGGCTTGCCGCGGCGAGGCCTGGAAGCTCACGCTCGACGGTCTCGTTGACTGCGTCGGTCACGAGTCCGGGCAGTGCGGCTTCGAGCTTGGCGTTGAGCAGCTCGCCGAGCGTCGCGTCGATGCGCTGCCGCACGAGCGAGGTGAGTGTGGCGCCCTCGATGCCGTCGCTGGGGTCGCGCATCGCGAGGGTGTGTGAGGGCGTGGGACGCCGCGACCGCTGAATGGGGCGCGGCATCGGACCTGTCGGTGGGGGAGGGGAGGCCGGATAGCTTGGCGCATAGCTCGTCTGTTGCGGCGGCGCTGCCTCGGGCTGAGCCACGATGAGTGCGCGCACTCGCTCCAGAAGGGCTGCTCGCTCAAAGGGCTTGGTGAGGACGTCGTCGATGCCCAGGTACGCGATACGCTCGCGGTCGGCCGGTGCATGGTCGGTCACGGTGAGGAGAAACCGGACGTTGTCGCCCGCCAAGTGGTTGCGGATGGCCTCGGCGAGGCTATAGCCGTCGAGCCCCGGCAGTCCTGCGTCAGCGATGACAAGCTGCGGGGCCATGTCGCGTGCTGCCGCGAGCGCTTCGCGCCCGTCCGTCACGAAGTGGGCATCGAGCATGAGTGGGCCCAACGTGACGCGGATGAGGCTCGCGAGCGTCCTGCTAGGTTCCGCGATCAGGACGCGCGCGTTCGTCGTCACCGTCATCGGGCTCAGTCGTCCCCGCGCCAGGGGACAATCTCGCTGGGGTCCGGCAGAAAGAAGCCTGCGACCGACATCACGCAGCCTTGGACCTCGGCGAGCTTTCCAGCTGCGAGGGCAGCAATCGGTGTGGAGCCGCTAAGGGCCGGGATCGGATTGTGGAGCCAGGCCTCGGGGTCTGGAAAGATGACCGAGATGGCTTGCCACAGCTCGTCAGGCACAGGCGGCTCATCGGCCGGCGGATCCGGGCGCGTTTCCGAGCGCAGCGCAGGGTTGATCGCGACCCAATAGACGCGCTTGAGGTCGTTGTAGAAGGCGTCCCAATTCATGGGTCGGTCCATAGCACAGGGGGCGGGTTCTTTCACCGCTCTTGCTGCTAGCCCCAAAACAAGCGCTCTTTCCGGCTGCGGCTTTGGCGATGCACTCGCCAGCGACGTCCGTGCGTTCGCTTCGTTCACCAGAACTCGACGATGCACGCATCGCCTTCATTCGGCCGACACTGCTAGCTGCTCGTCGAGCCCGGCGACGTGACTGCACGTGGCTTTGCTCGACGCGATCGCGGGCGCTACAGCGTGTTTCGTTTCCATTGCTTGCTAGCGGAAGCTGCATCGGCTACCCACGAGGCTGGCAGGTCGAGTGGACCGGATGGTCGCCGGCCAGAAACCGATGGTAGACGGCGGGAGGAAAGTCCGAGCTCCGCAGGGCAGATGGTGCTGGCTAACGGCCAGCGGGGGCGACCCTAGGGAAAGTGCCACAGAGAGTAGTCCGCCTCCCTGATGCGCAAGCATCCCGGAGGTTAGGTTGAAAGCGTGAGGTAAGAGCTCACGGGCGGCCCATGGAGACATGGGCGGTCGGTAAACCCCACCTGGAGCAAGATCGAACGCGAGACTGACCTTCGGGTCACGGGCGGCCCGCCCGCGTTCTCGGGGAGTATCGCTGGAGCCTACGAGCAATCGTGGGCCTAGATGAATGACCATCGCCGCGTGTCGGGTGACCGGCTCGCGGAACAAGACTCGGCTTACAGGCCGCTCGACCTGCCTTCTTACGCGTGCGTTCGGCTGTGGCTGCGCAACCCATGAAAAAAGCCCCGGCGCTAGGCGTCGGGGCTTTCATGCACGTGGGCTCCGCCTCAGGTGGCGAGCCGGGCAGCGATCTCGGCATCGTAGAAGAGGTAGCGCTGGCAGTTGTTGCAGCTCTGAAGGACCTCGCCGCGCTGAACCAGAATGTACGTCTGCGGGGGCAACATCATGCTGCAGCCGGTGCAGCGTCCCTGGACGACCGGCACGACGGCCTTGCCCTCGCGCGCCTTGAGGATGCGCTTGTAGCGGTTGACCATGCTCGGCTGCAGTCGCGCGACCACAGTGGTCTTTTTGCCGTCGATCTTGCTGATCTGGCCATCGAGCTCGCCAAGGCGGTCGGCGTGGGCTGCCTGCTCGCGGTTGACCTCGGTCTGCAGCTCCGAGAGCTTCGAGTTCTCGGCCGCAATCGAGGTGTTGTACTCCTCGATGGCTTTCGCCAATCGCGCCAGCTCAGCCTCGTCCTCGCTGTACTTCTTGCGGAGGTTGTCGAGCTCGCGCTGCATCGCAGCGTACTCTTTGGTTCGCGTGACGCCAGCGAGCTTGCTCTTGGCCTCGGTCATGCGCTCGGCGTCCGTCTTCAAGTCGGTGGACTTGTCCGAGTAGAACTTGCTCGCCTCGCTCAGCTTCTCCTGCTTGTCGGAGAGCTCCGCGCCCATCTTGTCGAGAATGGTCCGCAGTCGGTCGAGGTTGCCGGCGAGCTCGTCGCGACTCTTCTGGAAACCAGAGATCTCGTCATCGATTGACTGAAGCTCGACCAACGCTGCGATGATATCGTTCACACACCCTCCGATTGGCCACTCTGGGCCGGAGTCATGGGCTGAGAGGGTCGCAGAAACACGAAGGCGCCTAACCTTTCGGTGGCGCCTTTGTCTGTGTTGATGCTTGCGACCTCAATCAATCCCACGACTACCTCGTTCTGGTTCACTGGGCCCACCTGGATTCGAACCAGGGACCAACCGGTTATGAGCCGGTGGCTCTTACCGCTGAGCTATAGGCCCAACTCTGTAGGTCGCTCCACCTACCCAGCCCTGCGTGGGAAGTCAAGACTGCTGGCGCGCTCGAACGATGCGGCTCGCGGGCGGCAAGAGCGTTTGGCGAGGCCGCTCGGACCAATGTCTCCGATCGGCTGCTCTTGTGAGTGAAGCCCTTGTCCGCGGCGTGGTCGGGCAGCGATGGCGTCTGTTGTCGCGCGACAAGACGCGGCCGGGGCCTCGGCCACGGGGCCGCGCGATGGCTCGGACGACAGGAGTCGAGTGGCATCACCAACCCTCGTTGAGCAAGGCGGCACCAGCCGTGCGGTGCTCTTGCAGCGTTCGGCTGATTTCCCACCTGCTTTGCGACGTTTCGAGCCGGTGCTCGGCGTCGCGAGCGTTGGTCTCTACGCCCGAAGGGTTATAGAGACGCTTCGCAACAGTCTCCCGTCGCGTGCGCCCGCAGCGACCGCCCCGACGCCGCTGTGGTGCGTAGATCGAACGCCGCAGCCGGAAGTAGTGCTTGTTTTAGGTCTAGTTGTCGATGAAGCTCTTGAGCTTCTTGCAGCGCGACGGGTGACGCAGCTTGCGCAGCGCCTTGGCCTCGATCTGACGGATACGCTCGCGGGTCACGAAGAAGTCTTGGCCGACCTCTTCGAGG
>CALHXW010000061.1 GCA_938040325.1 uncultured bacterium | reverse complement strand
GAAGGCGATGCGTTTGCCAGCGGCGTCCGCTGGACGAAGGCGATGCGTGCATCGTCGAGTTCAGGTGAGCGAAGCGAACGCACGGACGTCGCTGGCGAGGGTATCGCCAAAGCCGCAGCCGGAAAGAGCGCTTGTTTTGGGGCTAGTTGCGCGCGTCGCGCACAAAAAAGCTCCCGCAACCAAAGGCTGCGGGAGCGTGCGGACGCAGTCCTGATCGGTCGCTACTTGTTGATGAGCTCACCGATCGTCTTGGGCATGGGCGCATCCTTGCCCATCGTCTTCATAACGACGTTCGCAACGATGTCCATGTCGAGGCTCATGTCCTGGACCTCCATCTCCATGTCCATGTTCATCTTGATGCTGGCGTCGGTCATCATCGGACGGCTGAGGTCGAAGGTCATCGAACCGCTGCCTTTCGTCTTGAGGCTCTCGAGCTTGGCGCTCATGCCGGTCTCAAGCTTGATGTTTTGCTCGTCGCCGTACTGCTCGATCTTGATGGCAACCTTGCCAACGCCGTCCTTGTGCTCGACCAGCTCGTACTGAGCGACCATCCGGACGGTGGCACCGTGCTCGGTCGTCTGGGTGGTCAGAGCCTCCCACTTTGCGCCAACACCGACGGCGTCACTCGGCCATGGGATCGCCATCTGCTCCATCGACTGGTTCATCTGCCCCATGCTCTTCTCCATCATGGAAGCCATCGCGCCGTCGCCAGCCTTGACCGACGTGTTGGACATGTTGCCGATGGCGTCCATGTCGAAGCCGATGCGCAGCCCCTTGAGCATGTCCTTGAACATGTCTCCGGTGTCGCCGAGGCCCATGCCGGGCATCTTCATGCTGGCGTCGCTGACCACCATCTCCATGGTGTGAACGTTAGCGTCGGTGACATCGAGAACGCGCGCATTGAAGTCCATGACCATGTCGAGCTTGATGTCCTGGCCCATGACCGAGGTGGCGGTGTCCATGGCGAGGACAACACGCGAGTTGACGCCCTTTGCACCGGCCCAGCGGAGCTTCGTCAGCGGCGCTGCTCCGACCTCGAGCACGTTGATGGCAGCAGGCTGTCCAATCGTGGGGAAGTCAGCGGCCGGCCGATCCGCAGAGCTGCTGTTGCAGCCCGCAGCGATCATCATGAGTACAGCAGCAGTGAGAGTCGTTTGGGCCTTCATGGCATCTCCAGGATCGATGTTCGTGTGTGTGCGGTGCAGTTGCGTTCGCACACTGAGGACCGATTGCGAAGGGAAGGGAAACCGAAGAAGTGCGCTTTTTTGACTCCTGCCCGCTGGGGAGTGGGCTGACCAACGGTTGACTCCGTCCGCCAGGCCCTTCATTGTCAACGTCGGCGGGGTCGTGCCGAACAACTCGAGGTCGAGATGCCTTTCAATCTGCTTGATCTGTTCCGACGTGGGGACAAGCAAGACAACGTTGGGATAGACACGAACAACCGCGCTCGCGGGCGCAACCGTTCCGACCTTGACTACGCGGCAGCGACGGAGGCTCTCAAGCCCCAAGAGCAGCACGACATGAGCTACACGACGGCCAGTCCGGTCACCCGTGCTGGGTTCGCGTGGCGTCTGCTTGGGCGACCGTCAAACAAGAGCGCCGAACAGGTCATGACCTTGGCCTCTGCCTACACCGACGGCACGCGCCCCCTCGAGTGCATCACTCGCGTCGAAGCAGCCGCCATGGCCAACCGCAAGGCGGGCGTCGACGGCTTGCCCTTCGAAGGACAGGTCTACTACTTCCACGACGTCTTTCCGAGCGCGGGCTGGATGTTCGAGACGGCCCACGTGGCGCGGCTCTATGGCATCTTCCACGGGACGCAAGAGAACCTCTTCGACCCGGCGGAGTGCGTCGATAGCAACGTCGCCGACATCATCGTCTCCCGGGCGATGAGCCCAACGTTGCGCTCAAAAGAAGACCAAGCGCGCAACCTGACGGTCCAGCCGCTGACCGAGCCAAACGAAGTCGACGCGATCCTCAGCAAGACCGAGCTTGAGGTCGCCGATATCGCTCGCGCTCGCGAGCTCATCTTGGGGCTACCGGTCGACCAGCGCGCGTCGCGCTACCGGATCTTGCAGCAGAAGGTCAGCTACCGAAACCAGCGCAACAACAAGGGCACTGGCGCCGGCGATGGCGACTACATGTGCAACTGGACATCGATCGCGATGGTGTTGAACTCGCAAGGCATCGGCGGCGACGAGTCGAAGGGACAGTTCGAGGACCAGCTTGACGCGGCCCACAAGGGCAATCGCTACGACAAGAACAGCCGCGGTGCTGAGGTTCGAGGAAAGTACGGTCTGCAGGACGAGGTCCTGTGGGTGAGCGGCGACAAGCAGAAGTGGTTTGAGCAGACATGCTTGCCGCGCTTGGAGGCTGGCCAGTCCGCGTACCTCGGAATCCAGCCAGGCAGCTACTACTCGCTGGCCCACATCGTGCGGCTGGAGTGGGTGGAGGGCGAAGGACTCCGCGTCGACGACCCGTACGGGGCGATCAGCTGGAGCAACGGGAAGTACCGCTACAACCACAACGCCAAAGACAGCGAAGACGGCAAGGGCGCCAAGGGTGAAGACAACCTCTGGACCTGGGACATGCTGCCGAAGCTCATGAGGGGCGGCTGCTACCTCCACTTCATGTGGAAGTAGGGCCAGCCGCTTAGCGCAGATCCGCCGTCCGCAGCCGAATTCTTGTGAGAAGAGCGCTGCTAGAGCACCGATCAGATGGCTTCCCACCTGCCTCCACGCGGAATTGGCTCGGTGCTCGGCGTCGCTTCGTCGGTCACGTATCCCGATATGCTCTGTCCTCGCGTCCTTAAGCACCGGCTCAATTCCACGTCGATCCAGGCGGTAACCACCCGTTCGGTGCGCTAGCAGCGTTGCCGGGAAACGCAATTCCTGATGACTTCGTGATGCGCACCACTGAGGCAACAACCTCGAGATCACTCAGGAGCTGCGCCCCTGCAACCCGCGTTGTGGTTTCCTCTCGTTCGCTGCCCCAGCGGCACGCCTCACTTCGTCCCGAAAACCGC
>CALHXW010000060.1 GCA_938040325.1 uncultured bacterium | reverse complement strand
CTTCAGCGCGTGAAGGCGAAGTGAATCGCGCTAGGCCGCGTGGTAGACGCACGTCTGCGCGACTACGAAGAGTGCAGTCATAGCTGCGCGAGTACAGCCTGGCTGTCGCGTCGAGGTGAACTTGCGCGCGGCGGGCTCGTTAGCTGGCGAACACCTGTGCGAGGTCGCGCTGGCCTCTCACCCATCGTCGGCCCCGGCTTGCTGCATAGGCTTGCAGGCTTGTGGTGCTGCCGAGTGCCGCGGGTTTGCCGAGTGTGCCTTCTCGGTGGGCATCAACCCAAGCAGCCGCGTTGCTCGCTAGCTCGGCCAGCGAGTTGGGTACGGGGCCGAGTGTGCCACAGCCAGGGCGAACGGCTTGGCCTGTCCAGCGCACGAGGTTGACGTAGTCGGCGAACGTGATGGGGAGGACGGCGTCGGCCTCGAAGTCGTTGGCTGGGTGAGCGAGGTAACCGGGCGGAGCGAAACGCATGAGACGGGGACGTTTGGCGGGGCTTTCGTCATCATCGTTGGCGCTCTCGACGAGCTCGGCGTCGTCCCCATCCGAGGGCTGCACCGCTGCGCGCGCCATCTCGATGAGTCGCTGTTGGATGGCGGTGTGGTCACTCTCTTCGAGCCTGTCGGTGATTCCTGCTCGGACGGGGTTGAGGTCGACGTACACCATCACCCCAAGTACCGCGCTGTGGTCGAGCAATGGTTGGCATCCAAACCGCCCAGCCCAGAATCTACCGTTGCATTCGTCCTCGGCGTTCGCTCTGTCGCTGAACCACTTCTTGAGTGCTTGCATGAACTCGGAGATGCTCGACAGGCGCTCACGCCATATTTTGACCTTTGCCGCCGCCGCGGACGGCGGAAGCTTGAGGCCCCGAGCGGTTGCACGCGTGCTAGGAAATTAGGTGGGTGTCTTGGATTGGGCGGGAAAGAGCGCTTGTTTTCGGACTAGGCTCGGGTCTGGCACCTACTGCTGCGCTAACAGGCGCGGGAGTACGCCGTGCTCCGGCGAACCCAAAGGATGGCAACCGATAGCACGACCCAGACGATGTCTGAGCTCTTTGGCGACGCACCACAAGCCCGTGTGTCGACCACCCGCGGATCGTCGTCATCGGCCCTCGCACACCCTAAGTCGACTGGGGTGCCGATCGCACCGCTGTTGCTGACGGGGGATAGAGTCACGCACACTCTCGACGTCTTGAACGACGCCGGCAGGCTGCTGTCGTTGCGGAACAGATGGGTTCTTTGAAACGTCCCGCTACTTGTCGCGGTGGCTGAGTCCAAGATGCCGCCACCGAACCTCGTCGTGCTTCGAGCTTTCCCCGGAAACTCAAGTCGTATAAGCGCGCCAGCCACGCTGTCAGGTGCGTTGAAATCGATTGTCAGCGAGCTGAAGTCGATGTCGTCACAGGTACTCCCGAACCCCGAACAGCTCAGGCTCTCGTCTTCATCTGGGTCGTCGATGACGACACGGAAGTTGGCGTCCTCAAGTTGTGGAGGTGGCTCGATGACCTCAGGGTCCACAAAGAACGTTCGCCCAGGGCCAACGTCCCCGAACGCTCCGAGTAGGTGGTACTCACCCGGAGCAAGCTGCCCGGAGGGTGTCCATCCTGTCAGACTGCCACCGGAGTGCGCCGCCTCGACATCGTTGAACCCATCGATCGGACTTAGCGCAATCGGGTCATAGGAACCGACCACCATCAACCTTGGTGACGACGCACCCAACGCGAGGAAGACGGGGCGAGAGCCAAGAGTGAGCCCGTCGCTCGGGGGCAGGGATGGGCCGAACGACGTTCCTGATATCGAGCAGGCAAGGACAGCCGTTCGCGAGCCGAACACAATCACCGCAGCTAGGACGCTGCCAGCTGCAAGCGCAAGGAGCTGGCTGGGTGCTGTTCGGCTCACTCTTTCGCCCTCATGACACGGTTGTGCTCGCTTGCGCGAACTGACGCCGCGGCTGCGTCCTCGCGGTTTAGGACATTCGCCATCACAGTACCGATTGAGTTGAATTTAGGTCAATCGCCGTCTCGCAGTGTTCCGGTTAGATGCGCGTCATAGGGGGCGCAACCGGTGTCGGCAGCGGCTCTTGCTGGAACATGATGCATATTGCGCCATCGGCAACATAGGTAATGAGACCCTCGCAGCCACGTTCCGCAGCCGCTTTGCGCAACCAGTACTCAGAGCCACGCTTCAACGTTAGCCGACCTACCTCGATGTAGGGGTACGAAGGTGGCTTCGTTGCGAACATCTGAACCTCAGCGATGGTCCGTTCGACCATTTGCCTTGGGGCCGGGTTCAGCGCCGTGTATTCGATTTTCTGCCACGCCTCTTTTGCCGCGCAACCCGTCGTGGAGAGGATCGCCAGCATCCCGACTGAGAGAGCGATGCGCGTGTTCTTCGAAACCATTGATCTTCCCGTCTGTCTTGACCGGCACATGCGGAGCCTCGTGAGCCCGTCTGTCTCAAGTATCCCAAGACCGCGGTTGACGCCAGTCGACCGTGGCGCATCGGCATCGGTCTCGGTCGTCGTTGTATCGCTCGTCACGAGCGCACGTGTCATCTGGCGTCATGGCGGCGGGCGAGTTTCGCGAGCGAGGGCGGCAGCTTTGTCGTGGGTTGCTCTCGTCTGCCGGGGTCCATTTGTCGCGGATGTAAGATCTGTGAAAGGCGTCAAACTCACTTCTCATGCGTCGTATCTCTCGAACGGACCCTGACATGCAGGAGCATACGATGAGAAAACGACACACCATGGCCTTGATCGCAGCGCTCGTAGTGACCACCGGGTGCCACCCGTCTGAGCCGGGGCCGCAGATGGTCGAGGCAATGACCGCTGAGCAGACGGCAGACGCGAACGAAGAGTCGTTAGACCAAAAGACCACAACGCGCAGTTTCGACCTTCTTGAAGCGGTTGACTGGCGCGCAGACCTTGACGAGCTCAAGGACATCTATCCAGACCTTGAGCTCAAGATCGGGTTGGCCGGGCTGTCGTCGATCTATTGCCAACCGGACGGGACGAGTCCGCGTTTCTGCGTGACGATGTTTGATGGCCAGCTCCGCTCGGTCGCCCAGAGTTGGACTGTGACCGGCGCCGAGGCGTTGTCTGAGTTCGACGGAGCACGGACCTACCTCCGTGCTCGCCACGACGCCCCAGTCATCGATGAGCTCTTCGCCAGCCCAAACGCCAACTGCACGGTTGTGACCACTCACGAGGGCGCGTCACTCGCGGGCTATGCCGACGACAACGCCAGTCGGCTGGATTGGCTTGAGCCAACGCTGGCCAAGCACGCCGTCGAGCTCGGCCAGCTCTGCGGCTTCACGATGCACCACGTCGATGCGTACCCGTACGCCCAAGCTCGAGTGGCGGGCGACGCCGATGGCTATCGCGTCACCGTCACGCACTACACCGCAGACCTCGACCTGCTCGACCGCGAAGCGGACGCCCGCTGGAACGCACTGCGCAACCTGGAGCGGCGGTTGGACGCGCTCCAGCGCGAGGTCGACGCACTCGCCCCTTAGGAAGCTGCTGAAGCTCGGATCGCGTGGCGGTGGCGAAGGGTTGGTCGCCCGAAGCCTACTTCGGGCCAGCCCTAAGCCGCGTCCAGGTCGGCCAGCGCGTGCTCCGCGAGGCGAGCGGCCGCGCGGTAGAGTGGATTGGTCGTCGCGTGCTCGACGGCTTCGGCAAACGCAGGGACCCATCCCAGGGCTTCGACGGCGATGGTGCGTGCTAGCCTCTCGCCGGCGGGGTGGGGCGCATGCAGTGCGATGGCGACCAGGCCACAGAGCACCGCCAAGTGGTCCCGAGGGATGTTGCCCCAGTCGCCAGGTGCCACTTCGACGCCCAGCTGGTCCATCCACCCGGCGACCGACCGGGTGATGGCCGCGCCGGTCTCGGCCGGATCGGAGCCGAGCCAAGCCGATGCGTGCGGCGACGTGTTCTTGCCGAGCACAAAGAGGCTACAGAACTCGGTGGCTGCCTGCTCGAGGGCGTCGGCGCCGCCTGCATCGAGCGCGTCTAGATAGGCCGCACAATCGCTGTCGTAAGCCGAGAGCGCGTCGCGCAGCGCGGGCGCGCGCAGCGACTCGACGACGGCGTGGTCGAGCTCTCTGACGACGAGGCGCGCCGCCACCTCGAGGGCGACCGCGCGGACCTGGTTCAGACTTTGCGGATTCGACATAGGTTGTCGTACCAGTTTTGCCCGCCGATGAGCGGCGCGGGATCGATCGGCATCGCATCGTTGGTGTGCACGCCCGAGCCGACGCCGCCGCGTGACTTGGCCCACCAGACGTTGTTGTCGATGTCCGGATCGGCCAGCGCCGGGTCGACGCCGGCGTCAACGCGCGAGGGCGTGTCGGCGCCGACCTTGCCGTGCTCCCAGTGGCCGACATGGTGCGCGGTACAGACGACGCCCCGCTGCATGCCGTGGATGAACTTGATGCGCTGGACAAAGCTACCAACGGGCTCGGCTTCGCCCGCGCGGTAGGTGTGGCCTTTGGGGCGGTAGACCGTCAGCTCGACGCGGTCGCCGTCGCTGAGGCCTTGTTTGGCAGCTGTGTCTGGGTGAATCCAGATGGGGTTGTCGTGCACGATCTCGGCTTGAAACTTGAGGTGACCGCTGCGCCCCTGGGTGTGCACATTCCACTTGAAGGTCGTGTAGAAGAGCTGGTCGTCAGCCATCTCAGCGTGGGCCGGCACCGGGAACCAGACCGGGATCGAGCTGGCCAGCGGCTCGGCGGGGTCGATTCCGACGGCCTTAGCGGCCACCTGGAAGATGTCGTCGTGGATCTGAATCTTGCGCGACGGCGTGGGAAATCCGCGAACGGCTTTGCCGTCCTGCATGATCCCGATCGCCACCTTCTTGCCGCGCTTTTCCGTGTAGACGATGCCAGTCGTCTCGTCGGTCGTGGCGTCGGCGAGCTCAGTCTTTGGGACGGGGCGCTCGTAGAGCTCGTAGTCTTTCGCGCGGTCGGTGTCGTACCAGATGCCGCGGCGCTTGAACTCGTCCCATGAGATCGGGAGGTTCTTGTGCCACTCGCGGTAGAAGTCCTCGACCTCCTCGAAGTCGAAGTGGGCCGCCATGTCATCGCCGATTCGGCGCGCCAGGTCGCGCAGCACCAGCTGGATCTCACGGGCTTCGCCAAGCGGCTTCACCAGCGGCTGACGCAGCCCGACATAGGGAACCAGCCCGTAGCTGTTGGTGCCGTGAGCGTCCCAGCGCTCGAGGCTGGTCGCGTCAGGGAGGATGATGTCGGCGAGCGCGGTCTGCTCGCCATAGCCAATGTCGAAGGCGACGTGAAACGGGATCAGCTCCTCGTCGAGCAGCACCTCGCGCGCAACATTCGCCTCGGGATACCCGTAGGCCGCGCCGAGGGTGTACGACATGTAGACGCCGACCTTCTGCCGGCCCTCCTTGATGTAGGGGTACACCAGCTGGCCAACCCGCATCTGGTACCAGTGCCAGCTGAGCGGGTACTCGCTGGGCGTCGCGAGCTCGCCGAAGTAGCGGTTCTGCCAGTCGTCTGGGAACGCCGCGACTCGCTCCTGCACGTCCTTGGGCAGCAGCGCGAACTCACGCGTTCCGGGCTTCCATGGCTTGGGCCCCTTCGGCTTTGGCGCCGGCATCGACAGCTTCGGCAGTCCCTCCTGTCCGTAGCGTCCCGCCCAGCCGCGCAGGCTCGACAGGCAGTAGCCGCCAGGCTTGCCGACGTTGCCGACCAGGACGTCGAGCATCCGGATGGCGCGGTCGCTCTGCTCGCCGTTGTAGTGCTTGGCGGAGCCTCGACCCGAGAGCGTCGTGCACGCGGGCGCCGCCGCCGCGAAGTCGCGGGCGAGCCGGACGATGTCTGCGGCCGGCACGCCGCTCTGCTGCTCGGCCCACTCCGGCGTGTACTGGGCGAGGTGCGCGGTCATCTCGGCGAGGTCAGCGTTCGCCCAGCGGTTCCAGAAGCTCTCGTTGTAGAGCTTCTCCTGAGTGATCACCTGCGCCATGGCGAAGGCCACGCAGCCGTCGGTGCCAGGCTTGATGGGGAAGTACTCGTCGGACACCGAGGCTGTGGCCGAGGGCCGGACCTCGAACGTGACCAGGCGCGCCCCGCCGTCCACGCGCGCCTTCTGAATGCGCGGCATCATGTAGTGGCCGCCCTGAAACGCCTCCATGGGGTTGCAGCCCCAGTTCAGGATGAGCTTGGTGTTCTCGAAGTCCTGGGTGCCCCACTCGAACTCGCGGCCGTAGGCGCTCATCAGCGGCACACGTCGGTTGGAGCTGCAGATGGAGCGGCGGTTGAGGCGGTGAGGGGTGCCAAAGGCGTTGGTGAAGCGCTTGGTGAAGCCCTTGGTCTTGTCGCGGCCATAGTGAAAGACGAACTGCTCGGGGGTGCCCGCGTCTCGCAGGGCCTTGAGCTTGGCGCCGATCTCGTCGAGCGCGTCGTCCCAGGAGATCCGCTTCCACTTGTGCTCGCCACGCTTGCCGACGCGCTTGAGCGGGTACAGGAGCCGCTCTGGGTAGTAGGTGTAGGAGATCATGCCCTGCGCCTTGGAGCAGAAGCGTCCCTCGGCGTTGGGGTCGAGGGGATTGCCAGCGATGCGGCGGACGCGGCCATCCTGGACCCAGCCGATCACGCCGCAGTGGGTGGTGCAGCCGAAGCAGACGGTCGGCGTCGCGCGCGCCTTCTCGTAGTCGATGGGCCAGGTCTGGGGTCCGGGGTCGAAGTCCGCGGCCGGACCGCGCTTGGTGGAGCGGAACAGAGGCGCGACCAGCACGCCGGCCGAGATGGTTGCGGCCGCCGCGCCCGCGAGCTTGAAGAGGTCTCGTCGTTTCATAGCGATGCTACCTGGCCTGCGTACAAGATGGTGGCGCGGGCTGCCATGGCGCCGATCACGACCGAGACGATCGGCAACCAGCCGCTCTTGGACCGGCCCAGGGAAACCACGGTCGGAACCAGCCAGAGGCCGACAAACGCCACCACAAGGAGCACCAGCGCGGTGGTCGTCGGCACGAGGTTTCCGAGTCCAATCTGGAGCGCGTAGGCGACGAACAGCGCGAGCTCGATCGCTGCTGCAGCGAGCTCGGCGCGGCCGCGAACGCCAGCGACGACGGTCGCTACGTGCACGGCTCCGGCGACAAAGAGCGGCGGCAGCAAGGCGCTCTGCCACAGCGGCCGCCCGACCTCTTGGGCGAGGACAAACGCAGGGTAGACAGCCAGCAGCACCGCCAGCAGCGCGAGACCGACCCCGACGCCGAGTAGCCAGCGCCTCTGGGCGCCTGCCCACAGCGTGAGCCAGAGCGCGCCCGCGAGCAGTCCGAACGCCGCAACGATGCGGCTCCCGCGTGCGATCCACGACGATGGGTTGTAGTGGCTGAACACGAGCCAGAAGTCTTCAGGCCGCTCGAGATCGGCGATGAGCGCGAGGGCACCGCAGCCGATAGCGACGATCGCCAGGACCAGCGCGACCTTCGCCCGCGCGTGGTCCGGACGTCGCGAGGCGGCCAGCACGCAAGCAGCACCGGCCGAGCCGGCAGCGACCGTCGCGAGTCCAAAATAGACCGCGATCCACCAACCGAATGGACTCATTCGTAGATGATTCCGTCTTCGTCAGCCGTTCGCTGCACGCTCGCAGCCCGCTGCTCCATCTGCCGGTCGTGTCCGACGTAGAGCACGCTGGGGCGGGTGTTGGCGTCGGCCTTGTACGCTGTGGCCCCTTTGGCGGCCGCGTAGGCGAAGACCGGATCGGACGCGTCGTCGAGGTCACCGAAGCGAAGCGCTTCGGTCGGGCAGGCCTCGACACAGGCAGGCTCTAAGCCAACGCGCGTTCGGTGCTGGCAAAAGTCGCACTTGTCGGCGCGTCCGGTGTCGCGCCGGATGGTGATGGCGCCGTACGGGCAGGCCGGGATGCACGACTTGGTGCCGTTGCAGCGCTCGTCGTTGATGACGACGCTGCCGTCCTCGAGCTTACCGAGCGCGGATGTCGGGCAGACATCGATGCACGGCGCGTCGCGACAGTGCATGCACAGCAGAGGCACGAACTGCATCTGTTGCTCTTGGGGCGCCTGAAGGTAGTGCACCCGGGTCCTAAAGTTACCGAGCGGCACGCTGTGTTCGGTCTTGCACGCCAGCGAACACGAGTGACACCCGACGCATCGATGGAGGTCGACAACCATGCCGGCGCGCTTGTGCTTGCGCGCATGCTTGGGACCGACGTCCTCCCACGGTAGTGTTGAGTCTGTAGACACCGCGCGACGCTATCGGCTCGGACTTTGGACGGTCAAGCACCTCACGGCGTGCATCCACTAGAACGAACGACGCGAGGCTGCCCGCTTACTCGCTCGCAGACGGGCCACACAGCGCTGGCTACGGGCTCGGCGTGTAGCTGATGGGCGCGCCTGGGCCTAGCTCAAGCCCCATGTAGACCCACAAGATGGTCAGGGTGAGCCCGCCGACCATGAGGAAGATGGAGTAGGGCACCATCATCGCGGTCAGGCTGCCGAGACCGAAGTCTGGCTTCCAGCGCTGGCAGAAGATGAGGATGAGCGGGAAGTAGACCATCAGTGGCGTGATGATGTTGGTGGCGCTGTCGCCTACGCGGTACGCGGCGGTCGCGCCCTCGGGGCTGATGCCCAGGAGCATGAGCATCGGCACCATCACGGGGGCCAGCAGCGCCCACTTGGCACTGGCTGAGCCGACGAAGATGTTGATGGTCGCCGAGAACACAACGATCAGGCCGATGAGAAGCGGCAGCGGGAGGCCGGACTGCTGGATGGCGTCGGCGCCGTGTACGGCGCTGATGAGGCCGAGGTTCGACCAGTTGAACATCGCGACGAAGTGGGCGGCCACGAACGCTAGGACGAGGTAGTAGCCCATCTCTTTCATGCCGCCGGTCATCATCTCGACGAGGTCGCGGTGGTTCTTGATCGAGCCTGAAGCCTTTCCGTAGGCCCAACCGCAGGCGGCGAAGAGAATCAGGAACGCGGCGACCAGCGATCGGTAAAAGGGCGTGAGTCGAGCCTGAGCCGAGCACTTGCCGGCGGCCAGGTTTTCGTCGGTGCAGAGAGACTCGTCGATGAGTGGCGTGCCGGGGCCGATGGTCATCAGGACCCAGAGGCCTGCGACGACAAGAGCCGCGATCCCGGCAGCAACCAGTCCCTTTCGTTGCGCCGCCGTCAGGTCCCCCATCTCGCTATCGCCGGGCTGCGCGTCGCGGCGGTCGCCATCGGTGGCCCCGAGAGCTGGCGCGTCGTCGCTGCTCCAGGGCCCCAAGCGTGGCTCGATGATGCGGTCGGTGACGTACCAGATGATGGGCAAGAAGATGACGGACAGCGCGGCGATGAAGTACCAGTTGCCTGCGATGTTGGCGTCGTAGGCGGGGTTGACCGTCTCGGCGGCGGCCTCGGTGATTCCGAAGAGCAGTGCGTCGAGCTGGCCGGGGGCAAAGTTGGCCGAGAAGCCTCCGGACACGCCGGCAAAGGCGGCGGCGATGCCGGCCAGCGGGTGGCGACCGGCGCTGTGGTAGAGCACGCCCGCGAGGGGAATCAACACCACGTAGGCGGCGTCGGCGGCGTGGTTGGAGAGCATGGCGACGAGCGCCACGGCCGGTGTCAGCAGCGCGACAGGGGCCTTGCGGACAGCGGCCCGCATGGCGGTGGCGAAGAGCCCGCTGCGTTCGGCGACACCGGCGCCGAGCATCACGACCAAGACGTAGCCGAGCGGGTGGAAGTGGGTGAACGTCTGCGGCATCTCCGTCCAGAGCCTGCGGATGTTCTCGGCTGAGAGCAGGCTCTGAGCGTCAAGCACAAGCGGCGTGCCGTCGGCGGCGAGCTTCGTCGGGTGTTCTGCGGACACGCCAAGAGCGGCGCAGAGCACGGAGACGCCAACCAACCCCAAGATGAGGTAGAGAAAGAGGAAGACCGGGTCGGGCAGGCGGTTTCCGACCCGCTCGATCCAGTTGAGGAAGCCGCGCGACTTCGGTTCGGTGGGGTGGGTCATAGCGGGCTCATCTGAAGGGAGGGAAGGGCGGAGCCAGTCAAAGCCGGTCGTGACAGCGCGCAAGCCAAGGGCGGGCTACTCTCGCGATGGTATCGATCTCGGGGCTACTCGCTCGCTCATGGTCCGATAGGAACCATGAGTTTCGGCTTCGAACAAGATTCGTCTTCAGCGGTGGAGAAGGCCTAACTCTTGCCGGAACAACGCCTCGGGTCGGGGGAGCCAGCTCATCAATATCGGGCGAGCTTAGCTCAACGTCTTCAGGGGTTGTCACTGTGTCCTTTCTCACACCCGCTCAACCACAGGATCGAGCCCATCAAGTCGTAAGTCACACAGCGGGATGCCGAACGCGTCGGCTTGAATCTGCATAAGCGAAACACGGCGTGATACGCCACCAGCTGTCCGCCCAGGAAAGCTATCGCTTGAGGTCGGACGCCCCGTCGCGCTCCTGAAGCGCAAGCTCTCGAACTAGATAGCCCAGGTCGAAAAGGTAGTTCTTGTGAAGAAGCCCAATCCAAGACACCCACCTAATTTCCCAGCATTCACAAACGCTTAGCCACTCCGCGCCGGAGCCCAATCCAAGACACCCACCAAATTTCCTGAGCCCAATCCAAGACACCCACCTAATTTCCCAGCATTCACAAACGCTTAGCCACTACACGCAGCGCCCGCAGCCTAATCCAAGACACCTGCCTAATTTCCCAGCGTTCACAAGTGCTTAGCCACTCTGCGCAGCGCCAGCGTAGGTGCTGCGCTAGCGCCGGCCCGGCGCGGGGCCTCGAAGTCCCTGTAGGTTATCGTCTATTGTGAGGGTTACCAGATATTGGTAACCTGTTCGGAGAGAGCAACACCCGGGAGAACAGCATGGGTAAGAACACCAGCATCAGCCTCGGCGACCACTTCGAGAGCTTCATCGCGGCGCAGGTCGAGTCAGGCCGCTACAGCAACAGGAGCGAAGTCGTCCGTGATGCACTGCGTTCAATGGAGCAGCAGCAACAACACGTGGATGCGCTCCGGGCAGCGCTGGAGGAAGGCGAAGGCAGCGGCCCGTACCGTCCGTTCGACATCGAGGAGATCATCTCATCAGCCCGTCAGAAGGCTGCACTGGGTGCGTAAGATCGTCATAAGGCCACGGGCTGCTGCTGATTTGGAAGGTATCTGGCTTTACACGTTCGAAACATGGGGCGAGGAGCAAGCGGACCGGTACCTTCGGCAGCTTCACCAAGCCATCCAGCTGCTCGGGCCCCAGCCCGACCGTGGCAGGAGCCGCAAGAAAATCAAACCCGGCTACTTCTCGATCCACATTGGGCGGCACGTTGCCTTCTACGTCTTCACAGATGAGATCGTCGGCATTGTCCGCGTGGTACACGACCAGATGGACCCACCACGTCACTTCTAGGAGTGTCCTACGCCGCCTTCGCCGTCGCTTCGAGCCCCACCAGCTCTGCGCTGACCTCCCACAGGCGTGCGGCGTCCTTGGCTTCACTCTTTGGCAGCCGGGCGCGCTTGATGCGGCTCTTGGACCAGTACTTGCCGGTGGTCTTGCCCGCCTTGTCGCTGGTGGCGACGTGGAGGGTTGTCGCGGCGCCGCGCTCGGGGCTGATGAGGAAGGGGCCGCCGATGGCGCTCAAGGTGTTGCCGAGCCAGCCACCATCGCCGTCGCGGGCGAGGCGGGTGCGTACGACGCCGGGGTGCAGGCTGTGGGTGACGACGTCGGTGTGGCTCAAGCGACGGGCGAGCTCGGTCGTGAACAGCACGTTGGCGAGCTTGCTCTCGCAGTAGGCGACGACGCCGTTGTAGCGGCGGCGCGTGTAGAGCAGGTCGTCGAACTTGAGGCCGCGGGTTAGTGCGTGGCCCGCCGACGACACGTTGATGATACGAGCCGAGCCTGTCGCGATGAGGCGGTCGAGCAGGAGGTTGGTCAGCAGGAAATGGCCGAGATGGTTGACGCCGAACGTGGCCTCGAAGCCGTCGTCGGTCAGCTGGTGGCTCGAGAGCATCACGCCGGCGTTGTTGATGAGCAGGTCGAGACGGTCGTGGCGCTCAAGGAACTCAGCAGCTGCTGTGCGCACGGAGGTCAGTGATGCCAGGTCGAGCGTGAGCAGCTCAATGCGCTTGCTGCCCGTGCGCTCGATGACGGTCTTCTGCGCGGCCAGGCCTTTATCCGGGTTTCGGACCGCGAGCACGACGGTGGCGCCTCGCTTCGCGAGCCCGATGGCCGTCTCCAGTCCGATTCCGCCGTTTGCGCCTGTGACCAACGCGACCTTGCCCTTGAGCTCATTCATGCCTATTCTCCAAAAGTAAACTGCACGGTGTAGTTCGCTCAACGTAGCGACCCGCAGCGGCAGGTCAATGGAAAAGTAAACTGCACGGTGTAGTTTCTTCGCGGAGCGCGCGAGAGACGCCGTAGAAACGGGACCAAACGCTCTTGACGACATCCACGACCGAGTCCGCTCCGAAGGGCACGCGCTCTGAGCGCAAGCGCACAGCGATCTTGCAGGCCGCCCGCGAGAGCTTTCGCGAGAGCGGGTTCGACCGCACGTCCATGGACGCCGTCGCCAGCCGGGCCGAGGTCTCCAAGCGCACGGTCTACAATCACTTTCCGAGCAAAGACGAGCTCTTCACGGCCGTCGTTCAAGACCTGGTCGACAGCACCGAGTGCGACATCACCTTGGCGTACGACCCGGACCAGCCGCTGGCCGACCAGCTCAAGGCCTTCGCTCGCCAGAAGCTTGGCCGCGAGCTCAAGCCCGACTTCATCGGCCTCGTCCGTGCCGTGATCTCCGACGTGGCACGGCGTCCCGAGCTCGGCGTCACCGCGCTCACGGACCTCGTGACCCGCGAGGACGGCCTCCAGATCTGGCTGCGGGCCGCCCACACCGACGGGCGCCTTCACGTTCCGTATCCCCAGGTCGCCGCCCATCAGTTCTGGGCCCTGGCAAAAGGCGCCGCGTTCTGGCCGGTCCTCGCCGGGCTCTGTGAGACGCTACCCGACGTGATGCTGACCAAGGCCGTCGACGAGTCGGTGGCGATGCTGCTCGATCACTACCGCGTACGCGGCGACCAAGAGGACTCTCCATGACCGACACAGCTCACGCTTCGCCCAGTCACGCAGCCATCCCCGCGACGACGCAGCGCGTGGTCATCCCTAAGGCGGGAAGCTACAACCAGCTGACGATGTGCACCGTGCCCATGCCCAAGCCAGCCGCTGGCGAGGTGCTCATCGAGGTCAAGGCGACCGGCGTGAACTTCGCCGACACCCTGGTGCGGCAAGGGCTCTACTCGTCGGCCAAAGAGTACGTAGGTTGGCCCATCACACCTGGCTTCGAGGTGTCGGGCCTCGTCGCCAGCCTCGGCGAAGGCGTCGACGATCTGCAGGTGGGCGATGAGGTCTTTGCCGTGACGCGGTTCGGTGGCTACGCGGGCCATCTCACCGTGCGTCGCAAGCACGTCTTCGCCAAGCCCGAGCAGCTATCGTTCGAGCAGATGGCCGGGGTTCCCGCGGTCTTCATGACCGCTTGGTTCGCGCTCCACGAGCTTGCGCACCCACGGCCCGGCTACAAGGTCTTGGTGCACTCCGCCGCCGGTGGGGTCGGCGGCAGCCTCGTCCAGATGGCCAAGCTCGGGGGCTGCCACGTCGTCGGGGTCGTGGGTGGCAGCCACAAGGTGGAGACGGTCCGCAAGCATGGAGCGGACGCCGTCATCGACAAGTCCACCCAAGACCTGTGGGGCGAAGCAAAGCGACTCGCGCCCAAGGGCTACGACGTCGTGCTGGACGCGAACGGGGTCGCCACGCTGGCCCAGAGCTACGAACACCTCCGACCCGCCGGAAAGCTCGTGGTCTACGGCTTCCACACGATGATGGCAAAGAAGGGCGGCCGCCCGAACTGGCCGAAGCTCGCCTACGACTACGTTCGCACACCGCGCTACAACCCCTTAAACCTCACCAACGCATCCAAGAGCGTCATGGCGTTCAACCTCAGCTACCTCTTCGATCGCGACGACTTTGTCTCACTGGCATTCGACGACATCGGGCGCTGGTTGCGCAATGGCGACCTCGAGGCCCCGCCGGTGACGACCTACAAGCTCAGCGACGTCGGGCGGGCCCACGCGGACATCGAGTCCGGCAAGACCGTGGGCAAGCTCGTGCTCATACCTTAGGAAGCTCTGCGGTCCGAGCTCCAACGAGCTTGCTTGGACAGGTGGCATGACGATCGCATCACACCGATGCGGGCAGATTTTCAATGCCATTGAAGATCGGCCCGAATGTGCAAATTCAAAATTGGATTTTCAATTTGTGCAGGCTCTCGTATCATCACGACATGATTGACCGAAACCTGTCCAGCCTGCTCCAGCAGGCGTCGACCCACTATCCCATTGTGACGGTGACGGGGCCTCGGCAGTCGGGCAAGACCACGGTCTGCCGAGCGGTGTTTCCTGACCATCCCTATGTGTCGCTCGAAGCAGGCGACTTGCGGGACTATGCGAGCGATGACCCACGCGGCTTTCTGGCTGAGTATCGCGAAGGGGCGATCATCGACGAAGTTCAGCGCGTTCCGGAGCTCCTCTCCTACCTGCAGGTGGACGTCGACGAACGACCCCAACCGGGGCGCTTCATCCTGACTGGCTCTCAAAGCTTCGCGCTATCTGCGTCAATCTCTCAGTCCCTGGCGGGCAGAACGGCGGTTCGCACTCTACTGCCGCCCTCGCTCGACGAGCTAGCGCGCTTCGGCTCGCCGACGACCGACGAGCTCATGTCGCTGCTCGTCACCGGAGCGTATCCACGGATCTATGACCGGGAGCTCCCTGCGGCCAGCTGGCTGCTCGACTATACGACCACCTATATCCAACGCGACGTCAGGCAGCTCCTCAACATCGGCAACCTGCGGACGTTCACGACCTTCATGCGGCTGGTCGCAGGCCGTACTGCGACCGAGCTGAACCTCAACAGCCTTGCTTCTGATGCCGGCATTACCCAGCCAACTGCGAAGGCTTGGTTGTCGGTCCTCGAGACGTCCTATTTGTGCACCGTCGTCCCGGCTTGGCACCGCAATGTGCGAAAGCGTCTAGTGAAGCGTCCGAAACTGCACATGCTCGATACGGGGCTGACCTGCTCACTGCTCGGCATTCGCACGGCAGACCAGCTTCGACATCATCCCTTGCGTGGGCCGATCTTCGAGAGCTGGGTGGTATCCGAGATCCTCAAAGCGCGTCTGCATCGCGGCGAGCCCGAGTCCACGTACCACTTCCGGCAACCCCGAGGTCTTGAGGCCGATATTGTCGTCGAAGACGGCATGCGCGTGATCGTCGCCGATGCGAAGTCCGGTGCGACGTTTCGAGGCAGCGCGTTTGAACCGCTGGTTCGCATAGCGGCCCTCATCGGCGACGCCGAGCCCGAGGTTGTCGTCGTCCACGGCGGCGATGATACCCAGACGTGGAGTGCCGGCCAGGCCTTGGCATGGCGCGATGTCGCTGCCGGGCCATGGGTGGCGCCCCTCCGCACGCAATAGCGCCGACTGAGCGCCGGCAAGCTCGTGCTCATCCCTAACAAGCCGCCAGGTCCAAGCTTCAGCGAGCCGCCGCGCTAGCATGGCCAGGTCTCAGCCGGCCGTCGTCTGCCGTCGCCGCCACAGCCAGCCGGCCGTCAGGAGCGCCACCAGCATCCACGGCAGCGGTCCACCAGCGGCCGACGCACAGGCGCCACCCTTGGCGACGAAGTCGTCGTCGATGACCTGGGTGCCGCCTTCCTCAAGGTAGTCGAGCACGCCGTTGCCGTTGCCGTCCTCCAGCTCGTCGGCGGTCGGGATGTCGTCGTTGTCGTCATCGGCGTCGCGCCAGTCGGGGGTGCCGTCGGCGTCGGTGTCTTGAGTCGGCGCCTCGATGCCGGATGCGCCGGGATCGAACGCGTCGTCGAGGCCGTTGTCGTTGTCGTCCTGGCCCAGCGGCGTGGTGTCGGCCTGGCCGTCCATGTTCGCGTCGTGGCCCTCGGTTGCGTCCGGCACCATGTCGTTGTCGGCGTCGGTGTCCAAGAAGTCCGGGTCGTCGTCGTCGTCGCTGTTGACCGGCGTGAGGGCACTGCCGCCCGAGTCCGTGTCGTACGCGTCGTCGAGGCCGTCGCCGTCATCATCGGCACCCGCTGGAGGCGTGAACGAGCCGGCCGGCTGGGCCTCGACGTTGTCGACGATGCCGTCGCCATCACTGTCGATGTCGAAGGCGTTGTCGAGGCCGTCGCCGTCGAGGTCGCCACTCGGCTCGTCGTCATCGAGGATGCCGTCGTTGTCGTCGTCGGGATCGCCCACATCGCAGGCACCGTCGCCGTCGTTGTCGGCGCCGTCGTTGCCTGGGTCGCCGCCCGAGCCGTCGGCTCCGCTGACGCTGCAGTCGTCGCAGCCGTCGCCATCGGTGTCGAGGCACACGCTGGGGTCGGCCGGGTCCGTGTCGTCGACGTCGGCCACACCGTCGCCATCATCGTCGTCGTCGCCCGCGTCGCAGATGCCGTCGCCATCGAGGTCATCGCCGTCGTTGGCCACGTCACCGCCCGAGCCGTCGTCGCCCGTCACGCTGCAGTCATCGCAGGTGTCAGCGTCCTGGTCGCGGCAGACGTTGGGGTCGCTCGGGTCGTCGTCGTCGTCGTTGGCCACGCCGTCGCCGTCGTCATCGTCGTCGGACGCGTCACAGATGCCGTCGCCGTCGAGGTCCTCGCCGTCGTTGCCCGGGTCGCCACCCGATCCATCGTCGCCGGTGACGCTGCAGTCATCGCAGCTGTCGGCGTCCTCGTCGCGGCAGACGTTGGGGTCGAGCGGGTCGGCGTCCTCAGCATCGTCGACACCGTCGTTGTCGTCGTCGGGGTCGTCGCTGTCGCAGACCGTGTCTTCGTCGGTGTCCAGGCAGCCCACACAGGTGCCCGCTGCGCTACAGACATTGGTGCCGGGGCACTCCGCGTCCGTCTCGCACTCGACGCACGTCACGCCGCCACCGTCGACCTCGACGCACGCTGGCGTCTCGTCGCTGCAGCCATGGTCGGTCGCGCCTGCGTCGGCGTCGTCATGGCAGACCACGCAGATCGCCTCGGGCCCACAGACCGTGCCTTCCTCGCAGTCGCCGTCGGCGGCGCACTCCACGCACACCGCGTCGTCGCCACCGCCGATGCACGCCGGCGTCTCCTCGCTGCACCCGCTGTCGACCGCGCCTGGGCCCTCGGTGTCCTCGCAGGCGACACAGCTGTTGCTCTCGTCGCAGACCTCGCCGGCGCCGCATGCGGCATCGACGTCGCACTCCTCGCAGGTGGCGCTGCCCCCATCGCTGACGCAGGCGGGCGCACCCATGGCGCAGCCACTGTCGACCGCGCCAGGCGCCGCGTCGTCGAAGCAGCCAACGCAAGCGTTGCTTGGATCGCAGACCTCGCCCGTCGCGCAGTCATCGTCGCTGTCGCAAGCCTCGCAGGTAGCAGACGCGCCACTGCCAACACAGGTTGGAGCCGCCGCACTACAGCCACTGTCGACCCCAGCGCTGCTGCTGTCATGGCAAGGAACACAGGCGTTGTTTGCCGGATCACACACCAGGTCGCCGCCACAGTCCGCGTCGGCGATGCACTCCACGCAGCTGCTGGCCGCGGGCATGACGCTCGTGTCGACCAGGCATGCCGGCATCCCAGCGCTGCAGCCGTCGTCGATCTCGCCGGCCGCCATGTCGTCGTGGCAGGTCACGCAGACGTTGTCAGGGGCACAGACCTCGCCGGCGTCGCACTCGCTGTCAGCCTCGCACTCCACGCACGTGGCGTTGGCGGCCGTGCCAACGCAGGCAGGGGTGTCATCGCTGCAGCCGTTGTCGACGCCACCGGTCATCGCGCTGTCATGGCACGGCACGCACGCGTTGCTCGGGTCACAGACCTCGCCGGTCTCGCAGTCGGCGTCGGCAGCACACGCCACGCACGTCGCACTTGTTCCTGCGCCGATGCAGGCCGGCAACGCATCGTCGCAGCCATCGTCGATGCCGCCAGCGGCCGCGTCGTCGTGGCAAGGCACGCAGGTGTTGTCGGGCGCGCAGACTGCGTCACCACCGCAGTCGGCATCGGCCACGCACTCGACGCACGTCGCGCTGTCGCCGGTACCGAGGCAGGCCGGCGCCGCCATGTCGCAGCCGTCGTCGATACTGCCAGCTGCCGCGTCGTCGTGGCAGGGCACGCAGGTGTTGTCGGGCGCGCACACGTCGCCGGCGCCACACTCAGCGTCGACTTCGCACTCGACGCAGGTCGCCGACGACCCATCGCCCACGCACGTAGGCAGGTCCGCGCTGCAGCCGCCGTCGACCGCGCCCGTCGCCGCGTCGTCCTCGCAGACAACGCACGTCTCCGCGGCCGTGTCGCACTCGCTCGTGGGCTCCGCGCAGCCTTGGTCAGCGGCGGCACCCACCGCCGTGTCGCGGCAGGTCGGGGCGCACGGGTCCTGGAGCGCGCCGTAGAGGTTGTCGGAGAAGTCACACTCGTTGATGTTGGTGGCCGTCGGCTGCATCGCCAGCGCGGAGAGCGCAAAGGGCGTGCCCGTCGCTGCGACGCTCCCGTTGTCGTGAACCACGATGTAGAGGTTGTCGGCGAGCCCTGACTCGGCTGCGCTGAGCGTCACCGTCGGCGAGGCACAGAAGCCACCGTCCACATCGAGCTGGACGAGCTGCGTGCTGACGACGTTGGCCGCGCCGGCCGTCGGGTCGGCGTCGTAGAGCGTCACGGGGAGCTGGGCGTTGAAGCGTGAGGCGCCCGTGTTGCAGATGTTGAGCGCGATGGTCGTGATGCCCATCTCGCAGGTCGCCGTCGGTGTCGTCGCGACGTTGCCGCCCCCGATGCTGAAGTCGAGGCCACGCGCGAAGTGCTGCATGTGCATGACCGTCTGCTCATAGGGCTGCGAGTTGAAGGTGAACGTCAGCTCGGAGGCGACCGGGTCGAACGTGGTGACGGTGTGGCTCGGGAACCGGTCCGGCCAGCCGCTCGGGTCCGGCACGGCAGCAACGCCGAAGGGCACGGTGCCCAGCATGAGGACCTGCGCCGCCATCACCGCGCCGTTGTTGTAGACGCCGCGCCAGCTGACCTCGCCCTTGTTGAAGTCGACGAGGTTTGCGCCGAAGCCGAAGTTCTCGTTGAGCTCCTTGTCGGGCTGGTTGATCGGCGTGTTGATGGACCAACGGACCTGGGAGAAGTCGGTGCCGCCAGGGACCGCCAGGGTCATGGGGCGCGAAATGAGCCCTGGTTCGAACACGCCGGTGCTCGTGTTGTAGGCCGTCGATGAGCCGATGGCCTTGGCCGCCGTCGGCGCCCCCGTCTTGGTCCAGAAGTCGACGATGACACTCTGGCGTGCGTCGATCGCCCACGCGGCGGGCGCCTTTCGGTAGTGCAGCACGTTGCCGTCGAGCCACAGGCTCGGTGATGGGCAGCCTGCGGTCCCGGTCAGCGACGTGTCGCCGTCGATGATCGCTGCTGAGGCCAGGACGCCGCCATCCGTCGCGGTCGTCGGCTGGGAGACGTCGTAGCCCGTGAAGCCATACTTGCAGGTATAGGCATCGCCAGAGCCGTAGTTTTGGCCGGCGAAGCCCGTGGCAGTGGCGTTGGCCACGTCGATGACAAAGCGGCCGGCGCCGATGGGCTCGTGGAAGCTGACGCCCGCGGAGCTTGGCCCGCGCCAGTCGTCGACGTTGTAGGCATCGATCGTGATCCAGTCGGTGCCAGCCGGGATGGCGAAGCTCTCGTAGTTGTCGCCAATCTCGATGCGGGTTGAGCGCGTCGTCGTCAGGTTGAGGCTCTCGCTGGTGCCGTCGTAGAACTCGACGAGGTAGACGGCGTCCTGCATCGCGCTGACCTCGCGGACCGTCAGGGTCATCGCATCGGGGCGGTCGACGGTCAGTCCGTCGAAGGTGGAGGTGTCACCTTGCGCGCTTGCCGCCGTGATGCTCGGCGTGCCGAGTGCCTCATCGACCCAGGTGTAGGCCGAGGTGCTCGCGGCATCGGTCCGGATGGTGGCCGAGAAGTAGCCGCCGTAGGTGCCGTTGACGAGGTCGACGGTGGCAAACGACGTGTGGACGTCCTCGTCATCGATGACGCCGTCTCCGGTTGGTGTGCCGCCGAAGCCGTACACGAGCGCTGTGGTCGCGCCCGGTGGAATGGCGAACGTGAGGATGTCCGAGTCGGGAGCATCCGATGTCAGACCGTGAGCGACCTGGACGCCGACAAGGTCGCCGGTGACGCCGCCAGCCGGCGAGCACTGGGCCGACGGGTTGACCCCCTGGCAGCTGATGTGGAGCGCGCAGTCCTCGACGTCGGCACAGTCCACGTCGCTGTCGCCGTCGTTGTCGATGCCGTCGTCGCATACCTCTGGGCCGGGGCCGCAGATGCCATCGGTGCAGAGGCCGGTCTCGCAGTCGGCGTCGATGGCGCAGCCCTCGCCGTCAACACACGGGTCGCAGCTGCCGCCGCAGTCGACGCCTGTCTCGTCGGCGTCCTGCACGCCGTCGTTGCAGTGGTCGCACTCGCTGATGGGGGCTTTGACGACCAGGATGTCGTCGGCGTAGTGACCGCCGAACTCGTTGGTTGCGTCGTCGTTGACGTTCTCGAGTGCGGCGACGTAGGCCAGCACGAGGCTGCCGTCGACGGGCACGATGAGCTCGGCGTTGCAGGTCTCCCAGGTGTCCGGGTCGGCGTCGCTGGTGATGGTGTTGATCTCGCCGCCAACGACGGTCCCGAAGGTGCTGATGGTGGTCAGCGGCGCCATGCCGTCCGTCGCACGCAGGCCGCAGCTGAAGTCGCTGTCGGTCGTGCCCGCAGCACGGTTGAAGTAGGCGGTCATCTTCAGGCACTGGCCGGGTGGGGCGTCGATCGCCGCGTAGATGTCGGAGCCCGTACCGCCGACACTCTGCGTGCCGGTGCATGTGCCGTCGGAGTTGAGGTTTTGGCCAACGCCGGTGCCGACGAAGTGCAGCGAGTAGTTGCCGTTGCGCACCAGGCCATCGGACGCGATGTGGGCGTAGTCGACGCCCCAGTTGCCTGTGCTCTGCAGAGCTTGGGCACAGACGGGCTCAAGGTTTTCGAAGTCGCCGTTCGGCAGGCAGTTGCCGTCGGTGGGCTCGACGCAGACATGGACCATGCCGCTCGTGTCGCAGATCGGCAGGTCAGCGCTGCAGCCAGCATCGGTGCCGGTGCCCGCCGCCGTGTCAACGCAGACCGGGTCACAGACCGAGGGCATCGTGTCGGAGCCGCCGCCGCAGACCCATCCCGCCTCGACCATGCAGGCATCGTCACAGCCGTCGCCGGTGCTCATGTTGCCGTCATCGCAAGCCTCGCCGGTCGTCACGCGGGCGTCACCACAGAGGTCGCGGAAGTCGGGATCGCTGTCACCGTCGCTGTCGGGGACAGGCCATGGCGCGGTCTGCAGTGGCTCGTGGTAGCCGTCGCCGTCGACGTCATTGAACATGTCGACCACGCCGTCGCCGTCGCTGTCGGTGCCCCCGGCCTCGACGATGTCGTTGACGCCGTCGCCGTCGGCGTCGAGGTCGAGGAAGTCCGCAAGATCCATCCCGTCGGTGTCGGGCACCTCGAGTGGCGTCATCACAAGCGGGTCGTGGTAGCCGTCGTTGTTGACGTCAACGAAGCCGTCGACCAGCTCGTCGCTGTCGGCATCCACGCCGCCCGCTTCGATGAGGTCGGGGATGCCGTCGTTGTCGCTGTCGCTGTCGAAGTGGTTCGGCACGCCGTCGCCGTCGAAGTCAATATCGACCGGAAGGCTGTCGCAGACACCGTCGCTGTTGCCGTCGGGGCAGCTCACGATGCTGGCGTCACGGTAGTCGGCGATGCCGTCGTTGTCGCTGTCGCCCGAGTGGTCGGCGCCGAGCTCGTCGGTGTCGAGGATGCCGTCGTTGTCGTCGTCGAGATCGTTGGCGTCGAGCACACCGTCGCCGTCGTGGTCGAGGCAGGCACCTCCGCAGAAGATCGGCGCGCGAGCGGCGTCGCCAGAGCCAGCGTTTTCCGCCGCAAAGGCGCCATCGCTGGTCAGCGGTCCACCTGCGAGACTCCAGCCGAGCCAGTTGTCGGCCGACTGGTGGTCGATGCCGTTGCCCTGGCAGCTGTCGGGGCCGAGGCTGATACCGGAGAACGTCTGGCCGCTGATGGTGTCGAGCAGCACCATCTCGGGGATGGCGATGTTGTCGACCCGGTAGATGAGCGTGTTGTTGCCGATGATCAGGCCGCCGACGGCGTCGAAGGCGATGTCGAGTCCGCGGGGGGACGAGCTGAACGCCGTGCCGTTGAGGACCAGCGGCGTCGGACCGCTCAGCACTGCGCCGGTGGCAGCGTCGACCTGGGCAATGCTGTGCGGTTGGCTGGTGATCGCGTTGACGTCGCCGTGGGCGGACGGGACCGCAGAGACCCAGAGCTGGTTTTGCGCGTTGAAGCCTGCGCCGTTGACCAGGAAGGGCAGCGGGCTGCCAATGTCGACAACCGTGGCGTTGGCTTGGTTGATGCGCACAAGCTGCGACATCCCCGTGGTCACGTTGTAGGCGAAGCCGAAGAGGTCGCCCCCGACGTTGACGGCGAGTCCGTCGACAAGCACGTCGGTCGTGCCGCGCTTGAACTCGCCGAGCGGCGTGATGACGTTGGTGGACTGGGCGACGCTGAAGAGCTTGGACTCTTTCGATGTGTTGCCGCTGAGTGACGTGTGGGCGACGAAGACCGTGTCGGTGGAGCGTGAGCTCCCGGTGGTCGCACATGCGAAGAGCGAGTCCAGCTCGCAGCTTGCCGAGCAGCCGTCGCCGTCGGTACTGTTGGCGTCGTCGCAGCTCTCGGCCACGTCCAAGAGGCCGTCGCCGCAGACGGCTGTGGCGCTGCAGTCAAAGCCGGTGGGGGTGGTCGGGTCGTCGGAGACATCGGTGAAGGTCAGGGTCTCGACGCCAGCCACAAACGTATACGAGGCCGAGGCGTGATTGCAGACGGGGTTGCCGACGGCATCGATCACGGCCACTGCGCGAACCCGCAGCGTTCCGTCGGCTGCTTCGAGGATCCCGCCGGTGGCAGCAGCGCCGTCTGCGCCCTGGCCGAGCCAACACGTGAGGGTCGTGCCCGAGATCTCGCAGTCGTCGTCGCCGGACGCCGCGGTGACCGCTCGGTACGCGCTGTCGGCTGCGTTCCAGACCTCGATGCTCGCGCCGTCCCAGCTCATGCCGGTCGGCAACGTGTCCGTCAGCACGACCGCGTCGGCCGGGGTGTCGGTGCTGTTGGCGACGGTCATCTCGTAGCTGACGGTGTCGCCCGTGAGTGCCGGGCTTTGGCTTGGGGTGGCGAGCTTGGATACCTCAAGCACCGGACGCCTGACGCCGACGCTGACGGCAAAGATGTGCATGATGATGTTGTCGGTGCCCGACGAGTACGACACGTCGAACTCACTCTCGTCGGCCGGCAGGGTGCTGGCAGCGACTTCGAAGAGGTCCATGTCGTAGCCAACCGTTGCGTTGCCGCGTAGCGACGGATCGGCTGGGTTGCTCGGCGGGACGCCACCAAAGGCACGGATGTTGTTGTTGAAGATGTTGCCGGTGGGGTTGGCCATGTCGCCAGCCGCCGCAACCAGATCGATGCCGCTCGCGCCGCAAGATGGGCACTCGAGCAGGACTGTCTCACTGCCGACCTGGTTGTTGTGGCCCGACGTCGACACGATGCCAAAGCGGCTGGGCACAGTGGTTGACGGCGGCGTGACCACGTTGGTCAGCTCAAAGGTCTGCGTCGATGACGAAAAGAATGAGAAACCGTCGAAGAGCGAGACGTTGCGCAGTGGCTCAAGAGCGTCCTCGTAGACCACCGTGAGCGCCCAGTAGTTGACGAGGTTATCGACGCCGTTGCAGCGAAGGTCAGCAACGGTGACGTCACCGGCTGACTGGACGTGGGCTGTCACATCGGCTTGAAAGGCGCGCTGAAGGACCGCGCCTGAGCCCCATGCGGTGTCGCTCTCGCTGGTCACAAGCACGTAGCCTGCGGTGTCGGGGGTCTCGAGCTTCACCTGGTCGGCGGCACCGAAGCCCATGGCGTCTTCACCCCGACAGACCCAGTGCAGGCGAGCGGCGACGACGGTCGACGTCGCCGGCACAACCAGCGTTGCCGAGGTGGAGTCGTCGGTCGTCACGTCGGTGTCGACGTCCTCATCGGCGTTGTTCTCGTTGGTGATGATCGTGAAGTTGCCGTTGAGCGTCCATGAGCTGCGCAGCGTGATGGGCTCTTCGGCGAGCGCTGAGCTCGCGGTGGTCGCGATCAGTCCAAGAGCAAGCAAGCTGGTGCTGAGCCAATAGGCGCGCCGTGAGGCGTGACGGATGCAGGCCATGGTATTCCCTCGTGCTGGTTGAGACGGCCTCGGTGGTAGCACATCACGCGAAGTCCGCAAAACGGCTCAGGAGCCGTCTTTGGCAATCCGGAATAGGGCGACGAAGCAGTCAACGGCTGGGTCGACGAGACCACGCATCGAATGGCCGTTGTAAGACGCATGAAAGGGTGTCGCTCGTGCTGCTTGCCCACGCCAGCGGCAAAAAGATCGATCGTAAGCACTTGCTTTTGATGACGTTCGCGACCGTGGCTGTGCGTCTGCGTTCGCGACGGGACGTTCGGCGTCGAGGCTGACCTGTAGCAACGTCGGGTCTCCGTGCTTTGCCCCAGAAGCGAGCGGCATTCGCGTCTCGTGGTCGACTCTGACCTGCCAGCTCGAGGCGCAGAGAAGACGTGTCGCGCGGCGTGCACGGAACCGGGCGCCCACGTTGAAGACTGCTCATGTCGGAGATAAGGCACCGACGCGACGAGGCCCATCGCAAGCTGCCGGGACACGTTGTGCCCCGGCAAGCTCTCAGCGCTGTGCGGGCATTCCGCTAGTGCTAGGTTTTCGGCTTCGCGACATCGGCGATACCGGCGACCGCGCCCAAGACTCCGGTGGCCTCGAAGGGCAAAAAGATCTTGTTGGCGGCGCCGTGGGACAGCTCTCTGAGCGTCTGCAGGTACTCGATGGCGATGACCCGATCGTCGGTGTTGGCGTCGTGAACGGCTTGGAACGTCAGGCGCTTGCCCTCGGCCTCCGCGCGCTTCATCTCGACCAGTGCCTCCGCCTGACCCTGAGCCTCCAGGATGCGCGACGCTTTGTAGCCCTCGGCGACCGCGATGGCAGCGTCACGCTGACCCTGAGCCTTGAGAATCTGAGAGCTCTTCTCGCCCTCGGCCTCGGTCACGACGGCACGTCGCTCGCGCTCTGCTTTCATCTGCTTGGCCATGGCGTCCTCGATCTCTTGCGGCGGGCTGATGTTCTTCAGCTCAACGCGCGTGACCTTGACGCCCCAGAGGTCGGTCGCCTCGTCCAACACGGCCTGGAGCCTGGCGTTGACGGTCTCGCGAGACGTCAGCGTCTGGTCCAAGTCGAGCTCACCCATCACGTTCCGCATGCTCGTGACCGCGAGCTGCCGAATCGCATTTGGAAGGCTCTCGACCTCGTAGAGCGCTCGCTGGGGGTCCATCACTCGGTAGTAGATGACGCTGTCGACGCGCATCGTCACGTTGTCACGCGTGATGACGGGCTGTGGCTCGAAGTCCATGACCTGCTCGCGCAAGTCGATGGCGCGCTTCATGCCTGCATCGGTCTGGAACCGTCGCACCTGGTCAACCAAGGGAATGATGAAGTTGAAGCCGCTGTCGGCCCGACGGTGGAAGCGTCCGAGGCGCTCGACCATCATGACTTGTGCTTGGGGCACGATGCGTATCCCCATGAGCACGAAGACGACGAATATCGAGGTGATGGCGATGGCGATGATGGTTCCTGTAGCCATGACTAAGACTCCTTTTGAGTTGTGGTTGGTGTCATGTTCGTGGTGGTCGCGGCTGCGACCGTTAAGTAGATGCCGTCGACGGCGAGCACGGTGATCGCGGTGTCGGTGGCAATTTCTTCGGCAGCGGAAGTGGCGTTCCATGTCGCACCCTGGACGCGGACTTTTCCGCCTGCCGCAGAGGAGACCGGAACGACACACACGCCACGTGTCCCGATGAGGGCTTCACTCGCGTCTGCGAGCTTTGGACCTCGAGCCAGCAAGTAGCGGCGGGCAGGAAGGACCAAGAGCAGTCCGAGGACACCGAAGAGGATGATCTGAACGGCTGGTGACCAGCCGAGTGCGGCTGCACCTGCAGCGAAGAACGCGCTGACGCCGAAGGAGCCGACAATGAACGTCGGGATCAGCATCTCCAAGATGAGCAGTGCCGCGCCGACGATCACCCATGTCGTCGGGCTGAGAATGCTCGTGATATCTGTCATGGCGAACCTCCTAGTTGCCGGGAACGCCCGCTCAGTTAGCGAGAAGGGTGCCAAGTTCCGGCGGAGGGAAAAGCCTAGTCATTGAGGGTGTCTACGGGCTGAGGTCGCCGATGGCGCGCGAATGGCGAGGTCTTATGCCTGGGCGAATGGGTCAATTTGCGCCACCTTGCCGGCATGAGTATTGCCCCGAAGACGAGAGCGCTCCTCGCAGACACCGAGCAGTGGTTGGGAGCTCCTTATGGCGTCGAGCGGCCACCTCGGTGGGTGCATGACGACCACACGGTCGAGCGTGCCGCGCGCTCGTTGATGAGGAACGGTAGCCTCGAGGCGCTTGAGCGCATGCTGGTAGGCGCCTGTCACGGTCGGGCATCCCGCAGCGGACCAGAGCGAGACGCGCTCATTCCTGACGCCTGGGTGTCGCGGCGGCTCGACGAGCGACTCGGCGGGTTTAGGCAGCGTTGGGGGCCCGTTGTCGGCGCAGCGGTGCGCGCGTTCGACGCCCTCAACGCGATGGTGGGTGGTTCGTCGGAGATGGACGCGGTGCGGCTCACGACGTGGCGTACCTGCTTTGGCCACGACCTCTTCGATGCGGTGAAGTTGAAGTCGCTCATCCGTGACCACGATGTGCTGGTGTTGGGGGAGACTGGGACAGGCAAGGAGCTTGTGGCGCAGGCGATCCTCGCCGGTACGGTCGGAGCTCACGAGGATGCACCCGCGCCGTCGGCTCAGCTGAATGCAGCGGCCGTGTCGCCGTCACTGGTCGCCGCCGAGCTCTTTGGCCACGTCAAAGGCGCATTCACAGGCGCGTCACGCAGTCGGGACGGGCATCTGCGTGCGGCCGATGGCGGCACGATCTTTCTCGATGAGATCGGTGACCTGCCGCTGATCACTCAGGTGAAGCTGCTGCGGGTCATGGAGACCAACGAGCTGCTCCCCGTCGGCGCGGACGTGTCGGTGCGCGTGGACGTTCGCTATGTGGCCGCGACCCACCGTGACGTCGACGCGATGGTCGAGCGCAATGAGTTCCGTCGCGACCTCTACGAGCGCCTCGCAGGGGTCGAGCTGTACGTGCCACCGCTGCGCGAGCGTCCCACGGACATCGTCGACATCGGGCTGTCGATGGTGCGTGCGTACGTGGGAGACGATCCGAACGAGCGCCTGGTTGACGATGCGGAGCGCTGGCTCCGGTCGGCCGAGGTTCAGCGACATGCTTGGCGCGGCAACGTGCGTGAGCTCCGAAATGCACTACGCTCGCACATGCTGGGGCTGGAGCCGCGCTTGTCGCAGGCAACGAAAGCAGCTGCGCACACACTGCCCGCCATCACCGCCAACTCGGCCACGCTCCGACAGGCCAGCGACTGGTACCTTCAGAAGGTCGTGGCCAGCTGCAACGGCAACCTCACCCAAGCCGCAATCGTGCTCGCGGTCGACCGAACGACCTTGCGGCGGCGGCTGCGGCAAGCGCTACCGGGCGACTGACGCTCGAGTCGAGTGGTCGTTGGCCTACCCTGGCCCTAGCGTCTTAGTCCGATGCGGGGCTCAGTATACGCGCTAGATCAGCAACCGGCGGACCGATCGCGCGGGCTCATGGCACAAGCGGCAGCTTGGGTGACGAGTCACCTGCCAGAGGCGACAGGCTCGGCAAGCGGCTGGAGCGGGTCCAGAGACGCTCCGTGTGTCGTTACGTTAAGCCGTTGCTTGTCACGAGTCTTCGCCGTTCCCCTTTGAACAGAATACGAATACGATACGGTCCAAAGAGACATTCACCTCGGAGAGATCATGTTTCGAACTGTTAAATCGACGTTGTTGGCGCTGAGCGTCGTGGGCCTGTGTGCCCCGACAGCCTTCGCTGAGTCCCCAACCCCCGCGGGGGCGGAGGTCAACGGCGCGCTGAAGACCGGCCACAAGAAGGCCAAGCACATGCTCAACAAGGGCAAGAGCTTGGGACCCCAGCACGGCAAGGCGGGGCGCGCCCAGCGGAAGGCCATGAAGGAAGTCCGCAAGGAGATCCGAGCTGACCGCAAGGCGCAGCGAGCTGACGGCAAGGAGCTCCGCGGCCAAGCGAAGGCGCACCGCGCGGAAGCCAAGGAGCTTCGCGCTCAGGGCAAGGGACTCAAGGCTGAGGGCAAGGCGCTCAAGGCTGAGGGCAAGGCGCTCAAGGCAAAAGGCAAGGCAATGCGCGCCGAGGGGCGCGCGCTTGGTGCGGACGGCAAGGCAATGCGTGCGGAAGGGCGTGCGCTGCGCGTCGAGGGCAAAGGCCTCAAGGCCAAGGGCAAGGCGCTGACGGCCGAGGGTCGTGCGCTCAAGGTGGATGCACGCGGGCTCAAGGCCGAAGGGCGAGCGCTCAAGGGCAAGGGCAAGGCACTCAAGGCCGAGCGCGTCGACACTCGGGCCAAGGCGAAGGCGGTCAAGGGTGCAACGCGCGCCGCTGCGCTGACCGGCTCGGCGAAGCGCCTCGCGCGCGAGAACCGAAAGCACGCGCAGCGAATCGCCAAGATCGAGCGCCTGGAGGCGTTGGCGCGCGGCGGATCGGTCGCAGACATGAGCGCCAAGATCGCCGACCTTCGAACGAAAGAGACAGCACGCCACAAGGCGGCACTTGCACGCATTGAAAAGAATGGAGACCTGAAGTGATCAAGCGAACCCTACAAGCGGCTGTTGTGGTCGGTGCTGCACTGAGCCTCTCGGTCAGCGGCTGCGACAAGAAAGACGACAAGAAAGCTCCGGCCGCAGCCGCCGGCGCGGCTGCCACCACTGGCGCTGCCAACGCTGGCGCTGCGGCACCGAGCGTTGAGGTCACGGCCGAAGAAAAGAAGGCGCTCGTGGAGGCGGCCAACAAGGAGATCACAAAGGACAACGCCAAGGCTAAGGCCGAGGCGTTGCTCAAGGAGATCGAGGCCGACTCACCGTAGTCACCGTCCGGTTGTCACGAGGCGCTCAAGAACTTCTTGAGCGCCTCTTTTTTTCCCCCGCAGGTCCATTCGCAGCGAGCATCAGGCTCGCCGAGACAATGCGTCGTTGTTCGTTCGAGGGGCCTTTGGGGTGTTCAGAACGACGCGAATCCGCGTAGGTTGGAGCTCAACGTCTACAGACTCATGGAGCCACGATGACCCGCTTGCCTCATGCTCATTCGTTGTTTGGGGCCGCCGTCGCCGCCCTGGCACTGACGTGGCCGGCCTGCAACTCAGCAGGGCCCCCCAACGGCTTTTCCCTGAGCCTCGAGGGCTCTGGCTTCCGAGGGACGGTTCATGACGCGACGTTCGCCTCACTCGAAGCGCCCGGCACGTTGACGCTCGACATCTTGGCGGTCGGCTCTGGGCTCACCGGCGGCAAAGACGCGTCGGTATGTCAGATCGCGCTGAGCGTCGACCAGTTCGAGCGCTCGGGCGACGACCACACGTTCGTGGTCTCACCCGAGTGGGCGTCAGCGTGTCCAACCTTGGACAACGGGTTTCGCGGCAAGGTCGCCGCCACGTATCGACTTGCGGCAAGCGGCCACAAGCTCAAGACGTCGTTTCCATTTCCGACGGATATCGCCCGCACGCTGCCCGCCAAGAAGGGCAAGAACGTCGCCGCCGTCACGACACCGAAGCAGCGCGCGTCGGACTCCGGACTCAACAAAGGCTGGAAGCGCCACACCTTCAGCGACCTCGGCTTCTCGATCGGCGCGCCAGGTGAGCCAAGGCGCAGCAAGGCGAAGACCGGACCCCTCCCGTCCGAGCGCATCATCCTGTCAAAGCCTGGCGTGCCCGGTATCCTCGCCGTCGACGTGGCGGAGCTGGACAAAGAAGCCCGTGGCAGCGTCGACATCAAGGCGGCCCTGCTCGATGGCGCCAAGGCGATCGTTGGCACCGGAAAGACGCTGAGTAGCCGCCCGTCGATGATCGGCAAGCTGCACGCCCACCGCATCAAGTTCACCCACTCGCCGCAGTTTGGGGAAAAGCTCGGCCCCGTCAGCGGCGAGATGCTCTTCGTGTTGCGGCCACCGAAGACGCTGCTGTCGATCGGTGGCATCCACCCGAACGGCAACAAAGCGCGCGAGGCCGTGACCACGAGCTTCATCACGTCGTTTCGGCTGCTCTCGTCCGACGGCGCGGCAACGCCGGCTGAGTGAACCACGAAAGGAGCCGCTGGGGCGGTCTCTCAGGCGCGGCGGCGTGACGGACGGGGCAAGAGAAAGGGAGCCGCCTCGCTCGGGTGACTGCCCGAGGAGACGGCAACGGCGCCCTGTTGGGGTACTGACGCCTTAGGGTGTTGGTGTTTGTGCTGAGCTGGAGCCGCTCGTCACGCCACCTGGATCGACGCGGAATTGAGCGCGGTGCTCAGCGTCGCGAGCGTCGGTCGCTGATCCCGATAGGCTCGGTCCTCGCTCCTCGAGCAACGGCCCGATTCCACGTCGATCCAGGCGGCCCCCACGCGTTCGCTGCTCCAGTCAGTTCCAGTCCAGTCCAGTCTAGTCCAGTCCGGTCTAGTCGTTAGGCCACGGATCTTCCGGGATGATCGGCTCGGGCTCTTCGTTGATTCCGGACACGTCTTCGATGACGCCGACCAGGTCCTCCATCAGCTCAATGTCGAGCTGGATGTCGATGTCACCCTCGCCGTCGTTGGCGTCGTCTTCGTAGTCGGATGCGGCCGCGATGACGCGCAGCAGCAGGTTCATCGCCTCGAGCGGTTGGCCGTCGTGGTGCAGGCGACAGGCCTCCTCAAGCGATGCGTAGATGTTGAGCATCACGAAGCTCTTCGTGACGATGGCGTTGTCGAAGAAGCCAGTGACGAGCGTCTCCCACGGCGCGCGCGGGTAGTCGATGGTGATCTCTTCGGTGACGATCTCGTTGCTGCCAGGCTCGCGGAACTCGAGGCTGACGGTCGCGACATGGCCGACCGTGAGGTTGCTACCGTCATCGGCCATCGGCATGAGCTCAAGGAGCAGCGCCGAGCCGCCGCCGCGTCGACCGTCACCGTCGGTGACGTCGTCGTGGGCAAGGCGATGGGCCAAGAACACGCTCGGGACGCTCAGCGTGCCGCCCTCCTCGTTGGTCTTGAACAGGTGCGAGCCGTGGGCGGCGCCAAAGGTGTAGTGATTGCCGGCGTGGACGTCCAAGCGGACGTCGAACGCGACGGGCACGGTGAAGTAGGCGAGCTCTTCGGTGAAGACCTCGTCGACCGCGGCGCTGTTCTCAAGGAAGTAGAAGTTGCCATCGGCTTGCTCAGCCAGGCCGCGCATGACGTCGACGCTGAAGTCCGTGCCGAGCCCAACGGTGGTCAGGCCGATGCCGTCAGAGTTGTAGCCAGCCGACATCTCAAGGATCTCGTCGGTGTTGGTAATGCCGACCGTCGGGACGCCGTCCGAGAGCAAGATGACGCGGTTCTGACGACCCGAGTCGTAGGCGTCCATGGCGACCTGAAAGCCCTCTTCGAGGCCATCGTGGAGGTTGGTCGAGCCGCCCGTGCTCAAGCTGCTGACCAGGTCGTGGAGCTCGTTGCGGTTGTTCTTGACGGCCTGCATATCGAAGGGAACGTCGACCGTCGTCGCATAGGTGACAATCGATAGATGGTCTACGTCTGAGAGCTCGTTGACGAGCTTGTGAAGCCCGTCGCGGACGAAGTCGATCTTGTTGCCGTTGTTCATCGAGCCGGACAGATCCACGACGACGACAAGGTTGAGCGGCGGGCGGTCGTTGGGGTCAACGACGGTGGTCGAGTTCAGGCCCACCTGAATGAGCGTGCAGTTGGCGCCCGTCATGAGGTTGCCCATCTGCCCGAGCATCGCCTGGAGGCAGATCTTTTCGCCACAAACAGGGTCGGGCAGCGGGGTGTGGTGCTCAGCGAAGAAGCCGCCGGCGTCCATGTCCTCGGGGTTAGGCACCTGGCCGGACTCAACAACCGCGCGGAAGAACCCGAAGTCTTGGGCGCCACCAAGGTTCACCTGGGTGTTGGGCGGCGGGGTGCCGGGATCGGGGCCCGCGGTGTCAGAGCTGGCGGCATCAGAGCTTGCAGCGGTGTCCGCGCTGGCCGTGTCCCAGCCGCCGCCGCTGCTGGTGTCGCTGGGCGGCGGCTGGGTGTCGGAGGTACCACCCGCATCCGAGCTGCTGGTAGCGTCCGCCGTGTTCCAGTCGTTGCCGCTGTCGCCGCCGTTGCCCGAGTCGTCATCGCCACAGGCCATCATAGCCAGCGCGGCCACAGCCACTATCCAAAGTCGTGTTCTCATGGGTGCTCTCCCTTTCGTTGGCCGCGTTCGCTGCGGACGAAGGAGAGCTAAGCAACGGCCATGCCAAGTCCGGAATCCAGCCTAAGGCGCCGGGATTCATCGGTTGTGGCGTTCCGCGGGGGTGTATAGTTAGTGGTCGGCGTCGATTCACTGACCGTCAATCCGCTGCGCGGCACGGATGGTCTGCGCGCTGTCCTCTTGTGACGTGGTGCGCCGCGCCACGGTCGACGGGTCGATTAGTCGCAGTCAAAGCGCGGGTTGCAGTCGCCGTAGGGGTCGTCGTCGTGGGCATGCGGTCCGTAGGGGTCCACGGGCGCATCGATCGACGTCGTGTTGCCGAGCACGGCTTGGGCATCGCACTGGTCACACATGGGCTGGCAGCCGACTTCATTGGGGGCGAGCACGCGGCAGTCAAAGCCACACGCGGCGCAGACCGGTCCGGCGTTGGTCATCGTGAGCTCCAGCGCCTGCTCGATCGCGTCGACGTTGTCGCCTTGCATGACGGCAATGAAGTTCGCATTTGGTCCCGTCACTTCCACGCCACGGTCGGTCGACCACGCGTCAAACGCTTCGACCTCGCCGCTCGGCACGATGACCTCAACTGCGCCGTCATAGTGTGACCTGCCGATCACATAGAGCTGCTCTGCAACCCGCAGGTCCACCTCGAACGTATAGGAGACTGCCGAGTCCGCCGAGCCATCCACTGGTTCGTCGCCCTCGCCGATCACGACGACCGGAACGTTCGGCTCCTCGCCTTCCATCAGCGGCGCGTCTGCGTCGAGCGGATCGGCACAGCTCGCAGCAACGAGCGAGGCGAACACCGCGGCGCACGCGACTCTGGCGACAGGGGACACGAGCGGAGCAAAGGGGCGGACGGTCATGAAGTTCCTCGGCGAATCTTGGCGGACTGACCGACCAAAGCTCCCACGTCGTGTCCACACTCAAGGTCGCAAAAACCGGCCGTCGCTCGAAAAATCCCCACCGGCCGACAAAGAAAGTGTCGTGTGCAAAAAAAAGCCGGATGTGGCGTAGGATTTCCGCCGCGTCCGTCATAGGTTTGGATATGGCGAAACGATCCAGTGGCCCACAGAGTCAGGTAGTTCAGCTCTTCTTGTCCCTTGCCGAAGCGCTCGGCATGGACTCTGACAAGGCGGTGGCGCAGCTCGCCGACGTGGTACCGGTCAATGTGGCGAACTGGCGCAGCGGCTCGGTGTCGAGCTTTAAGACTCAGACGCTCGAGGCCATCAAGCTCAACCTCAACGCCCAGATCGACGGCCTTCAGCGCCGGGCCGAGTTCGCGTCGCGCAGCGGCGGCGCCAAGCTCCACCCCCTCGTCATTGAAGAGGGCGCCGGGCCCGACGAGCTGCTGCGGCAGTTTCGTGACCGCATTACCTTCGACTATGCCGGCCACCGCTTCCTCTACTACGAGCCCCAAGGCGCTCTCGCCTGGCTAAGCCTCATCCAAAGTGGCTACGACCAGAGTGCCTGGCTCCGCGGCACACTGGCGGCTGCACGTGCCTGGCTCGACCCCGCCACAGGTCGCGGCGGCACCAAGGGCCCGATCGCGGCTGCCCTGCGTCACGGAACGCGCGGCGGACGGGCACGCGGACTCGACCTCGTCGGGCTCGGTGTTGGCGATGGCGCCAAGGAAGTCGCCGTGCTCCGGGCGATGCTCGACGCCACGCCTCAGCTGGACTGGCTGACCTTTGTGCCCGTCGACGTGTCGATTCCGCTCCTGCTACGAGCAGGCAGTGCCGGGCGCTCTGCGATCGGCAGCTCAGCCGGCGAGATCGGCGGCGGCGGCGGTCTTGTGACGCCGACCTGCGCGGACTTCGAGGAAGGACCGCTCGCGTTCCTGTCGCAGCTGCGCACGGCACGCCCGAGCGGCGACCGGGGCCTGCGGCTCATTCTCCTGCTCGGCAACATCTTCGGAAACCTGCGCGACGAAGACAGCTTTGTCCGCGAGCGCCTCTGGCGCATGGCGCGTCCTGGCGATCTCGTGTGGGTGGAGGTCGCGACCATGATGGACCCCATCACCAGCGACCCGCTCTACTCCATGACCAACCGCCAGCGCGCCGAGACCTCAGCGGAAGCGAACCGGCGTCTGCTGTTGCAGGGGCCGTTTCGCCGTTGGGAAGCCGCGATGGGGCGCCGCCCGAGCTCCGTCGACATGCGCGTCTGGGTGCGGCACGACGACGATGCTGCCCGAGTGCCTGGGTCTTACAACTTCTGCCACGACCTCCTCATCGAGGAAGGCACCCGCGTCTGCACGATGCTCTACAGCCGTCGCTACGACGTCAAGACGCTCTGCGCCTGGTTCGAGCAGCGCGAGTTCGCGTGCGAGCGCGTTCACACCGTCCGCGACTCCAAAGGGCGAAGCCGCGTCAGTCACATGTTGCTGCGACGTCTCTAAGCCCGACCGCGCGCGCGCCTCAGATCGGCACCTCGCAGCGGTGGTTGGCGCCGCAGACTTCCCCGTTCGTGCAGTCGCCGGTGCTCTCGCAATACCCTGCAATCGGCTGGCACGCGCCGTCGACAGCGCCCTCGCCAACAGGACAGAGGGTGCCTGCAACGCAGTAGATTCGGCTGCTGTTGGTGCAGGCATTGCTCGGGGTCGACCCTTGGTAGAGGTCCGCCCACTTGTAGCTCGACTCGAACGTGCGCCCCAAGTTGGTGGCCCCCGACGTCGCGGTCCAGTCCTCGCAGTGCGTCAGCTGGGCGCCCTGCATCACGACACGCGAGCCGTCGGCGCGCGTGCCCGTCCAGACGCCGTCAAACACCGCCTGTCCATTGGGCTTGGTGTCGAAGTCGGTGTCGATGTCGCCGTCCCACAGCCCGGCCTCCGTCTGTGAGACCACGCCTCCGTCCGGCATCACAAGCGGGAACATGATGAGGTGCCGTTGTCGCGCTGAGCGTCGAGAGTTGCTGAGCAGGGCGTGCCACTTCGTCGGCTCAACGAGGTCCGCTGCTGCAGCCTCTTGCTGACAGCGCATGTCTGCGCCTCCGACACCGCCGAGCTCGGTCGTCGAGTAAGACTGACCCGAGACGAACGCCGTGATCCGCACGCACCCGTCGAGGGTTGGGTGATAGCCCGCCGGGCAGACGCAGGTGAAGCTTCCATCGGTGTTGATGCACGACGCGACCGGGTCGCAGCCGGCGGTCCCGCTGGCGCACTCGTCGATGTCCACATCGCAGTCGGTGCCGGTCCAACCATCGAGGCACTCGCACGTGTAGCTGTTGATCCCGTCGATGCACAAGCCGGCGGCACACGGGGCAGGGCCGCACTCGTTGCGGTCGATCTCGCAGTCGTCGCCAATCCAGCCGTCTGGGCAGATGCAGGTGTAGGCGTTGACTTGGTCGACGCACTGCCCGCCGTTTTGGCAAGGGGCAGACGCGCAGTCGTCGACGTCGATGTCGCAGTCATCGCCCGTCCAGCCCGGCTGACAGTCACAGGTGTAGCTATCGACGCCGTCCATGCAGGTTCCGTTTGCACACGGCGCAGCGGCGCACTCGTCGATGTCCACATCGCAGTTGTCGCCGGTCCAGCCCGCGTCGCAGGTGCAGGTGTAGTTGCCGACCCCGTCGAGACATGTGCCATTGGCGCACGGACTGGCCGCGCAGTCGTCGGCGTTGGTCGCGCATGTGTCGCCGGTCCAGCCTGCATCACAGCTGCAGCTGTAGCTCTCGATCCCGTCGACGCACGTGCCGTTGAGGCAGCTACTGCCAACGCAGTCGTCGATGTTGCCGTCGCACGCGGCACCCTGCCAGCCAGGGTTGCAGCTGCAGGTGTAGCCGTCGACGCCATCCACGCAGACACCGTTTCCGCACGCCGCGGCCACGCAGTCGTCCACGTTGATGTCACAGTCGACGCCCGACCAGCCTGGGTCACAGGTGCAGACGTAGGCGCCCTGGGCGTCGCCGCACACGCCGTTCACACACGGATCGGCGCCACACTCGTCGATGTCCACATCACAGTTGATGCCCTCCCAGCCTGGGTCGCAGGTGCACTGGTAGCTGCCCGCGAGGTTGTTGCACTGGCCAAAGGCGCACGGGTCGGGCGTGCACTCGTCGACGTCGACATCACAGTTGCTGCCCGTCCAGCCCGCGTCGCACTCGCATGTGTACCCGTCGACCGCGTCGATGCAGGTCCCGTTGGCACACGGGCTCTCCGCGCAGTCGTCGACGTCCTCGCAGCTCTGTCCGTCCCCCTCGAAGCCCGGCAGGCAGTCGCACAAGAACCCGCCAGCAGTGTTGGCGCAGACCGCGTTGACGTCGCACACAGCAGGATCATCGTCGCACTCGTCGATGTCGGTGCCGCAGTCATCGCCCATCCAGCCCTGGTCGCACTCACACGTGCCGGCGCCAGCGCTGGTGACGCAGGTGCCGTTGACACATGAGATGCCGGCGCACCCATCGACCGCCACGTCGCAGTCGTCGCCCATCCAGCCAGCATCGCAGGTGCAGACGTAGCTCCCCACGTCGTCCTCGCAGCTCCCGTTTTCGCATGGTGAGTCGGCGCACTCGTCGACGTCGATGGTGCAGTCGTCACCCGCATAGCCTGGGTCGCAGGCGCAAAGGTAGCCGCCGACTTGGTCGCTGCACTGCCCGAAGCCGCACGGGTCGTCCGCGCAATCGTCGATGTCGACAGCGCAGTCGTCGCCGGTCCAGCCCTCGTCGCAGAGGCAGCTGAAGCTATTGTCGCCGTCGACGCAGGTCCCGTTGCCGCAGCTTGCCGAGGCGCAGTCATCGACCGGCAGGCAGCCTGAGCCGTCGATCGGGACCGCGTCACCACAGACGCCGGCCGAACAGGTCGCCCCGTCGGTGCACGGATCGCCGTCATCACAGGCGGCGCCCTCGTCGAGGCCGTCGCACGGGCCTGGCTCATCGGGCACTTCGCAGCCGGCGAGCATTCCAGTGACAGCCACCGCTATCGCCAGGGAGCGAACGTGTCTGTTGCAGGTAGCGGGCGAGTTCATGTTTCCTCTCGGGCGAGTAGGCAGCCTACCGCCCCCAACATACCAGCTGGATGGTTTCGTGGGGATCGCCAAATCCGCACGTGAGACTCAGGGCGAGCCGGCGGCGGCGGCCATCATGAGAGCTTCTTTAGGAAACACGTCTTGAGGTAGATACTGACCTTGTTCACGCGACCTTCGATGTGCTCGGGGTCGTCGGTGAGCCGGATGTTTTTGACCGTCGTGCCGCGCTTGGCGGTGAAGTTGGCGCCCTTGACGTTGAGGTCTTTGATGAGCGTCACGGTGTCGCCCGCGCTGAGGACCGTGCCGTTGCTGTCGACAAAGACGAGCGCGTCGTCAGGACCGGCGTCGCCTTCGCCTTCGCCCGCCGCTGCCCAGGCGGCGACCGACGGGTCGAGGTAGCACTGGTCGAGCAAGTCACGGGCCCACGACTCCTGGGAGAGGCGCTTGAGCAGACGGAAGCTTGCGACCTGAACCGCGGCAACGTCGCTCCAGATGCTCTCCTGGAGGCCAAACAAGCTCGTTGGCGTCAGCGTGGCGTCTGAGGGTAGCTGTGGTCCGCAGGCTCCGCAGACAGCGATCATGCGGCTCGTTGCGTCGTCGCTAGGGGCGCCGGCTGCGCCCACATCGTGACCGGCCAGTGGGCCAGCTGCGCCGCAGAGCTCGCAACCAGTGGACGCGCGGGCTTCGATTTCGGGGGGCAGTGCCATGGCGGTTCCTTGGTGGACCGATGCGATACCGCTCATCGCGACGTGCAAGCAAGTGTCATCCGCGCTGCTGGAAGGTCCTCGACGTCACGGAGTCTCGCCTTCTGACCGGCGGTCGAGAGGGTCGAAAAATAGTTGTGCGAGCAGCTCCGCACCAATCGGAACGGGCTCCAGAGCTGCCTTGCACCCGGCGATCGGTTCGTCCACGTTGATTGAGGTGCTCCCGCTGAGGCGACGAGCATGGGGACTGCTGCGAGTACGGTGATGTGTGATTGATATGAGTTCGGCGGAGGCACTCTGTCGTGTGCTTCGTGGCGTGGGACGTACGGCGTTTGCGCTCGACCCCGACAGCCTCTACACCGTCTGTCGCTCAGGCACTTTCGTTCGACTGGACCTTGGCGGCACGTGTCGCGTAGGGCGAGTCGTTCATGCTGGCGCCGACGCCGACGCCGACGCCAGCACGGTCCCGTTGGCGTCTCATACCGGTCAGGGGAAGTCGTCGACCGAGCGCTTCCTTGCCGCGCTCGACGTGGCGGCGCTCAAGCTGTGGCTGCGGCACTGTGACGAGCACAGCGGCGAGGTGGTCGCCCTGCGCACACTGCCGAGCCGAGGGCTTGCGGAGACCGAGGCTTACCTCGACGTGCACGGGTTTGATACTCAGCACCGGACCGTCGGCGTTCGCGGTGGGCGCTGCATCGTGACGTACCAGGTGGTCCCTGCGGACGCAGCCGACAGCCCACCGCCAGTGATGTTGACCTTCGCGCTTCCCCAGACGCCTTGGCTCGGCGGCGGCTTCGGGCCGCCTGGGACCACGAGCCCACTGATCGACGCCCGGCAGTGGCGTGACCTTGCCGACACCTACGTTCGTCGCATCATCGCCAGCGGCCGCGCCGGCCAGCGCGACGCCCAAGTCCGCTGGCTCGAGCAGGCGATCGCGGCCGTCACCGAGGCGCGCGCGTTCGTGCCACACAGCTTAGACCGGGTCCCGCCAGCGGCGTTCTTCGCAGGTGGACCGCCGGCTCGCTTCGAGAGCATTCGTTACCGACGCGACTTGCTCGACGAGACGCTGCGCGGATGGCAGGGGATGTTGGAGCGCTGGCAGGTCACACAACGGCGGCTGCAGCGGCGCATCGTCGCTCGACGGTAAGACAACGCCAGGGCAGTTGACGACCCGGCGCACCGCTCGCCACACTCCGTCTCCGGAGGCACCCTATGAGCAACGCCATTGAACTCAATCCCTTGGTCGGCTTCGACGACATCCGTTTCGGGATGCTTGAGCCCCACGTCGTCTCGCTGTTGGGAGAGCCTTCCACGCGCAGCACCGACGAGGCTGGTGACGTGGTGTTGGAGTTCGCGAGTCCCCAGCTGGAGTGCGGCTTCTCAAGCGACGACGGAGGCCGCCTGACGTCCCTGACCGTGCTCGATAGCTGTTTTCAGCTGCACGGAACGGGCGTTGTCGGGATGACTTCTGACGCGCTCATTGCGCTCGGCGAGACCTGCCCGACGCCCTTTGTGGTGGCGTTCGAGGAGTTCCCAGCGCTCGACGCGCGATCCTGCGACGTGGATGCGCTGTCGATGCTCTTTTGGCTGAGCGAGGACGCGGTGACCGCCGTCAGCCTCTTTCCGGCACATGACGAGCAGCGCGACACGTGGCGCTGGCCTTCTGCGACAGCTGAGTAAGTGCAGCGATGACGGCTCGTGGTCAGGTTGATTCGTCGGTGCAGGACTGGCGGGCAAATTCAGCCCCGAGGAACGCAGAAGCTCGTAGCACGCCCGTGTGGCGGCGGCTCAAACGGACCGCGTATCGCAGTTCAGGCAGTCGGCAGCGGGGTCGGTCTGACGACAATGTGCCGCAGATTGAAACCATTGGGGTGGTAAGGAAGGGACCGAACCTGTAAATTGCCGCCGATTTCGACCACCCGGACAGGGGGAGACCGTGAAGAACATCTTACTTGCTTGTGTTTTCGGCTACTTGACCATCGCATGCGGCGGCGGGTTGTCGCATACCGTGCCCGATAAAGACGTCGCTGCAGCCACTGGCGAAGATGCGGCCAAGCTCGAAGCAGCCCGCGCTGCAATCGCTGCCGCCAAGGCAGACCTGAGCTCGTCGCGCAGCTCGCTCAAGGCCGCCGAGAAAGACGTCGATGCGGCCGAGAAGGTCGGCGACAAAGCCGACAGCATGGTCGACAAGGCCGAAGACAAGGTCGAAAAGGCCGAAGACCAGCTCGAGAAGTCCATCGACCTCGCCAAGAACAAGCGCGATGCCGCGATCGAGGCAGCGAAGGCAACCTTCCAGCAAGAGTCGAACGCAGCCAAGATTGCCGGTGGCGCGCTGGCTCCGGTCGAAGCCAAGCGCGACGCCGCCATCAAGGCAGCCAAAGAGCTCGGCGAGAGCGAGATTGCCGCAGCCAAGGCGCAGATGAACCCGATCATCGAGCAGGCGAAGGCCGACCTCAAGGGCCTACGTAGCCAGCGCGACAACAAGGCGCTCTCGACCGATGTCGAGGAAGCCAAGGCCGAGACGAGTGAGGCGCAGAAGGCCGTCAATGACGCCAAGGTCTGGGCTGCTCGCGCAAAGTACGAGCTACTGAAGTATGAGACCGTCACAGCCATGAGCGGCAAGAGTGGTCCCGCCGTGACCGAGCGTCTCCTGGAGTTCAAGGAGCAGCTCGCCGAAAAAGAGGCAGAGCTTCTCGACGCCGAGAAGGAGCTTCTCGACGCCCAAAAAGACCTCGAGTCGTCGAAGGACACCCTCATCGAAGGTTCCTGAGTCCCCATTGACTCATCCGAGTCGCAAACGCCCCGCTCAAGTCCCTTGAGCGGGGCGTTTCGCGTTTCGCCGGGCCCTACGCTTACGCGGTTTTCGAACCGGGGACATGGGTAACAGGCTCAGCTCCGGCGGTTGCTGGGTAGGGGTTGGGGGTAGGGGGGCCGGGTATGCGTATGGGTAGGGGTATGGGTAGGCGTAGGGGTGGGCGTTGGCGTAGGCGTATGGGTATGGGTACGGGTGGTGGGTACGCGTAGGCGTATGCGTATGCGTAGGCGTATGGGTAGGCGTATGCGTATGCGTATGCGTATGCGTAGGGGTATGGGTATGGGTAGGCGTGCGCTTACATCGGTCATGCGGCTTTGGGCCGCTGAGCCAGAAGGCGCTCGCTCCCACCGTTCGTTCGAGGTAGTCTCACGGTATGAGAAAACTCGTGCTGATTGCGGTGATGATTGCGACGGCGGCTTGCGGAGACGAGGCGCCGACCGATTCCGCTGAAGACACCGCCGGTAGCGTTGATACCGTGCTGGATACCGGCTCGGGCGATGTTGCTGTCGATACGGCGGAGCCGGTGGACACGGCGGTTGCTGACACGACGGCGGAGCTTGTGGACACGGCTGTCGAGCCGGTCGATGTGCTCGACGATACCGTCGAAGACGCGACCGCGGACACAAGCGCCGATACAACGCCGCCCGTGTGTGTGCCAGACTGCGAGGGCAAGACCTGCGGTGATGATGGGTGTGGCGGGCTCTGCGGGGAGTGCGACGGGTGCTTTGGTCCTGACCCAGGACTCTGCGTCGGCGGTGCCTGCGAGTCGGTCTGCTGTCCGGACTGCCTTGGCAACGACTGCGGTGACGACGGCTGCGGCGGGAGCTGCGGCGCTTGTGGTGCGGGCTTTGGCTGCAGTGACGGAGCGTGCACGTGCGCGCCCGATTGTAGCGTCGCCTCGTGCGGCGATGATGGCTGCGGCGGGAGCTGTGGCAGCTGCGCGGGTGGGGACGTGTGCGTTGGCGGAGCCTGCGCGTGCGTGCCGGACTGTGACGGGAAAGCGTGTGGGCCGGACGGCTGCGGCGGGGTTTGCGGCACGTGCTCGAGCGGGAGCGTCTGCGATGCCGGGAGCTGTGCGTGTGCTCCGGACTGCCTGACGGCGACCTGCGGAGACGACGGTTGTGGCGGTACCTGCGGAAGCTGCGAGGGCGGTGAGCAGTGCGTGGGCGGGGCGTGCGCTTGTGTGCCGGACTGCGCTGGCAAGGTCTGCGGCGACGATGGATGTGGCGGGGTGTGCGGCAGCTGCACGGCGCCTGACACCTGTACCGGCGGGAGCTGTGCGTGCGCTCCGGACTGCGCCGGCAAGCTCTGTGGTGACGACGGCTGCGGCGGAAGCTGTGGCGGCTGTACCGGCTGCTTCGGTGATGACCCGAGCCTGTGCGACGCGACCGGCATGTGCAACGTCCCGTGCTGCGCAAGCTGCGACGGCAAGGCGTGCGGGACGGATGGTTGCGGCGGGAGCTGCGGGACCTGCGCCGCTGGAGACCAGTGCAGCGTTGCGGGCGTGTGCGAGTGCGTGCCGGACTGTGTCGGTAAGGTCTGCGGTGACGATGGTTGTGGCGGAACCTGCGGCGCGGGCTGCAGCGCTGGGATGGTCTGCACGAGCGCTGGGGCCTGTGTCTCGACGTGCACGCCCGACTGCAGCGGCAAGAGCTGCGGGCCGGACGGCTGCGGCGGGACGTGCGGACCGACGTGTCCAGCGGGCGAGGTATGCAGTGGCGCTGGCGTCTGCGAGTGTGCTCCCGACTGCGTCGGCAAGGCGTGTGGTGACGACGGCTGCGGCGGGAGCTGCGGGTCGTGTCAGCCAGGGACCGCATGCGACACCGGGAGCTGCGTCTGCGCACCCGACTGTGCCGGCAAGGTCTGTGGCAGCGACGGCTGTGGAGGGACCTGCGGCGCAGGCTGCAGCGGTACGCAGGAAGTCTGCAGCGCCGCTGGCGTGTGCGAGTGCGTGGCGGACTGTGTCGGCAAGGTCTGCGGGAGCAATGGTTGCGGCGGGAGCTGCGGTCCTGGCTGCAGCGGGGCTCAAGAGGTCTGCAGCACTGGAGGCCAGTGCGAGTGCGTGGCCGACTGTGCCGGCAAGGTCTGCGGCGGCGATGGCTGCGGTGGGACGTGCGGGCCTGGCTGCTCGGGTGCCCAAGAGGTCTGCAGCGGCGCCGGTCAGTGCGAGTGCGTTGCTGACTGTGCCGGCAAGGTCTGCGGCGGCGACGGCTGCGGCGGGAGCTGTCCGCCTGGCTGCAGTGGGCCGCAGGACGTCTGCAGCGGCGCGGGTCAGTGTGAGTGTGTGGCCGCGTGCGCAGGCAAGGACTGCGGCGGCGATGGCTGCGGCGGAAGCTGCGGCATGTGCGCTGCTGGCGAGGCCTGTGATGGTGGCGGTCAGTGTGCCTGTGTCCCCGACTGTGTGGGCAAGATGTGTGGAAGCGACGGCTGTGGTGGCACGTGCGGCGCGTGTGCCGCTGGCTCGGCCTGTGGCGCAGGCGGCCAGTGTGAGTGTGTCGCTGATTGTGCCGGCAAGAGCTGCGGGCCCGACAGCTGTGGGGGGAGCTGCGGGCCAGGCTGTGGCGCTGGCGAGACGTGTGATGGCAGCGGGCAGTGCGCCTGCGTGCCTGACTGTGCTGGCAAAGACTGTGGCGGCGACGGCTGCGGCGGGAGCTGCGGGAGCTGTGCAGTCAACGAGAGCTGCAGTGGTGCGGGTCAGTGCGAGTGCGTGCCCGACTGCGCCGGCAAGGACTGCGGTCCCGACGGCTGCGGCTCGACGTGTGGGGTGTGTGCTGGTGGAGACGTCTGCGACATGGCTGCTGGCACCTGCGGACCGCCTCCGATGGTCTGTCCGCCCGCGGCGCCTTACGGGACCGGCGTGGGCGACCGCTTGGCAGACCTGACGCTGACCGACTGCGACGGAACGCCCTACACCATCCATGAGCTCTGTCAGAAGAAGGCGTCGTATATGTTCTCGTACGCCGGGTGGTGACCGTCTTGCCAAGGGCACGCCAGTTCGGCGTCCGATGATTATGCAGACTTCCTAGCGCTCGACCCCAGCTTCGAGATGTACCTTGTGATCACCAACACCGGAAACTTCGGGAGCCTACCCGATGCGGCTTATTGCGCGGCTGTCCGCGACAACTTCGGGCTGACGATGCCTGTGCTCTTTGACGCAAACGGCGTGTTCCCCGGCCACACCGGCACCGGCACCAAAGATGAGCATATTGTGCTCGATGAGACGGGCACGATCGTCCACACAAGCGGCTCGCAGTCGCAGGCGTTTGGCGCCATCAACAACCTGCTCCAGTAGCGCGAGAGTTGGTCTCGGCGTGCGCGTCGGCTCTCAGTGGCTGGCGCGCTCGGGGAGCACGACCGGCTTGATGTGTCGCCCCTCGGTGACGCGTCCGTTGTGGGTGATGCGGATCGAGACGCCGACCGGCAGTCCGCGGGAGCCGCGGTAGCGCTTGTCGACCTTGAACGTCAGCCGGGTCTCGCGGTGGAGGCGGTCGCTCGTCGCGACGAGGGCGTCGGAGACGGCGTCGGGGTCTGTAGCGAGCTGTGCGAGCGTGACCTCGCGGTAGCTGCCGCCGGTCATCTGTGCATAGTCCCTGACGCGGTCGAGGCGCGAGTTCTCGTCTACAGCGAGGCCGACGAACATCAAGCGAACGCCGAGCGCGTTGGCTGCTGTCCGGGCGTTTGCATAGAAGCTGGTCGGACGCGGAGGTGGATCGCGGTCGAGGATGTCGGAGCCATCGGTCAGCATCACAACGACGCGTCGCGCCGGCAACGCCGCATCCCAGAGCTTGAACTCCTCCATCAGCCTGGCGACTCCGTAGCCAAACTGCGGCTCGTCGGCTGTGGGCCTGTCGAGGCGAAACCGGCCTCGCGTGTAGCGCTTGGCGAGCCCGCGAGGTCCATCGACCCAGCCGCCAGCGATTCGCTCGACGCGCAAGTCATAGAGTCGCCACCCAAGCGCAAAACCCGAAGCCACCGCGCTCAATACCCGGCTGAGGCCGAGGCGCTGTGGCTGTTCGAGGTCAACGGGACCCCCGTCGACCGCTGCTCGGTCCAAGAGCCTCATGTAGCTGATGTTGTGGGTGAAGCCAGCCACGACGGTGACCGGAGACGTGTTGCGGGTCTCGTTAGAGGCAATCGCATGGCCAATCACGGCACCGTCGACGACAAGCTCGACCCGGTCTGGGGCGGCAACCACGGCCTCGCGGACGCTGTCATCAGCTAGGTCCACCAGCAGCTCTAGCGTGCCGGTCGCTGGGAAGGTCGTGACGTCGACGGCATCGACGAAAACGGTGGGCGGCGTCGCCGCAGCCTGAGGTGCGCCAAACGTCACGATGATGGCGCAGAGGCTGAGGGCGTAAACTACAGCGCGTCGCGCCGCGCGCAACGCGCGGCGATAGAGTGTGTCGTGGCTCATGGTGTGGCTTCCTTAGCGGTTGAGGTGGAGGTGTGCAGCAGACATGCGCAGCTTGTCAATCTGAAGCTGCGCTTGGTCTCGGTCGCCGTTGTTGGTGATCGCTCGGATCGCCACCTCGATCTCGCCAACCACAGCTTGGAGTCCCATGCGGAGGTAGTCGCGGTCCCCTTGCGACAGGTCGGCCGCAGGATAGGTCGCCAGCAGTCCAGCGGCGGCGATGCGTGCGTTGGTGCAGTCGACGACAAGGTCTTCCGACTGCCGGGACGGCATGTCCACCTGTGCCGCCAGCTCAGCAGCGATGGCTTCGAGCCGGTCTTTGGTCCGCAGCGAGCGGTGGATGTCCACCTCGGCCTTCGGCTTGAGCGCTTCGGACTGAGCTGCGTGTCCCTCAAGGCCCTGGGTTATCGCTCGGGTTCGGCTGCGCTCGCCGTCCGCATGTGCCTTGCTCTCTGTGCCATGGGCGACCTCTTGTTGGCTGCGTCCTAGGCTTGCGTAACTCATGCTTATGTCCTTGTGTCCGTCGTTGCGCCCAGCTGCGCTCGACATCGGACCCCGTCGCAAGAAGCCTGCCAACACCGGTCGAAGCAGCTCTTGGCAGGCTCCAGTGGGTCCGAGGCGTCGCGCGTCGCACGCTTTGCACGCGTGATGCGAGGTCCAGATACCCCAGGACGGGGTCAACCGACCCCATCGCTTTAACCGTCCGACATTGCGGGGGTTTCGCGGTCGGTCCTGGCGCATGGTGGGGTCTGGCGGTCCTGCAAAACTTAGCTGTCAGCGCCACGATACCCTGAGTCCGTGAGTTGGTGCCCGTTTCGAGGTGCGACCCACCATGAGGCCACGTCTGGAACGTCGCGTTAACGCCTTGCATCGAGATCGGCCGAGCGAGGAAGTCGTCCACGCCGACCGCCAAGTTCGTGGCTGGGCCTGTCGCGTGTTGGGGGGCGCGGTCCTAACAAGCGCCGAGTGACCGGGACGTTGACGGCGCGAGCGCACGCGCCTATAGGCCGGCCACACGACGAATCGAGACGAGACGATGATCAACCGCAACTGCTGAAGCCTTCCTGCACCACGCGTGACCCGAATGGCGGGCCCATCGCGTGGACTGAGTTCCTGGTTCTTCACGGTTGCACCATGTCTCCACGATCACACCTCGTGCTGCGCCTTGTTGGCGTGGCGTTCCACTATGAGCCGAGCCGCCCGCTCTTCCGCGGCTTGAACCTCCATCTGCACACGGGCTGGACCGGCATCGTTGGTCCCAATGGCCACGGGAAGACCACGCTGTTGCGGCTGGTCGCTGGGAACCTGCGACCCACCGCCGGCACCGTGATGCGCTCGGGTGATGTCGCCGTTGAGCTCTGTCCGCAGCGCGCGAGCGCTTGCACGTCGGCCGTGAAGGAGCTCTCCCTCAGCTGGTCGCCGGCTGCCTGCCGGCTGCGCGGACGTCTCGCGCTCGGCGACGACGACGTGGCGCGTTGGCAAACGCTCTCGCCTGGGGAGCGAAAGCGCTGGCAGCTGGCCGCCGCGCTCTATCGCGAGCCCGAGATCCTCTTGCTCGACGAGCCGACCAACCACCTTGACGGCAACGAGTCCGAGCGTCTCTTGGGAGCGCTGCGCGCATACCGGGGCCTTGGACTGCTGGTCTCTCACGACCGCGCGCTGCTCAACGGTGTCTGCACGTCCACGCTGCGCGTCGCCCATGGCGCGGCCCAGCTCACTCCAGCGCCCTACGACCTGGCTAAAGCCGCTTGGGACCGCACCGACGCCCACGACCGCACACGCTACGCGGAAGCCAAGCGACGCCAACGCAAACAGCAGCGGCAGCTCATCGAGCAGCGCGACCGGCTCGCCGCGACGACCGCGAACCGAAGAGCCCACAAGCGCATGAAGAACGCGGGTGATCGAGAGGCAACAACCGCCAATCGACAACAGCGGGTGCTCAAGGCCGAAGCGAGCGTTGCTCGACGGGTCAGCGCAGTCCGGCAGCGCGTCGATAGTGCCCGGCGGGAGCTGTCGAGCGCCCACGCAGCGTTGCCGGCAAAGGCGCTCGGCGGGGCGCTCTTTGTGGACTATGAGCCGGCACCGAAGCCGGTGCTCCTTCGGTATGTGGCCGAGCGTCTCTGCACGGGCGACACCTGCGTGGCGACCGAGGTGCAGCTGACGCTTCGCCGTGGCGAACACCTGCGGCTCGCCGGTGACAACGGTGCCGGCAAGACGACGCTGATGCGTGCGATGCTAAACGCCGCCACACTTCCATCCGACAAGCTCATGGTCGTGCCGCAGGTGCTCAGCGACGCCGCCATTGACAGGCTCATGGCGGAGCTAGCGGCGCTCGACGCGGCCGCGCGTGGGAGGGTTCTGTCCATCCTCGCCGACCTCGGTGTTGCACCGGAGGTCCTACTGCGAACCGACGCACCCAGCCCGGGTGAGGCGCGTAAGCTCGCCCTCGCGCTCGGCCTGAGCCGGCAGGTCTGGCTGCTCGCGCTCGATGAGCCTACCAACCACCTCGATCTGCCCTCGATCGAGCGGCTCGAGATGGCGCTCGGTGCCTACCCAGGTGCACTATTGCTCATCAGCCACGACGACGCCTTCGCGAAGGCCTGCACCGACCGGAGTCTCGTGCTCTGGGGCGCGCCGAAGCCCCCGACTTGGCGGTGAGCGCTGCGGGCTGACCGCGTCGGCGGTACCGCTCGCGCGCGTGTCACGCGGGCTTGAATTGACCGATCCAGTCCGGCGGCCGCGCGCCTCGGTTCAGCGTCATGGGCCTGTGCAACCCGATCCAACACTGGCGTTATGGCTTGCGGCACAGAAACATGATGTCGGTGTACGCGGAGTCTGCCTCGTCCTCGGTCAGGGGCCGTGTGACGGTCTCGACCTCAAAGCCTGCACGCTCGGCAAGGCGTCTCCACGTGTCGACGGCGAAGAGGCCGTAGTGGTGGCGGTCATGGACGGCCCGGATCTCGCCAGCTTCGCGTAGCAAGAACGCAAAGTCGGTGATGTGGGTGGAGTCGTCAGGGTCCGGGTCGGTGCTCCAGGAGATGCAGCGGAGCGAGCGCTCACCGTCGTCGCCGTCATGGTCCTCGTGGCACTCTCGAAAGCTCTCTTGCGTGCAGTCTGGTACCAGCAGGGCCGCGCCCCCGACTCGTAAGTGGGCAAACGCGGTCTGCATGCAAGCCAGCAAGTCGTCTTCAGTGAGCAGGTAGGCGATCGCATCGTGGACGAGGACACAGTCGAACGTGCGGTCTAAACGCATGGAGCGCATGTCGCCCAGGATGTGTTCGCAGTCTGGGTTGAGCATCCTCGAGCGCTCAAGCATTGGGTCTGAGAGGTCGGTGAGCACCGTCTGCTCAAACACATGCTTGATGTAGTGAGCGCCGTGACCGGCTCCGGCGCCAAGCTCGAGTAAGCTCGTCGCGCCCGGCACCGCCTGCCTCAGCACCCCGCCAAACGCCTCCGCTTCGTCCTCGTGGTCCTCGAGTGGGTCAAGCAGGTGATAGAAGGCCACAAGCTCGCTGTAGAGTAGCGTGTTCATGCGTTGCTCCATTGTCGTCGAGGGTCATTGTCTTCAAACGCGACTCGGATGCAACGATGGTGCTCGAACACAAAGAACCCGCTGACACGGTTGCGTCAGCGGGTTCAGAGCATCCAGACGGAACGCTACGTCAGACTTGGGACCGCCGTCGGCGCAGGCCGAGGGCCGCCGCTGCCGCCAAGAGCCACAGCAGGCCAGCCGGTGCGCTGCCGCCGCTGCAGCCGCCGCTACCGAAGGCCACCACGCCGTCGTCGACCGGGTCGCAGGCGTTGCCCAGTCCGTCGCCGTCGAAGTCACCCTGGTCGGGGTTGCCGATGAACGGGCAGTTGTCGACCGTGTCGATCATGCCGTCGTCGTCTTCGTCCTGGCATGCATCGCCGACGCCGTCGCCGTCCGTGTCGAGCTGGTCTGCGTCGGCGACCGCCGGGCAGATGTCGCAGACGTCGCCGATGCCGTCACCGTCGCCGTCACGCTGCTCGGTGTTGGCCTCGTTCACGCACGTGTCGCAAGCGTCGCCGGTGCCGTCACCGTCGCTGTCGGTCTGGTCAGCGTCCGCGGCGCTTGGACACACGTCGCAGGCATCGCCCACGCCATCGCCGTCGCCGTCCTCCTGCGCCGCGTTCGGCGTCATCGGGCAGTTGTCGCTGCCGTCGATGATGCCGTCAGCATCGATGTCGGAGCTAAAGACAAAGTCGCAGGGCGCATCGCCGACGTTGCCGCTCGGGTCCACCGCCGATGCGGTGTAGCTGATGTGCAGCTCGCCTTCGACCGACCCTTCGATCGTCATCGTGTCGCCGTCGACCGTGACCGGACAGGCGGCCTCATCGAGCGCCGTCTCCGTGCCGTCAGCGTCGACGACCGTGCAGGACAGCTCCAAGAGCTGGAGCTCCGCACCGCATGCGTCCGACGCGGTCGCCGTGACGGTCTGTGGCACGGTCGTCCCGCTCAGTGTGCCGCACTCAACTGCCGGCGGTGTGCCGTCGATGACCGTCAGCAGCGTCGTGCACGCGTCGGAGTTTCCGGCATCGTCCATCGCCGTGAAGTCGACCTGATGGTTGCCGACCGGGTACTCCGCCTCTTCGTCGATGACCGTGGCGTCGACCGCGCAGTTGTCGGACGCGAGCGCCTGAACCACGCCGGTCCAGTCGCATGCGTCAGCGTCGGCGACGACCTCAACGGTCGGCGTGCACTCGAGCACCAGCGGCGTGTCGTCGATGACCGTCACCAGTGTCTCGCACGAGGTCACGTTGCTAGCGGCGTCGATGACCGTGTACGTCACGACCGTCTCGCCGACGCCGAACACAGGCGGCGCATCGTTGTAGACCAAGAGCGTGGCATCGTCGTCGCAGACATCGGACGCTAGCGGCGCCGGCATCTCGATGGCCGCGCCGCAGCTGTCATCGGGCGAGATCACCTCGATGGCCTCCGGGCACACAATCGCGGGCGGCTGGGTGTCCGCCACGGTGACGCGCGTCACGCAGGTTGCGAGGTTGTTGTTGCCGTCGCTTGCCGAGAACACCAGCGGGGTCGTCCCGATCGGGAAGGTCGCGCTGACCTCGGTGTAGGTCACGTCGACCGGTGCACAGGCGTCGACCGCACTCGGCAGGATGCCATCGATCGCGAACTCGGCGCTGCCGCCGGCGCACTCGAGCACCACATCGTCAGCACAGTCCAGCATCGGTGCCGTGTCGTCGAGCGGGCAGGGGCTCTCGACAATCTCCCAGGCGTAGATGTCTGGGGTCGGGTCGCACTGCTTCTCACCGTCGATGTCGCAAGTACGCACCAGCAGCTCATGAGGGCCCAAGGGCAGCTCGCCGGCGAAGAACTCACCGTCAGGGCACGGCACCCACTCACCGCCGTCAACGGCGCACTCGAAGTAGTCCGCTTCTGGGTCGTTGGGGTCGTGGAACGTGAAGCCGTTAGGCTCGTTGGGACCCTGTTGCGTCGGCGGGCCGCTCGTGATCTCCGTCGCCGGGACCGTCGAGTCGATGACCCAGGTGTACGTCGCCGGGGTCGGGTCCGCGTTGCCGGCCTCGTCGATGGCGTAGACGACCATCGTGTGCAGTCCGTCTTCGAGACCCTCGTAGCTCGCCGTGTCGTCGCAAGGCGCGAAGTCCTCGGGCGCTGGCGGCAGCGTCTCCGGGTCCAGCACGCACATGTACGTCACCGGGCTCTCGTCGGAGGCGAAGCCGAAGTCAGCGTCGCCGACCTGCGAGGGGTCTTCCGGATGGAACGGGATGAACGTGTCGGGCGGGGAGTCGTCGACCACCCACTCGCAGAACGCGGGGATCGGGTCGGCGTTGCCGCTGGCGTCGATCGCGCGCACCTCGAGACGGTGCTCGCCCTCCTCGAGCGGTCCATAGGTCACCTCGCCACTCGGGCAAGGCGCCCAGTCGCCGTCGTCGATGCGGCACTCGAAGCTGACGACGCTGCTGTCGTCAGGATCCGAGAACGTCACGGTCACGTCGCTGGCCGAGGTCGCCGCAGGCGGGCAGTCCGCGATGGCCGTCTCCGGTAGCGTCGTGTCGATGACCCACGTGTGACACGCTGGGCTGGGGTCGGCGACGCCGGCCTCGTTGACGACGTACACGCACAGGGTGTGCTCACCATCGTCGAGTCCCTCGTAGGTCTCGACCGGGTCACAGGCCTCAAAGTCCTCAGCCAGCGGCGGCGTCGTGTCGGCGTCGAGCACGCAGTAGAACTGCTCTGCATCGTCGCTCGGCGTGCTGAAGCCACAGGTAGCGTCGCTCGACTGCGACGGGTTGTCCGCGCAGAAGTCGATGACCGTGTCGGGCACCGAGTCGTCGATGGCCCAGATGCACAGAGCTGGTGAGGGGTCAGGCTCTCCGTTGGGCCCGATCGCGCGCACCAGGAACGAGTGCTGGCCGTTGGGCAGGTCGGTGTACGTCGCCACCCCGCCGTTGCAGGCCAGCCACGGGCCGCCATCGAGCTGGCACTCGAAGGCATTCGTCTGCGCGGTCACCGCGTCGGCGAACGTGATGGTCACGTCGTGGCCGCTGATCACCGGTGCCGGGCAGTCCACCGTGGTCTCCACGTCGAGACAGACCGTGCTCTCGCCGCTTGGGTCTTCGTCGATGGCGCCGTCGCAGTCGTTGTCGATCGCATCGCAGGTCTCGGGCTTGGGCAGCAGTGGTGCTGCGTCGCAGCCGGCCGTGCCGTCGGGCAGGCAGACAAGCGCGCCTGGCTCGCTCTCGCATGCGCCGATACCCACCGTGCACGCTTCGCCGAGGTCGAAGCCTTCGTCGACTTCACCGTCGCAGTCGTTGTCGCGGCCGTCGCAAACCTCGACGTTCTCGTCGCCAAGCTCCGCGTCGCAGAGCACGCCCGCGCCATCGGCCTGGCAGACTTGCACGCCGATCGACTGGCACTCGCCTTCACCGGCGACGCACGACTCACCGACACCGAAGCCCTCGTCGATGCCGTCGACGCAGTTGTCATCGATGCTGTTGCAGGTCTCGGTCGCTCCGGGGTTCACGTCCGCGTTGTCGTCGTCGCAGTCGTCGCAGCCGGTCTCGCACAGTGCGATGGCCTCAACCTCGCTGGAGCAGACCATCGCCGCGTCGCAGTGGCCGTCGCCGTCATCATCGCAACCCTCGTCGATCTCACCGTCGCAGTCGTTGTCGACGTTGTCGCAGATCTCGGTGTTGCCCGGGTAGGCATTGGCCCCGTCGTCCTCGTAGTTGTCGGCAGGCTCGTCGTTGCAGTCACCGCAGCCACCGGGGCAGACGTCCACGACCACGCCCGTCACGCACACCATGTTGGCGTCACACGTGTCGTCGCCGTCGTCGTCACAGCCCTCATCGATCTCGCCGTCACAGTCGTTGTCGATGTTGTCGCAGCGCTCCACACCGATGTCTTCGGTCTGCTCGCAGACGACACCCGAGCCGTCGCCAGCACAGACGTAGACGCCCGACTCACAGACGTTGTCGTCCTCGGGGTTGGGATCGCAGCCCTGACCCAGCGTCTCGAAGTCCTCATCGACGTCGCCGTCGCAGTCGTTGTCGATGGCGTCGCAGCTCTCCGCCTCCGCGCTCGCGACCGGGTCACAGGTGTCGACCAGCTCGCCGTCTTGGCAGGTGACCACACCCATCGTGCCCTCGCAGGCACCCACGCCGCAGGTGCTCGGCTCGTCGGGCACGTCCTCGTCAGCCTCACCGCTGCAGTCGTTGTCGATGCCGTCACAGGTCAGGTCGCCGTCAGGCTCGAAGTCCGTCGAGTGTCCAGCGTAGTCGAAGTCCTCGCAGGCCTCCCACTCGCCGTCGACGCAGCGGCTGGCTGGCTTCTCCGAGCCCTCGCAGACGCCCTGCTGGTTCTCACACATGCGTGTCAGCAGGTCGTCGTCCTGAGCGTCGACGAGGCCGTCACAGTCGTTGTCGATGCCGTCGCAGGTCTCAAGCTCGCTCGGCTCGCCGGCCATGCACGTGTCGATGAGCTCGCCGTCAACGCAGGTCGTCTCGCCGGTGGCCGCGCAGGCACCGACGCCACAGTCGGTCTCGCTGGCGACGAAGCTCTCGTCGAGCTCGCCGTCGCAGTCGTTGTCGAGGCCGTCGCAGATGTCGGTCGTGGGATCGTAGTCGAAGGAGTTGCCGCCGTACTGGGCCGCACCGCACTCCTGCCACTCGCCGTTGACGCACAACGACGTCGGACGCTCGGCACCTTCACACACACCCTCCTGCACGTCGCAGAGGACCTGTGCTAGGTCGTCGTCTTGGGCGTCGACGAGGCCGTCACAGTCGTTGTCGATGCCGTCACACACCTCGTCGGAGCTGGCGTCGCCTGGCGAGCAGGTATCGATGACCTCGCCCTGCACGCAGGCGGTCATGCCCTCGGCGAAGCAGGCACCTTGGCCGCACTCCGTGGCTTCTGCCGCGAAGTCCTCGTCGTTGGTCTCGTCGCAGTCGTTGTCGAGCCCGTCGCAGAGGTCGGTGTTGGCGTCATAGTCGCCGCTGTGCGTGCTGTAGTGCGTGGCGGTGCACGCTTCCCACTCGCCGCCGACGCAGAGTGCTGCAACCTTCATCGAGCCGTTGCACACGCCGTCTTGGTCTTCACACTCCACCAGCTGCAGGTCCGGGTCGTCGCCGTCGACGAGGCCGTCGCAGTCATTGTCGATGCCGTCGCAGATCTCGCCGGAAGACTCGCCAACAACGCAGGTGTCGATCTCGGTGCCGTCCTGACAGACGGTCTCGCCGGTGGCCGCGCACGCGCCCACGCCGCAGCTTGTCGGCTGACTCTCAAAGCTCTCGTCGACGTCGCCGTCGCAGTCGTTGTCGGAGCCGTCGCAGACGTCGACGCCGCTGGTGTAGCTCAGGTCGTTGGCCAGGTACTCCACCGTCCCGCAGTCCTGCCACTCGCCGCCAACGCAGAGCGTCGCGTTGCGCATCGAGCCCTCGCACACACCGTCTTGGAGCGCACACTCAACCAGCACGAGGTCGGGGTCAGCACCGTCGAGCAGCCCATCGCAGTCGTTGTCGTTGCCGTCGCACGTCTCTTCCGCGTCGGGGTCTCCGGGCTCGCACGTGTCGACCGCAACGCCGTCGACGCATGCCGTCTCGCCCATCGCAGCGCAGGCGCCGGTGCCGCAGCTTGTGGCCACCGACGGGAAGTCCTCGTCGTCCTCGCTGTCGCAGTCGTTGTCGAGCCCGTCACACAGATCGGTGTTGGGGTCGTAGGCGAGGTTGTTGGAGAGGTAGTTGACGGTGGTGCAGTCGGCCCACTCGCCGTTGACGCACTGGTTGGGGGTGTGGACCGAGCCGTCGCAGACGCCGTCCTGGTTGTCGCACTGGGTGATGACCAGGTCCGGGTCGGCCGCGTCGGTCAGCCCGTCGCAGTCGTTGTCCTCGCCGTCGCAGACCTCATCGGACTCAGGCTCGCCAGCCTCGCAGCTGTCAGTGGGCACGCCACCGTCGCAGGTGAGCACACCAGTCGCTGCGCAGCTGCCAACGCCGCAGTTCGTCTCGAGGTCCGAGTGGTCCTCGTCGTCGGTGCCGTCGCAGTCGTTGTCGAGCGCGTCGCAGAGGTCCTGGTTCGCGTTGTAGTCGGTGCTGTTGGTGATGTAGTTGCTGAAGACGCACTCGCTCCACTCGCCGTCGACGCACTGCTCACGGGTGTGACGGCTGCCGTCGCAGACACCGTCTTGCAGCTCGCACGCCTCGAGGACGAGGTCGGGGTCTTCGCCATCGACCAAGCCATCGCAGTCGTTGTCGACGCCGTCGCACACCTCGTCGGCGGACGGGTCGCCCGGCTCACAGGTGTTGACGATCTCGCCGTCCTGGCAGCTCGTGGTGCCGGTCGAAGCACACACACCCACGCCGCAGGTGACCTCTTCGCCCTCGAAGTCTTCGTCGATCTCTCCGTCACAGTCGTTGTCGACGCCGTCGCATGCGTCGAGTCCGCCCTCTTCGGGATGTGCGCCCGTGTAGCTGACGTCGTTGACGATGTAGTTGGCGAAGCCGCAGCTCGACCACTCGCCGCCAATGCACTGGTTGGCGGTGTGGTTGGCGCCCTCGCAGACACCGTCTTGGTCCTCGCACTCTTCGATGACGAGGTCCGGATCTTCCGCGTCGGTCAGGCCATCGCAGTCGTTGTCTTCGCCGTCGCAGGTCTCATTGCCGTCCGGCTCTCCGACCTCGCACGTGTTGATGATCTGAGCGCTGTACGCCGGCAACGACGGTCCGGCGAAGGCCGGGAAGTCGCAGCACAGGAAGCACTCCTCATTGGCGAACTCCGAGTTGAAGCACTCGCTGCAGTCCGTCAAGAAGCACGGGTCGCAGAGCTCGGGGTCGAACGCACACGGGTCGCACTCAGGGTGGTCGGGGAACTCGTCGCAGCAGTCGAGGCTCCCCGGATCTAGCTCACAAGGGTCGCAGCTTGGGTGGTCGAGATCCACCTCGCAACACTCAGGACTGCCAGGGTCGATATCGCACGGATCGCCGCAGTTGGGATTGTCCGGGATGAAGAAGCACGGGTCGCAGAGCGGGTGCTTGGGCGCCACCTCGCACAGGTCGCACTCGCCGAACTCACCGCCGAACTGGCTTCCACGCGCCGTCGGGAAGTCGAACGTGCCGTTCTGGTCGGTGCCGTTCTGGTCGGTGCCGTTTTGGTCGGGGTCAAAGGGCTCGCAGGGGCAGCCAGGTGCGAACGGGTCGCTGTCGCAGGAGACATCGGGCACGCAGACCGTCATGCCGGTGCCGGCACAGACGCCCGTCCCGCAGTTGGTTGGCTCCGCGACGAAGTCCTCGTCGAGGTCGCCGTCACAGTCATTGTCGTAGCCGTCGCAGATGTCGCCACCGTTGCTGCTGTCGTAGAGGTTGCTGTGGTCTTCGTAGACAGCGTCCGTGCAGCTCTGCCACGAGCCGTTCGTGCACAAGGATGGGGGCTTGGTTGCACCGCGGCAGACGCCGTCTTGGTCCTCGCAGGACGGCAACACCAGGTCCGGGTCGAGGGCATCGACCAGGCCGTCGCAGTCGTTGTCCTCGCCGTCGCAGAGCTCAATGCCCGGGCCGCCTGGGTTGCACGAGTCGATCTCGTTGCCGTTGATGCAGCTGATGGTACCGGTGTCGCTACAGGCGCCGACGCCGCACGACGTGGACTGGCTCTGGTAGCCCTCGTCGGTGCTGCCGTCGCAGTCGTTGTCGAGGTTGTTGCAGTCGGCATCGCCGGGCAGGTACTGCTGCGGGAACGCGCAGCCTGCGTAGGTTGCGCCGGTGCAGTCTTGCCAGTCGCCGTCTACGCACAGGCTGCGAGGTTTCTTGCAGCCGCTGCACACGCCCTGCTGGCTCTCGCAGTTCGGGATGACGAGGCTGGCGTCGAAGATGTCGATCTGGCCGTCGCAGTCGTTGTCCTCGCCGTCGCACACCTCGGGGCTGCCGGTGGGCTCTTCGCAGGTGTCGACGACCGTGCCGTTGATGCACAGGGCGTTGCCGTAGGCCGTGCAGGCTTCGCTCGAGCCCGTGCCACAGGTCGTGTTCTGGTCGACGTGGTCCTCGTCGATCTGGCCGTCGCAGTCCTGGTCGATGCCGTCGCAGAGGTCGGGATCGGGGTTGTCCGGCTGGGTTGGCGGGAACGAGCAGGTGCCAAGGAAGCTGCACTCATCGGCCGTGCACGGCTCGCCGTCGTTGCAGGTGCAGCGCGCGGGAATGGTGATCTTGGTGTCGAACCCAGGCGTGATGGTGAACGACGTCGGAACGTCGGCTGTGATCTCCCAAGTGTCGAGCGTGTAGGCGTTCTCGTTGAGGGGGTTGGTGTACGCGAAGTCGTAGTCACCCGCGGCGACGGTGACTTCGTAGTTGCCACCGGCGGGGACGATGTCCTCGAAGTTGTTGCCGGCATCCAGCTGGTCGGTGACGGTGAAGGGCCAGTTGGCCATGAAGGTCTCGTTGGCGTCTTTCACGCCGTCGCCGTCCTCGTCGAAGAAGACGCAGACCTGGAAGATGCCGGGGCACCGGCCAACGATCGTCGGCGTGATCGCTTCAACCTCGGCGGGCAAGAGGTTGTCGTCGAGCAAGACAGCGGTCGCAATCACATCCTTGCCGTTCGACGTGCCGCCGTCGGCCGCCGTGAACTGAACGAAGAGATCGAGGGTTTGTGCCTCGTAGGGATTGAGCTCGTCGCACAGCATGCGGACTTTCGTGACGTCGAACGCGGTGGCGTCGGTCGGGCAAGCTGCCCAGTCGTTGATGTAGCACTCGACCGTGCAGCTGCCGGTCTGGTCGCCACTGATCACGTGGGCGTAGTAGTACGAGTCGATCTCGGTGTTCGAGCCGTCTCCAACCCGTGGCAGGGTGTTTTCGATGATGACCTGGTTGAGCACGGCGCCACCGCTGTTGGATGCGGTGAAGCGGGCGCCTGGCGTGCCTTCCGGAATCTCCAGCGGGGTGTCCTCATCCGAGCAGATCGGGGAAATGGTCGCACGCTTCTGAATCGGGACATCGACCCGCGTGGTCTGGCACCGGCGCAGGGGCGTCGCGTACGCTTGGTTGTCAGCGTCGGCCTCGTTGCAGAAGTTCACCGCCTCGTTGTTTTCGTACTGGTTGGCGCAGTCGAAGAACGCTTTGCAGCGGATGTTGCCTGCGCCCACCGGGTCGCAAGGCGCAGCACCGCAGAGTCCGCCATGCCGGACGAGGTGATAGTCGCCGTCGTCTTCCGACTTCGGCTCAACCCGTAGGGTCTTGGTCCCGTCGGCATTGACGACCTCTGTCACGTTCAGCGCTGTGGGTGCGCTGCAGCCCGTCCCGTTGGTGTTGATCCACTCGCAGCCGAAGAGGCTCGCGTTGCTCGGGATGTCGAGGTCCCAACGCGGGTTCACGACGATGCCGTCGCGCGGGTTATAGCTGTAGTAGTTGTTGTTGTAGAACCAGACGTCCTTAGTCTCACCACACTGGACCGTCGCTGGCAGCCCGCCGGTGTTCGAGTAGAACGAGTTCTGGCCCTGCACGGTCTTGGGAAGGGTGTTTTCCCCGGAGAGCTCGGTGCTCTCCGGGCAATGGGTTCGTGTGTATGCACTACTGAAGTTGAGGGCATCGTCAACCTGGCTGCAGCCCGGTGAGCTGTAGTTGACCCAAAGACGCGAGTACGGGTTGGTGTTGATGGACCATCCCTGGAAGCCGTCGGGGAACGACTGTCCCTTCCAGAACGCGTTCAGGACTGGAAAGATCTCGGTACCCTCGCAGTCGAGCTCGGAGCCGTACGCGAAGAGGTGCGTGTTCGTCTCGGTCGCCGGCGGGTAGTAGGTGCTGTAGAACACGGTGCAGCTGGCGGAGTCCTTGTAGCTTGCAAGGAACTCGGCCTTTGTCACCAGCTCGTCCACCTTGTCTGGGATGTTGCATCGGTAAAAGGTCGGGCCACAGGTGGCGTTGCTGCCGATCCAAAGCGCCTGGAGGTAGTTCACGTTGAGTTCGCTGGACACTACTTGGACGTGGTAGAGCTCGTCCGAGTAGCTCGAACCCGTTTGGGTCTGTGAGTAGTGGTGGAACGCGGCGAGGCTGACGGTGCTTGGGGACACGACGTTTTGGTGCGAGGTGCCGACTGACGCGGTCGGGTTGTCATCGCAGTAGCCGCTGCAGTAGCGGTTGCCGTCTGTCGGACACCCCGGGTTCGTGAAGTTCGGCGAGTTCCAGGTGGCGTTGACGGCGTCGGTGTTGGCAACACCTCCCTCGGTCACCGTCACGTTGGTGGTCAGCCCGGTCTCAGCTGGGGCGCCAGCGCATGGCACTGCGAAGTAAAAGTAGTAGTACCGAAGGTAGGAGAACTGGGCTTCGGACCTGGTGACCGACAACGTGACGGATGCGGGCAGTGGATCCCCCGTATCCAGCCCTGTCGGGGCCGTGATGTTCACCGTCGAACTGTTCTGCGGGCCGAGCCAGATAGCTCCTGGGATTGTCGGCATCTCGTAGGTCGCCGACGGATTGCCCCAGTTCTCGTTACCTCCCGTGCGGTTGAAGTAGCTGCGCACCACCGCGATTCGGTACGTGTTGCCATCTGGCATCTCGTAGCATTGCGGATCGGCGTTCGAGATCCACCGGCTCTCAAAGCCAGAGTACGTGATGAGCGAGTAGGTGTTTTGGATGACGTTGTTGACGATGACCGTGTCATCGGACGACGCCACGTCGGGATCGACATCGCACGCTTCGCCCTCTGTCCCTTCGTACGTGCCGTCCAGCACGCCCGGGATGGTCACGTTTGTGTTCCCCTCGTCGAAGTAGTTGCAGTCGGCGCGTGCGGTGACTGAAAACTGACCGGCCACCGCGCCGGCCGAGCCGTCAAGGCTGCTCGTCGAGAAGGTGCAGACCTGGCCGGTGGTCGTCCAGTTGCCGGTGCAGCTTCCGTTGCTGAACTGCGGCAAGTTGCCCGATGCAGACTGGTAATACATGCCGACTGGCAAGGTCACCCGGATCTGCGCAGGTGCGAGCTCGCCAGCACTCACCGAGTAGTTGACCTTGAAGCTCTGGCTTGTGCCGCAGGTCCACGTCGTCGGTGCGTCCTTGAGCTGGAAGAGCAGCGTTGGCGGGTCATCGCACGCGGCGTGGGCGTCTGGCGTTGCAGCCAGCGCAAACACGAGAACAAGCGCGGACCCGAGCGATCCAGCGAGCGCGGTTTTGAGACGGAATGACATGTGTTCCCCAGTGCACCGTTTGACGACGCTGGACATCGGACCATCGAAGGCGCTGCGCGAGGCCTACCAGCCGCGCAGCACCGAGTTCCCCAACCAAATTTTGCGAGAGTGCTGAGACTCTAGCAGGTTCGGCTGGTTGGAGACAACGGGCACGACTCACATTCTGGCAACTGGCGGGCGCGGTCGCGCGAACTCAGCCGAGGCCTGTCGGCCGGCATGAGGGTGGCGATGGGCGGACCATCAGGGTCCGGGAAAGCGACTCCATGGGCGGAATTGCTGCCCGAAACCTTCTGCACGTGCCGCACCCCTCACCGCGTTCCGTGCCTCGATGGGTTCACGTTTGCATCGCTCGCGATCGGCAGCCTCCAGCCGCGTTCAGGCGTCCCCTCGATCCGTCAGCCCCGCGGGCCACGTCGCAGCGCTTTCAGTCCGCGTGTTCCGGCGACGCTGAAGCTCGATTCGCGCCCCCGTTTGGACCGCCGCGCGGCCGGAACGTCACGGCTCCGACAGCACGCGCGCCTCGAAGCTGCCCTCTACGACCTGGCCTTGCCACGTCTGGGCTTCGTTGAACGTCAGCGAGCCGTCGACCAGCAGGCCGATCAGGTCAAAGTCGAGATAGAGTCCTTCGGAGCGGCCAAGCCAGCCACGAAAGGACTTCCAGTCGACAGGGGCTGAGCCGCTCGACTGCACGGCCTCGAGCGGGCCAATGAATGCTGCGAAGATGAACTGGCCGCCTTCGGTGAGGCCGTTGACCTCGATGATCGCTTCACCCTCAGTGTCACCACTAAAGCCCTCGCGCGCGTTGGCTTGGACGTTGGAAAACGTGACGGGCTCGCCGTTGATGGTCAGCTCCACAAAGCCGAGACCTCCGGCCGGCCACTCGCGTCCTTCCGTTCCCCACACGGTGTCGAATGTCCCGGCGATCGTTCCTGCGTCCTGCCAGCAGCCGTTGTCGGCAAGGCCAAGGGTCCAGTCGACGCCGCCGGTGACCACTTGGTCGTAGAGAATCGTCTCGCGCGCAGCGATCCACGCCCGCTTCTCCTCAATGGCTTCATAGAACTCGAGGCGCTCAGAGAGCGGGATGTGCTCGACAACTAGCGCCGCCATTCGGTCAAGCTCGCCGAGCACCTCGTCGGTGTCCCAGTGCGTCTCAAGGAGCATGAGCAGCCGCTCGAGGTAGGCCGGGCGGCCCTCGAAGTGGTTGTAGAGACGATGGGTGAGCAGCCCCCGGGCCATCACCGACGGTGGTGGAAGCTCCGTGTTGCCCAAGATCTCGGGGGGACGCGCAAACACGGCGTCGGCTCCCCACGGGATGAACTGAAACCGACCGTCGGCCGGGTCGGCGTAGACATAGGTGTTGTTGATGTTGCCCGCGTAGCCGTCCCAGTGGCCAACGATCACCTCGGCAGCCCAGAACGTGTAGAAGGCGTCGAGATCGACGAGTGGCTCAAGCGTCGGCATCAGGCCGTCATCGGACACCGTCAGCGCCGCCGTCACGGCCTCGATGTCGCTCCAGTCGGCTTCCGCCTCGTTGGTCTTCTTCTCCCACGTGGCGGTGTAGCCCTCGCGGAAGTCACTCAGCGTCGCTTCGTAGAGGTTGCCCTCGTCGCTCGAGAAGTGCCTCGCGATGAAGGGCTTCTTGACGCTCTCCACGTGGGCATAGATGCCCAGGTCGTTGCCGTTGACCCACACCCGGGCAAAGTTGCAGCGCGGTGTGACCACGCCAAACCGACGCATCACCCCGTAGGCCAGGCAGGTGTTCACGACGCCAGGATCCTGACGCATGTTGTTGAGCGTTAGCCGCTTCATACCCGAGAGGCGCTGGCCCTCAATGAACTTGTCGAAGCGGACCTTCAGTGAGGGGCGGTCGCTGTCGAGCGAGCCAAGAAAGCCCTTCTTGCGAACCCCCGCACCAGCGACCGTGACGCCCGCAACGGTCACGTCGCCTTGGTACCAGTTGAAGACGTCCGCGGGTGGCTCCTGACCGCAATCGATGCCGATAACGTCCGTGATGCTCCGCGTCTCGTGTCGCAGGTCGTACCAGTCGCTCACGCCCAAGCTGATGCGTACGTCCATCACGCAGTCTGGCGCGAAGAGCGCCTCGGTAGGATCGGCAGCGCTCGGGTCGAGCTCGATGCAGGACGGCAGCGGCGCGACCCCAGTGCTGGTGTCGCTCGCGCTATCAAAAGGCGCGACCGCAGTATCGACAGCCGCGTCGGCGTCGTCAGCAAACGTGTCGGCCACGGTGTCGGCATCCACCGCCACGTCATCGGTCATGCCTGGCGCAGAGTCGCCGCACGCAGCGAGGACGCCTTTCAGGGCCGCGGCAACCGTCCGCAGCCAACGCGTCCGTGCTCTGGAAGGCTGCTCAACCTCGGACCGAGTCGCAAAAACGTCCATCATCCGCCTCACTATGGGCTCCGACAACGGCACGCTGCAACGTCAACGCGTGGCGTCCGCGCTGCTCTTGTCCCAGAGCGAGAGCTCATCGATGAACGAGAACGGCCTGCAGTGGACAGGGTTCTGCTCACACGAGAGGCCGCCGTCTGCATTGAACTGCAGTTGATTGATGACGCCCGGCGACACCCGGCTGTTTGCGAACGCGCCCTGCTTGACCTCGGGCCGGAAGAGAGCCGCGACCAAGATGGCCCACGCGAGCACGTGCCAGCGGTTGTACCTGCTGGACAGCAGCTGGAGCGGACGGACGGTCTCGAGTCGCTGGCCCCAACGCTCAAACCAGGGCGTGAAGACGTTGGCGACGGGCACGGCCAGGACCTTGCCGTAGAAGTCCGAGTGGCCCATCGCGGTGAGGATGTCGCCAAAGATGCCCATGAGCAGTCCGAGCGCGAGGCCGAAGAGCAGCTTGCCGAGGCTGCTGCGCGGGGTTGTCGCAGGGTCGGTCGCGAAGAGTGCGATGACGAGAGTCACCGGCGCCCACATGGGGTGAAAGCTGTTGCCGACGTAGGTGTAGAGCATCAGCGTGACGGTCGCGCCGAGGGTGATAAAGACGACGCGGACCTTGAGCTGGACGACGACGGCGACGATGAGGACGAGCTCCGTCATGTTCGGCAGAGCGCCAAACTCGTGCGCGATGTCGCCCGAAGGAAAACCAGCAAACGCGAGCTCGCAGAGGCCGATGATGCTGACGGCTAGGCCGGAAGGGTTGAAGATGTGGCGCCCGTCGCGAACGAGGAGCTCCTTCGAGAGCAGCGCGATGGCAATGATGGCGAAGTGCGGGAGTCGTTCGCCGACGCCGAAGATGACGACCAGGTTGGCGCTCAAGACGATGGGTAGCAGCCCGAATGACGGCCGCAGCTCGCCGTAGCGACGCCACTGGAGCAGGAGGTCAAAGACGAGCGCGAAGAGCAGCTGCAGCACGATGTCGACCGCAAAGACCCGTAGCTCGGGCCAGTAGAGCGCCCAGTAGCTGAACAGGGTCAGCTGCAGCGCGACGGGCAAGAGGTGGGTGATGCGAAAGCGCGGACGCTCTTTGCCCAGGGCGCGGCGCCGCGGCAGCAGAAGCGGCACCAACACGAGGAGCCATGCCCAGTGCCGGGTGTTTGGCAGGCGCCGGGTGTTCACGACCGTGGTGACGACGTCGACCTCGGGGACCTTGTAGATATTGCCTGGGTCGCGGGCGCGGATCTCGGCAACCGCAGCGTTGAGGTAGACGCGGCTCGCCTTGTCGCCTGTGACCTCAAAGCTGAAGCTCTGGCTCGCCAGCGGGTCACCTGGCTCGCGCGGCCGTGCCACGACGTTGCCGACGACCACGGCGTTGCGGCTCAGCACGAACCGGATCGTCGAGCGGTCGATGGAGATGCCGGTGAAGCGGTGGCCATCCTTGAGGGCGTTGCCGTACAGCGGTCCGAGTAAGCCCGAGATGACCTGCTCTTGACCTGGTGGAATGACCGGGCCTTCGGCGTGGCTCTCGCCGTGCATTGCCAACACAACCAGCAGTGTCGCAGCGATCTGACAGCAGACGTGGCTAAGCCGGGCGACCCACGAGGCTTCGGCGTTGCCGTGAGCGGAGCGGGCGTTGGGCTTCACGGATGGACGGTCGACGATCACGGACCAAGCCTAACCCAGCCGTGTCCTTCCGTCCTGCGTTCCACCCTCTACTCGGCGAGGTGGCCAACCTTGACGTAGATGAGACAGCCCGGTTCTGAGTAAGGGGTGTGGCGTGAGAGGTGCGGGCTGCGCAGCCAGGTACCTGCGGGGTAGTCGCCGTTCTCGTCGCTGAAGACCCCGCGCAGCACGAAGATCTCTTCACCCCCCCAGTGCTGATGCGGCTGAAAGCGGGTCCCGGGCGCCCAGTTCACCAAGGCGGTGGAGACCCCTCGATGCTCGTGCAGCGGCAGCACCGAGAGCCCCTCGACCAGGCCTGGGCGAAAGGGCGCTGAGAGCGTGTCGACGCACACCCGCTGCAGATCGCTGGGCGCGAACTGGCGAAGCTTCACAAAGATGGTGGCGCCGTCGGGACACGCGGGCGTGTGCCGAGAGCCTGGCGGGTTGCGTACGTAGGTGCCGGCCGGGTAGGTGCCATGCTCGTCGCAGAATGTGCCGTCGAGCACGAAGAACTCTTCGCCTTGGGCATGGTCATGCGCTGGAAAGCTCGCTCCTGCGGCGTACCGGACCACCGAGGTTGCGCGGGCCACCTCCTCGCCAACGCGGTCGAGCATCTTGCGTTCGACGCCCGGCGCCGGGGCGTCCTGCCACTCGATGTCGGCAAGGTTCACGTGAGCCCGCTGGCGAAAGTCTGACCGGAGTTCCATGGTGTCCTTTCCGAGGTACGTCATCTCGACATCTTGACGGGGCGTCGTCAACGGCGGGTGCCCTCATTGAACGCCTGGTTGGTGCTGAGCGTTCACCTCCCCCGACGTTCAGGCCCACTGAGCTCGCCAACCGTGCGTTTTGCCCGTTTGTGCGATAGATAGCCCACAGCTTGCTCAGGAGGATCTTAATGCACCGATTTAGCGTATGTTTATCAGCAGCTCTCCTGATGGCTTGTGGCGACGCTGGCACCACCAACGACGACAACGGCGGCGCGATCGGTAAGGGCGACTTCAACGGCAAGCCGAAGATCACCGTGCGCGGTGCCTTCGACTTGGACCTCGAGCTCGACAACGCGCGTCAGTGCGACGTCTCGCAGTTCGTCTTCCTCGGCGCCTGGGACAACCCCGACGACCAAGGCTTTCGCTTCCCCACCATGCAGATCGCTGCGACGTTTGGCGTCTACACACCACCCGCACTCGACCGCCAGCTTGACCTAACGGGTACCAACGGCGAGCTGCTCTTCGCCGGTATCGGCTTCAGCAGCGACGACGGTGATGGCTGCCCAGCCACCGTGACCGCATTCGCCAACGGCGGTGCCGGCGGTTCGTCGTCCATCGTGCTGGAGGTGACGGACTGCCACATGCGCAGCAGCAACGGCAGCGAGATCTTTGTGAGCGGCGAGTTCGGCTGCACCGGCCGCGGCTACGACCTGATCGACGTCGGTGACCCGCCGGCGGACGTCACCGATGGCGATGTCTCCGACGACGCGAGCTCCAGCGACGGCATGGACTCGGGCGACGCGGTCGTCGACACGGCGGGGCCCGACACGACCCCGCCGCCAGACCCGTGCGCAGGCTCATGCGCCGATGACGAAGCCTGCGTTGCGGGCGAGTGCGTCGATCGCGCCAACAACTTCCAGTCGAGCGGGTGCAGCGCGCCTAGTAAAGCGTGCGACGCCGGCGAAGACGAGGACTGCGCAAGCGACCATGTCTGCGTCGACCAGCTCTGCCGTCGTCTCTCGTGTCAGTTCCAGGGCAGCAGCTGCAGCAGCCCGACGCGGCCGTGTGAGGGCGATGACAACGCCGACTGCGCCGATGACCACGTCTGCGTTGACGGTCTGTGCCGGCGTTTGTCCTGCCAGTTTCAGGGCAGCAGCTGCAGCAACCCGACGCGGCCGTGCGATGGCGACGACAACGCGGACTGTGCGAGTGACCATGTGTGTGTCGAGGGGCTCTGCCGGCGCCTGGCGTGCCAGTTCCAGAGCAGCAACTGCTACGACGCAACGCGACCGTGCGATGGCGATGACAACACCGACTGCGCCTCGGAGCATGTCTGCGCCGCGGGGCTGTGTCGGCGGCTGAGCTGTCAGCGCCAGTCGAGCAGCTGCAACATCGCCAACGACCCGTGTGACAACAACGACGACTCCGACTGCGGGGCCGACAACATCTGCGCCGACGGACTCTGCCGCAGCTTGAGCTGTCAGGCGCAGAGCACCAACTGCAGCTCGCCCGATGGCCCATGCACCGAGCTCGACGACTGCCCCGCTGACCACGCCTGTGAGAGTGCTTTCTGCAAGCGCGACAGCTGCAACTGACCCGCGCTGCTGACTCTGCGCGGCCGCATTCGCTCGAGGAGTCGGTGGGAGCTTCGGGTGCACCCGCTGTCGTCGCGCTGGCGTTTAGTGTGGTGGCATTACTGCGCGCTTGTCATGCAAGATCCTGACGCCTACGGAGCTTCCACAGGCTCGTTAGTGTACTCAAGCAGGACCTCAAAGTAGTCGCTCGCAAGGATGGCAGGCTCGCGGCCGTCCCCATTGAGCGCTTGCGGCGAGACCGCCAGGTGAACGGCGTCCGCGGTGTTGAAGATGTCGCCGTCGGTGACCGCGAGGTCCCAACGCGCCCCGGCAATGCCGCCTTGGCCTGCCGGCAGCGAGAGCGTCTGCTGGCGTCGCGCCCAGACGTCGTCCTGCCAGACCGAAAGCTCGACGCTTGTCGCTGGAGAGTCTCCCTGGCCTTGGGCGCGAGCTTCGACGGCGAGGTTCGTCGCCGTGGTGCGGGCCCCGACAAGCGCATGCGGGACCCGGAACACGTGAGCCGGTGCCGCGAACTCGTCGACCTGCCAGCGGTAGAGCTCCGCTCGCGGCAAGACCTGCTCATGAACCTGACGGGAGGTGCCGCTCAGCATGATGATGCTCTTGGTGGTGTCGTCCCAGACGACTTCTCGCATCTGATACGAGTCGACCTCGGCCCTCGAGCCGTCGCCGAACACATCGTCCTCTCCTACCAGCCGTCGCCAAGGGCTCGTGCTTGGGTCGGTGGCGTTGACGCCGTTCCACTCCCAGACGACCTCGCAGGTGCCACCGGTCCACTCGCCGTCGCAGCTGTCGTCGAACGGCCGCAGGCCGCCAAAGAGGATGAGCGACTCGCGCGTCGCGGAGTGCACGAGGTCTGCGTTGACCCGTGCGTCCGGCCAGTCACGTCCTAGCGGGTCGACGCGGGTCCAGTCGCCTGTGGCCTCGTCCCTCACCCATGTGGCCTGGCCGTCCGGCCAGGGGTTGGTGCTGGCAAGACCGAAGTCGATTCCGCCGAATAGCACCAGTTCTTGAGTGTCCTTGAGGTAGGCCAGATTCCCACCATAGCGCGCTGCTGGACTCGGTGGCGGCGTCTGGGAAAATGTGGTGTACGGCGCCGAGCTCAGATCAAACGAACGAAACGTGCACCAGCCGCTGCCGACGGGGATGCCGCTGGTCATGGGCGTGCGGCAGGGTTCTCCGTTCGTCGCTTCAGGGCCGTAGCCGCCAAAGATGTAGAGCGTGTCGGAGTTGGCGCCACCCAGCGTAGCGGCGGCTCCGGCTCGCCCTCCGCCTCCCGGTATTGCCTCAGTCCACTCGTTGCCTTCGAACCGGTGGTAGAGGTTGCTGAACGTGTTGCCCTGCTTGAAGCCACCGACGAGGATCAGTCCTTCCGGTTCACCCTCGATGCTGCCCCCGTAGTCCACGAACGTGGCATCGTAGAGTGGCGGCGGAGGCGACGCAGGCGCCAGCCTCGACCAGGCTCGCGCGCGGGAGTCCCAGCGGTGCGTCTCGCCCGAGACGACCGTTGTCTGGTCGAGGTTGATGGCGTTGCGTAGAAGGCCGCCGTAGGTGATGAGGTCGTTGGTGCCTTCCGGGCCGTCGCCGGGCAGCGGAGGCGCCTTGAGCGTGCTCATGGAGATACCGTTGGCAAGCCGCGGCGACCAGCTGGCTGGCGCGACAAGTCGTGCTGGCGCGCTGGCCCCGTGCCGCCACATGCCGCGCTGGGCATCCTGCCCGGGGTAGCTTTGGACACATTCTTTTGAGTGCCACGGCTGCAGCGCGGTGCCGATAGGAGGGCAGCCAGGCACGTTGAGCCAGTCGCAGCCGCTGTTGGCATCGGCACACGTCACCACGCCACCACCGCTCACCACGCCCGCCGGGCGGGGCATAAACGCAGCCGCCGCGTAGAGCGAGGGGTGGGCCTCGTGGGGTTCTGTGCGCTTCAACCAGGTGCTCCCTTCGAGCTCCCACACCTCGTTGCTGCAGGTTGCGAGCGGGTCCGCCGTCTGTGGCAGGTCGCTGCAGCCACCAAGCAAAACCGTTCGCTGGCGGGCAGAGTCATGGGCCATCGCCGCGCCAAACACAGCTGGTGGGCTCGGGGTGCTGTTGGATACCGACCAGCTGGTGCCATCGTAGCGCCACGTCCCGCGGCACGGCGCGAAGCTCGGCTGTTTGTCGACAACAACAAAGTTCGCGTTCACTTCGCCCGCGCAGCTGTCGCTCGGCATGCCGCCATAGAGCACCAGCTCGTCAGTGGCGGTGTCAAAGGCGACGGCAGCCCCAGGCCGACCGAGCGGCGACTCGCCAGTCCAGCTCTCACGACGCCAAGTGTTGCTGTTGTCTAGCCAATACATCGCCAGCGGCAGCTCATCGTCGGCCCGCGTGCCGACCAGTACAGGGGCCCTACGCACCGTGCTGTAGACGAGCTGGACGTGTCGAAGAGGCGGTAGCGTTGCCCCCTCAAGCTTCTGCCAGCTCGTGCCTCGCCACAGCCAGGTCTGGCCCTCGGGAATCTCGCCCGTGGCGTCGAGCGGGTTGCCAGCGACGACAACGACGCCAGCTCGTGTCGGGTCATAGGTGGCGGCGTAGCCAAGCCCGAGGACGGGGTTGCCATCGTTTTCGGGGTCTGTCGGCGTGCGTTCAATCCAGACGTGGCCGTTGAAGTAGGCGGGAGAAGCGCTACCAAGCTCCGAGCATCCACGACCGTCGGCTCCCGGCGACAGGCATGTTGGGCCGCGCCACAAGCGTCCGCGAGCCGCGTCATAGGCAAGGGGCGCGTACGCCCCGAGCGACTGCTCGCGCTGGATGGCCGAGCTCAGCTGGGTCCAGCTGGGCGCGCCTTGGACTTGTGACGACGCCGAGTCCAGCTCCATGGCGGCGGGCGAGACGATGCGGAGGTCACTCGCGTAGAGCGTCGGGGGCAGGCTCTCCCAGGCCTCGACCGGCAGCGGCGGCCTCAATCCGGTGTCGCCAAACGTGACCACGAGCTCACCGTCGACGACCAGCACTGGCTCGCTCTCGTTGCCGGCCAGGTCGGTGAGGGTGACGCACACGCGCTCGGCGTCTGACGGCAAGTCGATCAGCAGGCCGCTCGAGATAGCGGCACCGAGCTCGCGGGATGCGATCCGGTTGGAGGTGCAGCCGTTCGCGTCCACTGCGAAGTGTGCCTCGCTCGCCGGAACACACGCGATGGACGGCGCCGCAGGGTCACAGGTCGACGGGATGACGGTGGTGGCCTCGTAGACGGAGACCGTGGCCAGCTCGCTGGCATCACTGTCGACGCGCGACACGAGCTCGTAGCGCACGGGGCCGGTCTTGTCGCCCCAAGGTGCACGCCGGTGGGTCAGGGTTGCGGCCACGCTCGCGGTGGCGTCGTCCGGCGCGACATCGTCGCCGATGACGTCGACGGACGGGCTCGCCGCCGTCCAAGGGGAGAGCGTGTGCACCGTGCTGTTGCCATGGACGTCGCTGACGCCGAGGGTGACGCTAGCAAGGGCTTCGTTGCTGCAGCCGAGCGCTGGTTGTGCGCAGTCAAACTCAATGTCCACCGTGGCGGTCCCAACCGTGACGACCGCGTCCGGTGCGGCGTTGCCATTGACCGTCACCACCACGGCATCGGCGTCGATCGCCTCGTCGAGTCGGGCCGTCAAGACGGCTGGTTGCTGCGCGTTGGCGTACAAGCGGTCATCGGCAATCGGCGGCTGGCCGCTCAGCGGAAGGAGCTTCGGCGGGTCGACGTCGAGGGTGAAGTCGAGCAGCTGCGGCTCGACGCGGACGTTGCCAACGACGTCGCTCACGCTGGCGTAGACCGCGACAATGCCAGACGCAAAGCGCGGGCTCTCGATGGTGACGGTGCAGTCACGTGTCACGCCGAGACCGCTGCAGGGCTTGCTCTCGACGCCAAAGATCACGTCGAGGCTCTCGAGCTCGGTGTCCTCGATGGCGCGTACCTCAAAGTCGACGCGGTCGCCATCGGCCAAGACGGTCGCGCTAGCGTCGGCATCCGACGCGACCGTTGGCCACGCGGAGCCCGGGCAGAGGCGGTTGGCGGGAATCGGCCAGTCCGCGCTGGTGCCGTCTCGCACAACCCGTAGCGTCTCGACGCAGACCGTGGGCGTGTCGTGGTCGACGCGGACGCCCACAAGCCCGCCGCCGCTTGATGCCAGCAAGGTCGTCGGCAGCGCGTTGCCCGCGCCATCATGAGCATCGAGGGCGAAGCTCTCGAAGTCGGCGAGTTGGTCGCTTAGTTCGACGGTGAACGCCAGCGCCTGGCTGCCGAGGCCCGTGGCTACGACTGAGCCGCCGTCGCTGACGGCCGGCGTCGGCGTCAGGGTTGCCTCAACGACGGGTTCGCTCGTGGTGACGAAGACCGTGAAGGTCCCGTCCTCACCAACGATCGGTGCGCTTACGCTCGCGTCGACGACGGTTGGCGCGGTGCGGTCGAGGACCAGCTCGTGACGGATCGTCGGAGAGAGGTAGCCGCGCGCGTCTTCGAAGCGGGCATAGACGATGAAGACTTCTGGGTTGGCGCTGGTGTTCAGCAGCGTCAGGTCCCAAGGCTGCACCTCGCAGAAAGCGCCGTCGGAGCTCGAGGCGTCACACACAGCGACAGGTGCTCTTGCGGCGTCGTTGCCTGCGGCGTCAAAGCGGAGCGAACCGGCGAACGTTGCGTTGTTGGCGATCTCGATCCAGCGCGCTCCGGTGCTCGTCACCTTCACCGCCACGTTGACAAGATCTGCCTCCGACCAGCTGGTCGTGGCGTCTTCGCCCGGTCGCGTCACGGTCAGCGTGTTGCCGGTCTCGGTGGCGGGTGGCTGCAGCTGCACTTCAACGGCCAAGTCGCTGGAGTCGCTGTTGAAGTCGAACGGTGCGGAGATGCCGTAGTAGACAACGCGCTGGTCCTCGACTGCCGACTCTCGGAGCTCGACGACCAGCTGGCGGTCGTCGCCAAAGCCTAGATCAAGCTGCAGTCCGCTGAGTCCCTCGGCCACATCAAAGCGCGTTGGCGCCGAGCTCCGTTCGATGGCGCCGGCGGGTCCCGATGATGCATCTCGGCGGACCAGAACCGTCGCCCAGAGCGGGGTGCCTGTGGGCGGCGTGGTGCCGTCTGCCCACGTGAACGAGATCGCGACGCTCGGTCTTGTGTCTGGCTCGCAGCCTGCGCTCACGATCATCGACGCCATGAGCGCGACGATGATGGCGAGCTGCGTCCGTCGTCCGTTCCTACCGGCTGGTGACGTGTTGCCGGACCCGTGACGTGTGGTGGCCTTTTGCATGGGCGAACTATCGCTAGGTAGCCCGACCTTTTCAACCGTGGCGATCGTTTCGGCATGAGCCGGCGTGACGAGCGGCTAAGGCGCTCTGCGCTCTGCTCTTGGCGCGGCGCGCAGGAGGCTCAAGCTGAACGCTCTGAAGGAAATCGATTGAGCCCGTCACCGATTGGTAGGAAGTTCCGACTCCTTCTACCCGACAACGGACGACACCATGGCTGACGCTTCGAAATCCCATCACCAGATCGACTACATCGAGTTCTCGGTCCTCGACCTCGCAGCCTCCAAGGCGTTCTATGCGGCGGCGTTTGGCTGGAGCTTCACCGACTATGGGCCGACGTACTCGGGCATCCAGAAGCCTGGCGGCGGGGAAATCGGCGGCTTCGAGCAGGTCGAAGAGGTCACCGTAGGCGGCCCGCTTGTCGTGCTTTACTCCAGCGACCTCGAGGCGAGCCTAGCCGGCGTCGAGGCAGCTGGTGGCAAGATCCTCAAGCCGATCTTTAGCTTCCCGGGCGGGCGGCGTTTCCGCTTTGCGGACCCCAGCGGCAACGAGCTCGCGGTCTGGACCCCGACCTGAGTCGGCCGTGCGTGGAGCGGGTCGGACCCACCAGCTTGGCGCCACTGACGCCTAACGGCCGCGCGGTCGACGCGGGCTGCCGGGGCGAGCGCCGAGCTCGTCGAGGATCACCTTGGCGCGGCGATGGACAGCGGCGCCGCTGTTGGTCTTGAGCACCTGTCGGCACGAGCGCTCGGCGTTGACCAAGCGGCCCATCTGGCGCTGAACAGCACACAGGTTGAACCAGTAGCGGCCTTCGTGCGGGTCGAGCTTAGTGGCGTCGGCGAAGTGCTTCGCGGCGCGGTTGAGGTCTTTGCGCATCAGCCAGAAGTCTTTGCCCTTCGCGTTGAGCTTCGCAGCGCGCTCACGCGGCGAGACACGAGGGGGCTGCGCACGGCGCTTGGGTCCAACCCGGGGCGGCGTCGCTCGGTGGGCCCGCTGGTCAATGTCGGCGATGATCGCCTTGGCCCGTGGGCGTAGGGCTGCATCCCCGCGTGCTCGGAAGACTTGGTTGCAGGCGCGCTTAGCAGCCACGAAGCGACCGAGCTTGTGCTGCACAAAGCAGAGGTTGAACCAGTAGCGGCTGAGCGAGGGGTCGAGCTTCGTGGCGTCGGCGAAGAGCGCGACGGAGCGGCTGATGGTTCCGGGCTTGCGGGCAAGCGCCTCGCCCTCGTGGTTGAGTGCGGCAGCGCGCTCCGCAGGTGATGGACCGCGAGGCATCGGAGGGGGCGGAGTGACGCGGGCGGCCGGTGCAGGCGCCGGTGCGTAGGCCGGCGCGGGGGCGCGGTAGCTCGAGTTGGAACCTGCACAGCCGGTCGCTGTGAGTGCCGCGATCAAAAATCCAAGTGCCGTCCGCATTTTCACTCCCTCGTGTGTCTCTGCCGTGCACGTTTCTACGGCTGCCGGCGGCCTTTATTCACCACATCCCGCGCGCGGTCCAACGCACGCGGCGACGATCACGCCGCCAGCGGGCTCGCAGGGCCTCACGTGAGCGATCACGCGGACGGGATCGTCAGCGCCGACGCCGACGCAGTCGGCTGGCGAGACGCCAGAGGCCGCTGCTCGCAAGGGCGTACGGCACATCCGCTGCGTTGACCCGCGCCACAAAGTTCAGACCGAAGCCACCTGCCCAGTCTGGGTTTCGGTCGAGGAAGAAGCGAATCGCTGGGTCCGTGGAGTCGGCGATCCAAGCTCGCGTGGACTCCGATGCGCCGACCTCGACTCCGTAGTCTTCCAACGGCTCGTCTCCGAAGAGGGCTTCGTAGAGTGCGTTCGCCTCGCGTGTGGCCGTTCGCGTCGCCGGGACGACGATACGGCAACGGCGGGCGATCAGTCGATACACGACCGGCGAGAGCGTCGAGCCCACGAAGTAGCGCGGTCGTCGCGCAACGAGGAAGTGCCGAAGGCTGGTCCGGGCGATGCGCGTGAACCCTCTGGTGGTCAGTCCGACGCCTTGGTGGCTTGGGACGACGGCGATGTTGGCTCGCATGACCTCGATCGAGCGGCCCGCGACCCTCCGGAGCCGCGCGTAGAGGTGCAGGAAACCGACCGCACCGACGTCGTCGTAGAACACGACGGCCTCGTTGAAGTGGTCGTTGACCTGCGTGTCGAGCGCCGCGCTGAGGTACGGCTCGATGCGTTCGCTGCCCCGTTCATCGGGCGTGTAGACGGCGTGCATGACCCCAGACATGGTGGCCTGCAGCGCGCGTCGCTGAGCTTCGCTGAGC